>JANMLD010000325.1:0-24230 GCA_031372345.1 Pirellula sp.
TCGTAGGTGGCATCGGCATCGGAAACCGAGGCAATTATGACCTCGATTGCTTCTTGCAACAAAAGGATGTGCAGTTCGTGGCGGTCTGCGACGTTAAGCAATCGCAACGCATCAACGTGAAGAAAAAGGTTGACGGCAAATATAGCACCGTGGATTGCGATATGTACGCCGACTTTCGTGAGCTTCTGGACCGGAAAGATATCGATGCGGTTTTGATCGCGACTGGACCCAACTGGCACGCGACGATGACGATGCAAGCTGCTCGTGCAGGTAAAGACATTTATTGCGAAAAGCCATGTACTAAGAACATCGCCCAAAGCCTGATTTTGGCCGACACAATCCGTCGCACGGCACGTGTGTTTCAGGCAGGGACTCAGCGCCGCAACTTGCCTCACTTCGCGTTTGCGTGTTATCTGGCTCGAACCGGAAAGCTTGGCAAGCTCAAGAAGGTGTACGCGCATCCGGCAGGCATGCAAGCCATGATGAGCGGTTGGCTGCCGGCGGAAACCGCGCCGGACAAACAAATCGCCGACTGGGATATGTACCTAGGACCAGCCGCTTGGCGTCCATTCAACACCAAGACACTTAAGGACGGTTTTAATTTTGAGAAGGGTGGTGGCCTCGTTGGCGGTGGAGTATTGGAATGGGGTTCGCATTGCGTGGACCTGTGTCAATGGGCAGTCGACGATTGTCCTCCACCGATCGAATACAATGCTCCGAACAATGGTGAGTTGGTCGCTCGCTACGAGAGCGGTGTCGAGCTTATCTTCCGTGAGAAGGGCTGGATTCCATTGGGGTCTTGCCCGGTTCGATTTGAAGGCGAAACGGGCTGGGTTGAGGCAGGGGACAGCGGCAAGCTGGTGTTGAGTTCACCAGCCCTGCTCGCAGGCAGAGAAGTCGAAGAAATCGGTGGTTACCCAGCTACCTTCCATGTCCGTGACTTCATCGATTGTGTGAAGACTCGAGGTCTGCCAAAGGGAAATGCTCAGGCAGCTTGCAACGCCCACATAGCGTGCCACGCGGCCAACATCGCATTGTTCCTGAATCATCAAGTGAAATACGACTTGGCCAAAAACGAATTCATCAATGATGAGCCGGCCAATCGCTTGCGCTCCGAAGCCTTGCGAGAGCCATGGCGGGTCTAGAACACAACCAACGTGGCCAACGCAAATCGTGGCCGACGCAAATCGTGGCCGACGCTGCCAGCGTCGGTTCATCTGCAGGCTCAACACCCTCAAAAATTACTAACGGAACAGAATAATGAATAGACGATTGAAGCGTGGATTGTTTTTTTTATCAACCTGTTTGGCGATGACCATCGCTACGAGCCGAGTCGGCTTGTGCCAAGTACTCACCATGGAGAAAGAGAGCGACTTGATTGCCGTTCTAAAGTCAGCAGATAGCCCAGGTGCCGACAAAGCCATTGCCTGCAAGCGCTTGGCCATTTATGGGACAGCCGAAGCAACATCCGAGTTGGCCAAACTTCTATCGGACGAGCAGCTAGCGTCCTGGGCAAGGATTGCGTTGGAAGCGATCCCCGGTGCGAAGGTCGATGAATCACTGCGAAAAGCCAGTGAGTCATTAAACGGACGGTTGCTTATCGGGACGATCAATTCGATGGGTGTCCGACGAGATTCGGGTGCGGTCGAAGTGATGAACACTCGCTTGAAAGACAAGGACGCCGACGTGGCCTCAGCAGCGGCTGTAGCCCTCGGACGGATTGGTAATGCCGCCGCCACACAGATTCTAAGAAAGGCAATCGTCAGTGCACCAGCCAATGTTCGTTCGGCAGTAGCAGAGGGCTGCGTCCTTTGCGCTGAGCGATCCATGCAAGAAGGCAACACGACACTTGCGGCCTCCATTTACGACGACATACGCAAAGCGGACGTACCGATGCAGAGGATTGTTGAAGCGACGCGCGGAGCCATTCTCGCTAGGAAGCAGGATGGGCTCCCCCTTTTGCTGGAAAACTTACGAAGTCCAGAAAAAGTGCTGTTCCAAGTTGCACTGAAAACGGCTCGTGAAATGTCCGGAAAAGAAGTCGACAGCGCACTGGCCGCCGAACTGGCACTTGCAACACCGGATCGAGCTGGATTGGTTATTCAAGCGATGGCGGATCGAAAAGCAACTGTCAATTTAGCTGCCATCGTGAAAGCCGCTACGGCGGGTCCAAAACAAGTTCGGTTGTCAGCCATCAATGCCCTGGCAAGGGTCGGTGACGCAACTTGTGTTTCGTCTCTTGTTGGAATCGCAGGGGAACAAGATGCGGAATTGACCGATGCCGCGTTAACGGCATTGGCGGATCTGCCAGACCAGAGCATCAACAAGGATATCCTAGCTCGGCTTCCGAAAGCCGAAGGCAATGTTCTTTCGGTCTTGATCGCGGTGGTAGGACAAAGACGCATTGAAGCGACCAAAGAACTCGTTGCGACATTGACCAACCCAGATAAATCAGTTCGCGCCGCTTCCCTCAAGTCGCTTGGTGCAACCGTTCCTGCAGAAAGCCTTTCGGTGCTGATTTCACAAGTGGAGCGCCCTGGTTTTGCAGAGGATTTTGAAGCAGCCAAGCAAGCCCTCAAGACAGCTGCGGTCCGCATGCCTGATCGCGAGGCTTGCGCTGCTCAAATCGTTAAGTCCATGGAGACCGCATCGATACCGACCAAGAGTGCCATGTTGGACGTGTTAGGGGCTGTGGGTGGAACCAAATCCTTGGAAGCGATGGACGCCGCAGCCAAGAGCTCCGATCCGCAGTTGCGAGACGCTAGCAGTCGGTTGCTGGGTGAATGGTTGACAGTTGACGCTGCTCCTGTGTTGTTGGACCTGGTCCAGAATGGACCGGCCGACAAGTTTCAGGGACGACTGTTTAAGGGTTATCTTCGAATGGCCAAGCAGTTTGCGAAAAGCCAACCTGAACGGGTTACGATGTGCCAGAACGCGTTCGATGCGGCTCGTCAACCCGCTGAACAAAAGTTGGTTCTAGAACTTCTGAAGCTTTTTCCGGATGTCGAAATGCTCAAAATTGCGATCAAGGCGTTGAAAGTTGAGGAGCTGAAAGAGGACGCCAAGCAAACAGCGTTGGCGATCGCGGACAAGCTAACGGGCAAGTCCGAGGAAGTGCAAAAACTGCTGGCCGAAGCGGGAATTGGGAAGAAGGAATAAGGCTAAAGGCTTAAGGCTTATGGCTTAAGGCTTAAGGCTTATGTTGTGCGGCTCAGGTGGCGTTTACCTGAGCCGCTTGCTTGTCGCGATGGAGAGGTTGTGAATGAAGGAAAAGGACGAGATCGTTCGGGATTGGTTGCCTCGTTATACGGGCCGTGAGCTCCCCGATTTTGGGAAGTACATTCTTCTTACCAATTTTTCTCAGTACGTTGAGGTATTTGCCGAGCGTTTTTGCGTTCCTGTCGTCGGAGAGGGGCTACCCATCCAATCGGCGACATCGGGAAATCTTTCCATTCTGAACTTTGGAATGGGAAGTCCGATGGCTGCGACCGTAATGGATTTGCTCTCGGCGGTCGAACCAAAAGCGGTTCTGTTTCTTGGCAAGTGCGGTGGGCTGAAAAAGACGAAGATCGGTGACTTCATTCTGCCGATAGCCGCCATCCGTGGAGAGGGAACCAGCAACGAGTACTTCCCGCCCGAGATTCCTGCCTTGCCATCGTTTCGACTTCAAGCATCTGTGTCCGCTGCCATTGCTAAGATGGGATTTGATTATTGGACGGGAACGGTCTATACGACGAATCGGCGAGTGTGGGAACACGACGAGGTTTTCAAGGAGTACCTCATCAAGACTCGAGCCATCGGCATCGACATGGAGACCGCAACGCTGTTTGTCGTCGGCTTTGCAAATCATATCCCGAAGGGTGCCTTGCTCCTCGTCTCTGACAATCCGATGACCCCCGAGGGGGTCAAGACATCGGCCAGTGACCGGTCTGTCAACGAACGTTTCGTCACAGCGCATTTGAACATCGGTATTGCAGCCTTGGTCGAGTTGCAAGACTCGGGAGAGTCGGTGAAGCATTTGCGATTTGAGTAAGCTATAGTTCCGTCCACCGATTGGTTACCCAGTGTTTCTTTTCGATGGTGCCATCCTTGGCGATTTCGATGCGTATCGCGTGATCCCTTGCGGTTACGAAGACTTCGCGATCTTCGGCCGCGAAGGCTTCCAGGACTCTTGGCGAGACCGCCCGAGTCGAGCCGCTAATAACCACCGTCGTTGGATTGCACCATTTCAAGAGCGCGTCGGATTTGGAATTGAGCGATCCATGGTGCGGTGCCATCAATACGTCGACGGAGGTTGCCGCTTGGGAAACAAGCATTTGCATGCCTGGCGGTTCTAAGTCACCCGGTAGCAAGATTCGTCGGCCTGCAAATTCCAATAAGACACATAGACTGTTTGCATTGTCGGTTCCAGTTACACCTTGTTCCGGTGGATGCAATGCTAGCATGCTCCAGCCATTTCCTTGGTGAACAGCCCCTTTTTTCCATGTGATATGTTTCACACCTCGGCGCCGGGTTGCAGCGAGAATTTGTTTCAAGAGTGGGCTCGAATGCGAGTAGACTTGGCTTGTCGAAAACAGTTGGTCGACCGTGAACCGCTTTGTTAGCCCTTCGATGCCGTTGTAGTGGTCTGAGTCCGCGTGGGAAAGGATCAGTCCCTTTATCCTGGATCGCCTCATGGCCCAGAGTGTGTCGACGATGACTTGATAGCTGCGTTGGTGGTCCCCTAACCTACCTGCGTCGTAAAGCCAGGACTCATGATCAGGCGTCTCGATGAGGATGCTCGTGCCGTGCCCGACATCAATAAACGTTAAGGAGAGTTTGCCGTTGTCACCCGTTATAAGTCGATTCCAGCGATCCGTTATCGGGTCAATCGTGAGTCCAAAGACGAACCATATTCCGAGCAAGAGTCCCAGTCGGCGACGGCTCGATGCTTTCTTTACGCCAGTCCAAACCGTGGTAAGAATCCCCAGCGTGTAAAAGCCATAGAGCCACCAAGCGGGTGGCGATCGCAGCCAAAAGTGCCCGAGGGGTATTTGCTCCCCCCAGCTAACAAATAGTTGAACCAGCCAAAGCGAGACTCCGCAAATCACCCCCAAGGGCCAACCAACAGGAGGAAACCATCCGAAGGCAATCAGACCAAGTCCCGCCATCAAAGCCAGGAGCATAGGCAACCACAAAATTAGATTGAGCGCGATGGCGATTGGACTGATAACGTGAAAAGCGGACCACACCAAGGGGGCCGTAATGAACCAAACCCAAAAACTGGTTCGTAGCATTTCCATGGACCACTCCCGAATACGTCGCAGGCTTCGCACCGAATGACTAGCTTTCGAATCGATGAGTCGTTCGAGTGGAGGCACTCGCTGCATCATCGATTGGGTGGACAATATCAAGACGGCTACCGCCATAAACGAAAGCTGCGTGCCGGTTTCGAAGACAACCGTCGTTCGGTAGAGAATCAGAAGGACACCCGCAAACGCTAAAAAATTCAGGCTGAAAAAGTTCCATCCCATCAACCGAGCCAGGCATAGCCCGGTCAGCATAATGGTCGCGCGAGCGACTGGTGGGTTGGCCCCGCACAGCAAACCGTAGGCGATCACGAAGACACAAATGCCCACAAGCAGAGGTTTGCGAGGCAATTGTAGCAACATTCCGATCAGCAACAGCGACAATGCCACCATCTCAATATGCATCCCTGAAATGGAAAGCATGTGGATGGTTCCGGTAGCGAGTAATTCTTCCTGCAATCGCCATTCTGCTTGTTCGCGTTGACCTAAAACGAGAGCTGCTGTCAGTTCGGCTTGGTCCAAAACGACAAAGCGTTCGATCGACCGCAGAGCCATGGCCGAAACCATCGCCAGATAGCGATCCAGTCGGAGGCAGGTTGGCTGGTTCCGTTTCTTAATTTGATTTGCCGACTCGGCTCTAGCCTGTGCCGCATAGCCTAGCTCGGCAAAGCGGCGAGCTTGGTCGAACTGGCCGGGGTTGGAAGGGGGGCTGGGTAGTCGCCATTGCCCGAAAAGTTCAATGCGGTCACCTGGAAAGAGACCTTCGATTTTTCCGTCGATGCTAAGTGGCATGAGCAGCAACCGGGGCTCCCAAACCCCATTTGTGCGAATCTCCTCAACCTGGATCGTTGTGATAGATTGCCAATCAACCCCGCTCGGTTCGCTAGTTTTCCCTGGAAGAGTCGATTTTCGATATCGAAATGCGGAGTCGACGATTCCTCGGCAGGCAATGGGGTTCCAGGAAATAGACGCAAGAGAATCATTCTGGGCAAACCCCTTAAAGCTCCTCTCCCAACTGTCTAAACGAAGCTGGGCATCTCGCTGGGATAGAGAGTGGTAGAAACTGAAGAAAAATGCCATGGAAAGCCCGAGGCTGAGCTGAGTCCAAATCATCCGAGTTTGCGGCCGAACCCGGGTTTGCAATAATGCTTGGGTGGCTGAAATGACCGTGCTTATGAACAATAGGTTGCACCAGATATTGCCCCAAAACTCCTGTAAGGGAATGACGGCTAGGGCGATGCCCAGCACCGCCACCATGGGAAATCTAGCCCAAAGCCGGTAGCCGCGGTTTCGCAACCATCTAAGTATCGACTTCAGGGTGGTGCGTTTTGGAAACATGTTGCAATTGGGAAACGTCCGAAGAGTAGATTTTCTGCATCACGGGAATAATTCTGCTGCGGTCCAGCTTTCATTGCGTCAACGAATTACAAGGGTCAACGGTCGATTCGTCTGGTTTCCTAATCAGTCGGCACACCGAATGCAATCTATTTCTTTTATCAGTCGGAACTTGATGCGAAACCGCCGCATCTTACCCTTGTCAACTCCTACGAGACGCACACCCAGCCATGACCAAGAGATTCAATCCTCGATCCAACAAATCCGCAGGCCGAAAATCAGGATCGTCTTATATTAGCGAAGATCGCGACAACTTGGGTGCCGAACTCGAAGGTTTTTGCTTCGAGGAAGAAGAGGAAGAAGACGCTGACGACGATCACTCGGCAGACGAAGAGAGCCTTCTGGAGGATGAATCGGGCGACGATTTTCTCCCCGGTGAAGACGGACATGAGTCGGTGGATGCTACCGAGGATCCGGTTCGCATGTACCTGATGCAAATGGGTGAGATTCCATTGCTAACCCGACAAGAAGAAGTCAGTGCAGCAAAACGGATCGAAATGACCCGTACCGATTACCGCAATTGGATGTTGGCTAGCGACTTCATGCTTCAGGGTGCAACGAAATTGCTCGAGCAGGTTCGCGATAGCAAACTGCGTTTGGATCGCACGATCGAAGTGAGCGTTACGAACGCATCCGAAAAAATTGCGATCATGCGACGCATCGGCCCCAATATCAAGACGCTTCGCCACCTGCTTTTGCGAAATCACGGGGACTACTTCACCGCGATCAACAAAAGCCTGCCCATGAGCGAACGACGCCAAGCGTGGAAGCGATTGGTTTGCCGCCGAAACAAAGCCGTTCGTTTGATCGAAGAAATGAACTTGAGAACCAACCGATTGGAACCCATTTTTCAGAAGTTGATTACGATTCAAAGTCAGATGGTGGTCTTGCGAGAGCGAATCGACGCTGCACAAGCGACTGGTTTTTCGGACGGGATGCCAATCGCAAAGCTTCGAGCTGAGCTTTTCTACTTGATGAGGATCACGTTCGAAACACCGAAGACGTTGGCTCGACGTTGCCAACGAGTCCAAATGCACCGCATTCAATACGATGCAGCCAAACGTGACTTGTCCGCTGGTAACTTGCGACTTGTCGTTTCGATTGCAAAGAAGTATCGAAACCGCGGCCTGAGCTTCCTCGACTTAATCCAAGAAGGAAACACTGGATTGATGCGTGCGGTGGACAAGTTCGAGTACGAGCGAGGATTCAAGTTTTCGACCTACGCAACATGGTGGATTCGCCAAGCCATTACTCGGGCGATTGCCGACCAAAGCCGAACGATTCGCGTTCCGGTTCACATGATCGATACGATGAGCAAAGTCCGTCAGGTGACGCGAGACTTGACTCAAGAATTGGGCCGCGAACCCTCAGTCGAAGAGACGGCAGAACGAGCAGGCCTTTCGTTGGACGATGCACGGGTCGTTTTGAAAATGGCTCGCCAGCCACTTTCGCTCGATCAACCCGTGGGCGACCATGAAGATAGTTTCTTTGGCGAATTCCTCGAAGACTACCGTGACGATGATCCGTTGTATGAAACCAATCAGGCAACCCTCAAACAACAGATCCACGAAGCTATGCAAACGTTGAATTATCGCGAACGTGAGATCCTCAAGTTGCGATACGGCTTGGCTGACGGTTACGCCTACACTTTAGAAGAAGTGGGCAAGATTTTCCAAGTCACCCGCGAACGCGTTCGCCAAATCGAAAGCAAAGCCGTCAAGAAGTTGCAGCACCCACAAAGAAGCAAGTCCTTGACCAGTTTCATCGACGGCTTGGACATGACTCCTTACCAGGACATTGCAGCCGCCGGCTCCGCCGATCGGATTATCTAGAGTTAAAACTCATTGGCAAAACTTCCAATTGTATGGATCCAAGCATACGCGTTCCAACAACGAGCCCCATAGAGCCAATGGCAGCGAGCAACGCAAGTAAGCCGAGCACAATGACGGCGATACGGTAGAGCATCTTATCGGTGCAAAATGCCGGTTCGCTTTGCCGTACCAAGGGCGAGTGCGGATCTCCTAATCGCCCGATTTCCCAACAACGAGCGGAAGCGACTTTTTCAGTTCGCGAACTTCTTCAACAGAAAATTGGCCGAGAGCAATTTGGATCCTTTGCGGACGAGCGAACGATGCGGCGCGTAGTCCGTTGTACGTGATTTTTGTTCCGCTCAGGTTGATGTACAGCACATTGCGAAGTTCCGGCAAGCACGCATCGGTGACCTCCGTCTCCGAGAGATCTATGATCTGTAGACTAGTTATGTTTCTCAAAAATCGGATTGTCTCATCGGTAACTCCCGTCCCGCTCAAACCCAATTCGAATACTCTGGGATGCCAAGTAGAGAAGCAGCTTCCATTAAATGACTTCCCCTTGAGTATTAGCCTAGTAAAACCTTGCGCGTTGCAGTTCATGAGTTGCGTTTCCGTGATGCCTGGTTCGCCAAGTTCCACGCCTGGTCCTACACTGTTCAGTACAGCGCTCGTCACTTGGTTACCGCTTAGCACCAACTTCTTCGTTGGTCCGAAAAATCCAGTTGGGGAAATGGCAGATTGGATGGTTGCATCGGTCAGAGGAATGTTTTCCAAAATAAGCGTAGAAACATTGCGAAGCTCTGCAATGCAGCTTCCATCGATCGGGTTGCCGCTCAGATCCAGCGTGGCCCAAACGGGGTTTGCTTTGAAGTAGTTCGTTAGACCACTGTCGGTAAGAAGATTGTCTCGCAGAACAAGGTGTCGATACTCGGCGCGCGTGTTGCTACGAGCCAACAAAGGCAACTGGTCGTCGGTGATTTTCAAACCGCTTAAGTCAAGTGACATGCAGTTCATCAAGGACTTGGTCTCCGTAAGCTTTGAAACTGTGACTTGCGTATGCGCCAGGCTAAGGTGCTGGAGGTATTTGAGCTTGCGGAGTTCAACCAGACCAGCATCGGAGATGTTCGTGTGGCTAAGGTCGAGAGAATTTAGTCGAGGGAATTTCGAAAGCGACTTCAATCCTGCGTCGGTGATCTGCGTGTTGGCAAGCGAGAGGGTTTGGACATCCTGGAAACCTTGAAGGTCCTCGAGCATCTCATCGGTCGTCGAGGGATTCAGTTTTAGCTCAACGATCATTCGGCCCAAAACATCCATTGAATCGCCTCGTTTTTGAAGAGTTTGATTCAGTTCGAACAACTCCCTTTCAGACCGAAGCTTGAACGTGTCGAGGGTCATGAGGCTTAAACTGGAAATCGCCGCAAAAGCAAGAACGCCCAATGCCCACCGACGTTGAGTTCGCTTGCTGACAGGGATGGCTTGCTCGTCAACTTCGGTCGATGACAATTCGGCTTTGCGGGCTCGCGAGGCAAGCTCATAGCCGCTCATTCTTAATGCCTTTAGACCTAGCAACAAAGCAACGAAGAGCCCCAAGGGCACTGCGAATGCATAAGCCAACGTAGTCAGCCCCACTGGTGCAATCAAAGGTGCAATCAATAAGGAAAGAAATGCCCCATAGATCAGGCCAAATAGTAGTCCATAACCCAACCGACGCTGGCGACCTACCTTGTAACGAAACGCTATGTAGGCCGTTGGAATGAGAATCGAGAGCGTTGCAACGAAGGAAAACGCGATGCCATAAGCGATAATTGCCAGCACGATATTGGGTGGCCTTTCGGTCGCGATTTGAGGGACCCGGCACATGAAGAGGACCGAAGCAATCGCAGCGGTGGTCAGCAGCAAATCCTCAACTGAAAAACGGCTTTGACTCGACCGTGCATTCTCTCCGACCAGTTTCCAGCCAAAAGCGGACCGACAAATCAGCAGAGGAGTAGAACCGCCAAGGATTATTGCGGGCAAGGCAAAAAGATACCAGAAAAAGTCGGGAGTTAAGATCAAGCCAATCCGACCGAACCATTGAGTTCCCAAAAGCAAACATAGAGCCCAACACACCAGGAGGCTCGTTCCAATGACAAGTCCCTTAAGCCAATAGTCGCTAAGCAGACCGCCAAGCAGTAGGCAGAAAAGTATCTGACCAACGATTGCGGCTGTAGTGAATAAGTACATCCATTGGACAAAGACAAAGCGATCGATGAAAAAAGCGATGCAATTGAAAATCCCTACTGCGACCACGTAGCAAACGAGAGGAAAGTACGAACTGCGACGGCCGACCATTTAGGCTGTTCCATTTAGGTTTTCCACCCACCATTTCACTGAATGCAAAGTGCAATTTTCGTGCTAGCAGGGACACACCCGAGATGCTAACGCAACATCAGAGAATCGGATAGACTGGAGCGTACTGGTTGTGACGCCTTACCGGGGATGCAGCGAGTTTTGGCTCGCCGGGAATAGTACAGTAGTGGAAAGCGCATGGCTATGTCATCGAGAAACATCGCAGTCCTATTGGTCGTGGTTCTGACTGTTTTCGGCCTAAGCCTATTCCGAACCGTGAACGCACGTCGCCTCAAACCTAAAACCCAAGGATGTAGCGATCACTGAGGCTTCATTCCGGCGCTTGCGATCGCTTTGTTCAAGTACGCTTCACGTCGAAAGAGAAACGTCGGTAGCGCAAAGCATATACCCACAGCGAAAATTGCTAAAAAGTGCCATCCGAAACCGGACATTTTTAGACGGTAAGACTCCGACCGCATCCAGACCGTGGCTGCCGTTGCAGTGATCAGTAAGTCCCAAGTAAATCCTGAAATGACCCATGTTGCAAAGGGCGCCGAAAAGAACTCGCTCCAGGCTGTTTCGCCCCGACGTGTAAAGTGCAAACCGAAACACACTAGAGGGAGCAGGAATCCTGCCACCGATAAACAGCCGTAGAACAAACGCATTTAGGTATTTCCTTCAAAAATGATCGTCGCTTTATCGTTGCCGATCTCCATGCTGGCAGAGGGGAGAAAAAACAACACGACCAGCCGGTTTTGGAGTATGCTTTCTTGCAACTCGCCAAGAACGGAAAAACAATGTGCAGGCGTAGAGCGACACTGAACTGTGCAAACGAAACGCATTTTTTCTATCCCCCTTCGGAAGTACCGCCGGTATGAAACAATATAGTCTTTCCCTCCTTTTAGTGCTGCTGATAATTCCTGCTGTCGCGGAAGCGCAGCCTTTGCGAGTTTTCGTACTTGCTGGTCAGTCGAACATGCAAGGGCATGCACAGGTTCGGACATTTGAGCACATTGGCATGGACCCGGCGACCAAGCCGCTGCTTGCGGAGATGCAGAACGCTGACGGCTCACCAAGAATCCTGGAACGAGTTTGGATTTCATCGATCGGCTGTGCCGACGCAGAGCAAACGGGGAAGCTAACCACAGGATTCGGCGCCAGCCAGAACGGTCCGAAGATCGGGCCCGAATACACCTTTGGAATCACAATGGAAAAATCCGTCGATGGCCCCATCCTGATTATCAAAACTTCGTGGGGCGGCAAAAGCTTGAATACCGATTTCCGCTCACCGAGCGCCGGGCCGTATGTGTTCAACGAGACGCAGCTTGCGACTTTCCAAAAACAGGGCAAGGACATGGCGGCCATCAAGGCGGAGAAGGAAATGGCGACGGGTGTTAACTATCGACTGATGGTCGAGCATGTGAAAAGCGTACTCGCGGATATCAAACGCGTGGTGCCAAGCTACGATTCGACAAAAGGATACGAATTATCCGGCTTTGTCTGGTTCCAAGGTTGGAACGACATGGTGGACTCCGGCACCTATCCGAATCGCGACATGCCGGGCGGTTACGATGCCTACAGCCATGCGATGGCTCATTTCATCCGTGATGTGCGGAAAGACCTGAACGCACCGAAGCTCCCCTTCGTGATCGGAGTTCTTGGAGTGGGCGGTCCGGTCGCCGAGTATGGTCCCGATCAGCAACGCTACAAGGCCACCCATACGAATTTCCGTCTCGCGATGGCTGCTCCGGCTGCATTGCCAGAATTCAAAGGCAACGTTGCGACCGTCTGGGCGGAGAAGTATTGGGATCGTGAATTAAGCGATTCGAAAGCGAAGGAGAATGAAATCAAACAAAAAGCAAAGAAGCTCGCGACCGAGGGTAAAATGAATCCCGCCGAGGAAAGGGCGTTGCAGGACAAACTGCGCATCGAAGGTCTCACGGAGCGCGAGAGGCAGGTGCTCGAAAAGGGTATTTCCAACCTCGAGTTTCACTATCTCGGCTCGGCGAAGATTCTCGGTGGCATCGGAAAAGGGCTGGCTGAAGCTATGGCGGATCTAACGCAACTTAAGAAAAAGGCCGAATGAAAGACATGCGGTTAGATTGCTGCTTACGTATCACCGGGGAAGCGTGAGTGTGCCAGTCCGAATTCAATCAGGTTCAGGTCTGCCTCGTTTGCATATCGGCTGAGCATGGAAGCGAGTGATCGTGCTGCCGTCGATAAGATAGTCGCCAAATTGAAGGATAACGAGTATCGCCTTGCCGATTTGATCACCGAAGTGGTCACGAGTGATATGTTTCAAAAACGCTTAGTGTTACTGGGTGTGTTTGCTAATACTGCGTTTGTCTCTCCCTTTCCTCCTCGGCCTAAGAGATCGTCCAGCTTTGTCACCCTCCCTCTGGGAGGGTCGAGCGAAGCGAGGGTGAAGTGCGAGAGGCGAATATTCAAGTCAGTTCACCCTCCCCGGCCTTTGGCCGCCCCTCCCCGAGGAAGGGTGACTGACTTTGGAAAACCTTGGCCAATAAGCAGGACGATCTCCGAGGAGGAGAAGGGGAGTCAGTTAATCGTCATACTATTTGAACCGTTTTCTTTTCTGCTTCGGCTTTTTCTTTCGGCGTAAGATCCGAGAGCGTGACGGCATCCGATCGATCGCGACCGATCTTCACGGTGTGTGGCCCCGACGAATAAACACGCGGTTGGAACCGATTGCCCTTGATGCGAACCGTGTAGAGGATATTACCGCTCGTTTGCTCGATGACCTGAACGACCGGATCGACAACGCCTTCAAACGTGAGTTCTGGCAACCAGCCCGCAATTTTGCGTCCGTCGTTGGCATCCATCGCAACGGTGATTGGCCAACCGGGGAACTGTTGCTGATCTCCTTGCTTGACGTCGCTGAACCGGGGCCAGCATTCGAAGGTGATCGTAAGTTTCGATTTGTTGAAGCGAGCGATCCCGTAGCCGTCAGCACGCTTCTTTTCATTCTGCATGTCCTCCGGATTCGCGTAAGCCATCATGCTCATTCGATTGCCGAGCCCGTCGCGAAAATTTCCCGTCCAAGGCAACGGACTGTTCGGTACCGGATTCGGTCCAGCCTTTTCGTCGAGCGGGTGCCACCAACGACCGTAGATGGTATTGACGAGCGCAGGGCTTGTGAAGCCGTAGGGGCCGTCACCGAAGTCGTCGATGCCATGTTTCACGACGACCGCCAAGTGCTGATCACCGCAGAGATGCACAGCCCAAGCTTGTCTAATCAGTGCAAGAGCGCGATTGCGAGGCGTCTGTGGCCAACCGTTGCAATCGAGATCTGCAAGCAATCGACCATCGCGTTTTCCGTGCATATGAACCGCCCCACAAAAAGCCGTTTGCGACAGGACGGCTTTCATCGTCGCCCCTGTCCAATCTTGAGTCCATTCACGGAGAAAGTTTTCTTGGCGTTCACCCAACAACTGCAAGCCCGGCAAATCGACCGTTTTCGGATCGTAGGTCGGATCGTTGATGTGATCGGGACGCGGGCCCATTTGAGGGATCTTGCCGGCAGGGCCAGTTTTGAATTTGCGATCTTCGAGGACTGCAAAATCGATACCACCGAGCTTCAAGCATGTGAAGTAAACCTTGATATCGCGATCGACCAGGGCTGGATCCACGGCATCGGGGAGGTGCCAGGATTGTTGGCGTTGCACTTGATTGACATAAGCCACGGGATAGCGGTATCCACCGTCATCATCGCCGGGAGTCGTCGACCGCTTTCCATTCTCTCCCCAGAGATTTCCGTGCCCGACGTCGTGGTCGTCCGGAATGCAGACCGTCGGACGATCGCGCAGGATCTCACGGAACTGCAAACCAAACTCGATCCAGCCAGCGGTATGCTCGGTGTGACGATAGGTCTGGTCGCCGCTGAAGAAGAGCAGATCGGGATCTTGTGCTTTGAGATTGTTGACAATCTCGGTCCGCTCGCCGATGGTTTTGCTCGAATTGCATGACAAATTGCCGACGAGGATCTCGTTCTTTTCGATTGGATCGCGGCGGATGCGTCCTTCAAACAAGGCCTTTTCACCGTGTCGAACTCGATACGGAACATCCTTGGTCGCATCCCAACTTTCGATTCTGAAATGAGCATCCCAGCCGGGATAAAGAACTTGTGTCGTTGCGGCTTGTTCCCATCGACCGTTTCTCGAGAACTCCAGATGAACATCGCGCGACTCACCTGGCTTGAGGGGATACAGTTGCGCACTGACCTTGAGGACTCCGGCATGATGTAGGTAGACGGCAAACACAACGACTTGATCTCGAGGCACATCCATCGATGGGGCCGGGGAGGCACCTCCCCGTTTGACTTTGGTATCTTGGGCGGCAGCTCCAGGCTTCCACCACTCGCCCGTCGTCAGCGATTCCAGGTCAGGAAACTCGCTTCCAAACGGCTGGGCTGCTTCTTGGGCCGCCAAGTCGAGGTCCGGTAAGACCATGGAACAGGCGGTTGCAGCGGCCGCGATTTTCAGGGCGGCTCGGCGGTCGATAGGAATCATCTTTTTGTTCGGTTTCATCGTAGTATGTTTGTGGCAAGTAAATGCATTGAATCAGCAAACCGCCGAGCCGTTCGTCACAACGAGTATAGCTCAAGCGAATCGAGTCGGCGGTAACGGTGCTGCCGACCTACCGATTACGAGTACCGTCCTGCGGACTGAGTAGCAAGATTAGAAGCAAAACGTGGTAGTGTTTGCCGATAAATGTCAAAAAAATATGTTCGGGAGTACTACTCGTACTACTCCCGCTCTACGAGTGATTTTCGCTCCGGCGTCTCGCGTTGAGCTCTAAGTCCCCTCAGCAATACGAACTGCAATCGAATCATGAATTCTCCAATCCGCTGCCGGATCGAAATGAACTTCAATGATTTCGGTCGGTAGCGATGAAAAATGGTAGGTGTAGGGTGCAATGGAGAAACCTTGTCTCGAGGCCATTTTGCTCGCAATGATCTTCGCCCACGAGACACAGGCGGCTCTCGTGAAGGGTTGAACCAAATCGGTTCGCCACCCGAAATCACTTGCCTGTAAACCACACCGGGATCAGGCCGAGTTACCATGAATAAACTAGATCATCTTCAGACTGCGGCTCTAGATGCTTGATTACGTGTGCCCTAGAGACACGGAATGGAGAAATCAAATCATCTTGCTCCCAGCCCAAGAAAGCCATTGTAGCATCTGAGCAGTTCGTCGCTGGACTTTCAACAAGTTGGAGGTGAACGACTTTGTTGTCGATGTACTTTGTAAACTCGATCTCGCCAGAGTTGTAGAAAGTCCATTCGTCAGACTTGTTGTCTTCCTCGAAGGTCACGATTATCCCGCCCGTGGGCTCTAGATCGATCATGAGTGGAGGCAATTTCCCAGATCTTCTCGCGTCCTTCAAAAAACCTAGTGTTTGCCTTTTAGCTTTGGCGTTCGGGCTGCTGGAATCAGAACGTGGCTTACTCATTAACCTTGCAATCGTGTTAATGCAATGAGTCCATTCTGGGCTTTCGCCAACGCTATTCCATCGTTCGCTGCTTTCTTCGCTTGTAAGAATACTGTTAAGAGCGAGTCTGGTCTCGTGTCGTGCTCTTTTCATGGAATTTCGTCACATTGTAGAAGGATCTCTTTAGATACCACTGAACCAAAAAAACTCACCGCCAAATCATGTCCATCGTCGAGAGCTTGCCAAACATCTTTCGATGGTTGCTTTATCCCCCTGGCGGTAAAGCTAAGTATAATTGAATCCATCGGTTCCTAAATCGCAGGTCTTGAATCAACAACCAGCCGCGTGTTCAAAGACTCAATATCCCATACCCATTGGCATCGTCTTCCAACCAATCTGCCGCCTTGGGGTTCCATTAGTCCATCATGAAATAAGCCTGGAACGATCTTTTCCCAGCCGAGACTTTGTGTCGAAGGTGGAGTTATCCTGTTGACGTAAACCAATTCCCATTTTGCGGGAACTGGAGTTTGACCGCCAACCTTCGAAGCAAAGTCGCTCCCCTTACCCCACATGAAATGAAGCTTCGACTTCACGGCTGGGTATCTAGGATACTCCGACTTCGCTTTCCGCCAATTTATGACCATTCGATCCTTCTGAAGTTGGCAAAGCCAGTCGCCATCTGCAGAGCTCATCATCAATCTTGTTTCCGGCTCGTTAATAAATTCGAGTTGAATTGGAGGTCCGCTGAATGGACTACCCGAGGCGAATGATTCTAAATCAGTTCGAATTGGCTGGAATGGTTCGACTTTGGAAATATGTCTTTGTTGTCCCACCAGAATGGCCCTAGATGAACGTCATTTAAGCTCTCATTGGGTTCGAATAGAATTGACAACGCCAACTCAACAATCGGCGGATTTTTTAGCGGTAGTTGCAATTCGGTTGCTGATCGCATTAATAAATTATCCCGGTCGGAGTAGGTCATCCTCTTAAAGTATACGTCATACCGACATTCGTGTTCGACTCAGTTACAGTAGTTTTCTGAATAGTTCGTGACGGCAACGAAATTCAAGTCGAAAGTCTGAGCAAGTTGCATTCCCATCCGATTGCAACCGCATCTATCGCCGCTCCCCCAAGGCTATACCAATATCGTACCCAGTGTGGATTGTCAGCGCGCTTTCGAGGGTCCTGGAAATCTCCTCCTCGCATACCGCTGATCGCCAATAGGAAATTCCAAAGTCGATGAGTTAGGCCATTCCCTTTTCTGTAATACCAAGGCCACGATCCTCGATTCTAGCGAGATCAAGGAAGGTCCACCAGCTCTCTCGGTTCTCCGATGTTAACGGAGCAGGTGTTAGAAAAACCAAGCGTCCCGATGGCTTTCGAAGCGTCAAGGCGAGAGTTGGTGCTCGACGACCACTCCGCTGACAATACCATCAGTTCCCCGAAACGGATCGCACCTGCTAAGGCATCCGCCCGTTGTTCTTCTGAGCCCACTGGCCGAACTGGTTTCGGATTAAAACGCTGACGCTGGTCACGGATTTCCTTTGTCAGATCGTCCCAGCGCTACGATGACCGCTGGGAACAGCCGTTGATACCATTCGGAACGAAGTAGTTCTCGGCATTTGACGCTCGCTTCTGTTGCAAGGCCGGTATTGTACGAATAGAGAGGAACGCGAGTGACTGGTCTCTGGTCCAAACCCATGCTGGAAACAGAACCGAAACGACTGTCGTCTTGAAAATCCCTGGTGGGATATTGGCAAGCAGCCGAGTTATGTCCCCGCGTTCGACGCCCTCTAAATGACGAACCAAGACATCGATATGCCGGCACTGGGAATACTCATAACCGGTAACATGCTCCCAGGCCGCTCCAACGAACTTGGCAAAGGACTCACTTAGTAGCTTGGCGTCTACTGCAAGTTCGAAATCCGCAGAGTGGTAGGAGATGATCTCCGGAACACTCGTCATTCCTTTTGGTCCCGCATTACTTTTTGGATTTCAACCAATTGTGCTTCTGGGATGACGGCCACAATCGCGTCCATCATTCGCCGAGCGTCTGTTTGCTCCTCGTGCTCTAGTTTGAGAGTCTTCGGCGCTGGCGACATTAAGAACGAACAAACCCAAGAACGGGCGGCATGGTTGCCGTCTTTGGCCTGAAGGATTGCCTTCTTAAAGATCTAGGTAGCATCCTCTTTGGTCAGAGTTGCTCTGAGGAGTTCCGTGTAATCGGTTCGTTTGGGACGTCCTGGTCCGGCAGGACCGCCGACAACAAATTGCCCTTTTTTACTCCGCAATACAGCCATGTCTACCTCTCCGTTTATGACCCTTTCGATCATGGCCGAAACGGTGGGTGACTTCAACTAAGCTACAAGCATGCATAGCTCCAAAATCATCGCTTATTATTTATTAACGCGAATCAGTCACTCTGTTCAGTCGGCAAGCGATCGAAAAGCTGCTTGACTCCATGCCTCTGGGGCACCATTACGCGTTGGGAATTGTCGGACCGATCTTGTCGGAATTGAAGGAAGCGAAAACGGGTGGCATAAATTAAAAAATCTGGGGAATTACATTTGACAAATACTGGCCAACGCCTAATTTCACGGGTAACATCACAACAAAAAGTTATCACCAAAGAAATTCATGCTTGAAGCTCATCCCGACATCGAAACTCCAGAGTCATTGACATCGATTTGGCGATACATGTCGATCGACAAGCTGCTTTCCTTACTAACATCATCATCTCTTTGGTTTTCAAGTTGTGACTACTTTGAAGACGGTTGGGAGGGGCACTTCTCAC
This sequence comes from Pirellula sp., assembly GCA_031372345.1. Lineage (GTDB taxonomy): Bacteria > Planctomycetota > Planctomycetia > Pirellulales > Pirellulaceae > JBKCUI01. The sequence continues at coordinate 19,065 of JANMLD010000325.1, forward strand.
CGCCTACATACGAGACTTTTTTGAAAAGTTTCAAGGGACTTGATGACAAAATCCAAGCCTTATGGAAATCGCAGAAAGATCGCAACCAGGAAGTCCGCAATTGTCTCTACATCAACTGCTGGCACATCAATGAGGAGGAATCGGCTGCACTCTGGCAGATCTACTCTTGCTACGGAAAATCCGTTGCGATCAAAACTACAATACACCGTCTTCGTGACGCACTTGAGGAGACTGAATTGTCGATTCAAGGAGGACGCGTTAGATACGCGGACTACACAACGGAACCTATGCCGGTGCTTCACAATCTGTTTCTGCCATTTCTACGCAAAAGACGGAGCTTCTCATTCGAGAATGAGTTTCGCTTGATTTATTGGAATTCGAGTCAAATGCTGAACGGCAATGCTTCGAAAAGTACCTGTTTTCCATCAGGATTAAGTGTGCCTATAAAACTCGATCCCCTTATCGAAAAAGTTTATTTATCTCCGCGTGCCGATTCGTATATACTCGATGCACTGGTGGGGCTATTGCAACGACTGGGTTTGTCGCGAGTCAAAGTCATACAATCGGAACTATTCAATGGGCCCGTCTAGAATGATCGCTACGGCGTCAAGATAAAAATCGAAGATTCTAGGCATCGATTCGATGAGCAGTCGATTCGTTTTTGTAGATAACTATTCTTGCACAAATGACTTCCATGCCTGTACAACATGCCGGCCACGCTCCCGAAGAGTCCATTCACCAGTGCCGTCCACATTCCAAAAAACTTCGCGTTCTTGATCTGCGTTCGGCTGAACGCTTTTTTGCCTAACTACTGTTTTGATGAACAAAGTTTCTTCCTTTGCGATACGCAATTTGCCGATCAGCTTGGTCTCGATGCTTCCTCCGTTCATACTTAGAACATCGGGCGTTATGCGGTGTTCGCTAGTCACACTCGCATCTGCGATGTTGCTGTTTACCTCTTCGGCTGGGGTCGGGTTCTTGACATACACCTCATAGATGTACCTAGTCTCGTCATCGCGACCGCTGAGTGACAGAAGGCATTGCCATACGGTTGGCGCAACACATAGTACTAATTGCGTTACATCAACATCCAAGTAATCAAAACTTGGGCGTCGGAGTTCGGTTATAGGGTTTTTGATCTCGGTAAAATTATTCGACAAGTGGTACCACATTCGAATCCCTTAATTGATTAGTGTTTTAGCAAGTGATGGACGGCGGCGGAGAGGAGTTGGGTGCTGGCGGACTCGGCCTGCGTCAGCTTGGCTTCCAGGGCGTCGCACAGCGACAGCAGCTCGGTCACCTTCGACACGATCCGCTTTTGCTCGTACAGCGGCGGGAGCGGGACTCGCATTAGTCGAATCATACCGCCGTTAAGGTTAGGCTGAGCTCCACCAGCCGCGAGTGCTCGCAATTCATGGTACTTCTTTCGAAACACCAATCGAACATAGTCGCGAATCTCCAATCCATCTCCAAAGAAACGGATACCCGCACATGCTTGATTGGAAGTCGAGTCAAACATCAATTGACCAACCTGTCCTCGGGTTTTGCCTTGCCCGTACAGAGCGACAACTAAACTACCCGCTGGATAGATCTTTAGACCGCAAGCGTCGACTGCCTCTTGCGTGATAAATTGTTCTGGCTGCGCAATGAACTCTGAGTTTGTTGCAGAACTAGTGATCCAAGGGATCGTTCCATCTTGGTAATACTCTTTCGTGCCTGTCGGTGGTGTTCCTCCGGTACCAATTTCGGTGATAGCGTCCAACGTGACCCACGACCATCCGTATGGCAATTCATCCGTTTCAACGACAGCGTCACGCGAAGTGTGAGAATTCGAATTCCTTATCTTCCTGTCACGGATGAGATCGGTCTTCTGGGCAACAATGCGATCGATGAGTTTGCTCGCCGGTTCGTCGTTAGGGTTTTGGGGGACGAGTTGGCCTTGGACGGCGAGTTGGAGGATGGCTTGGCGGAGTTGGGGGAGGGTGGTGGGGGTGTCGAAGAGGCGGTCGAAGTGGTCGCGGAGGCGGTGGGAGTGCGAGGGGAATGCGACGGCCGAGCCTACCGAGACCAGGCGGTCGAGCGTCGCCCCCACCAACGCCGAGCGCGCCTCGCGCCGCGCCGCCTGACGCGCTGCCAACTCGTCACACAGCCCCAGCAGTTGGTCCACCTTAAGCACGATCCGCCGCTGCTCCGCCAGCGGGGGAAGCGGGATCGGGAAGTTCGCGACTGCTTCGGTAGGAAGGCGGCATGTTCCGTGTGATGACCGTTCAACGCTGGCGAGCATCAGTGACTTGCAGGCTACACAACATCGCAACATGTACTCGCCAAGTTCGGGCAACGCGAGTTGCATCGCCTTCATATCTTGGTTGATGGTCAGTTCTCGCATCGCCAACGCGACGGGAAACGAATGCGCGAGGATCATTCCTCGGACAACCATCAACAACGAGCCTTTCGGGATCATCTTGCCTGACGAGTTCTCGACACCGAGCGGTGAAACATGGTCGATGGCGTCGTCCATGTAAGGTCGCTTCATGTCTTTCGGACTGACCCAAGGAATTTTGCCATCCCAAAACTCGGCGCGTTCTTTGGATGGTGTGCCGCCGCCAAGAAAGCCACCAAGCTCGCCAAGCCGAATCCATTCCCAGCCGTTCGGCAACGAGTATGGCAAAGCGCCATCGGGCCATTCGGTGTCGGTTGCAAACGCGGTGAATTCTCCGCTCTCAACCAGTCGTTTGCGCTTGGCCAGAATCTTTGATCGCAACACGCTTGCCGGCTCCTCGTTCACGTCATGCGTGCCAAGCTTTCCTTGGATGGCGAGTTGCATGATCAGCTCGCGCAGTTTCGCGACGCCGTTTGGGGCTTCAGCGAAAGTAGAAAAATGCTCACAGAAAGTTTCGGGAGTCATTGTGGCGAGGCCTTCTCTGTCTGGAATGGTCCTTCCACACGTAGACACAATTTTTCAGCCAACTCGCGCTGTCGTTCCAGCGTCGCTGCTGCCTTGTAATTGGCAGCATTTAAGTCCGGCAATTCTGCGTGCGAGATATCGTAACCGCCTGGAACGTTGGGTTGCGGTTTGACCGTGAACTTAGCCTTTCGCAGATCACCAACGCACAGCACTGCCAGGAAATAGGACTTGCCCAGTTGTCCTTGAGCCGCTTGCTCGATGGACTTGAACTTCGCTCGCGTAACGGAGATGCCTGTCAAATCCCGTTGCTTGTGGGGACCAAACGCATCGGGTTTGAGAATACCAGTGGCTTGATCGAACCATCCCGTGGAAGCTGGTACGCGACGGTACAGCAACTCTTCGTCGGCGATGGGCTGGATTTCATCAGCCAAGCGAGATCCTTTCCCGATTCACGGAGTGGAATTCATAAGGGCATGCGCTCGACCAATCGAGTCCCCTGAAATTGCTGGTACTCCGCACCGCCGTCGCTCCAAATGTGAAGAACTTCGGTGATGTCTAGTTCGCGTCGCTCGAACACGATTCCGCCGTTAGCGTCTGGGACGACGCTGTCCGGCGGTGGATGACCTAGTTTCTCATGCTGTTGAGCGACACGTATCGCCCGAATAATTGTTTCGCGACTCGGTGGCTCAACTCCGTCGTCGTCAAATTGCTGAGGATCGAGTCCCCAATCGAAGCACAATCTATCAACCAGTTGTTGCCAAGCTTGCCGAAATAACTCGACTTGGTCCTTGTCGCGAACGGTTGGCCGCTCGGAATCCACATTTGTAGTTTCCAAGTCAGGCCATTTCGAGAGAAATTCTTTGTTGTCAACTTTCAGTGTCATGTTTTAGTCCCCAGTATTTGTTGGCCTCGTCTTTTGCGAAGTCCCGGAAGGAAGTCACGATCACTTCTCGCCCTAAGTTCAGTCCGTCGACAATTGACGCAATTGCATCTTCGCCGTGCGAAACGGGTCCACGCGCCGTGAAAACGAGCCGAATTAACTCTGCGGTGTCCGTTTGTGATTTCTTGGCGTGCTGCCATTCGATATGCAGTCGTCCGCGATTTTCTGGAATAACGAAACGCCATTCACCATGAAAATTCTCCGGACTCACTAAGCTGGTCGCAGTGCTTGACCCCATCAATTTGAAAAAGTTCCAGTCGCTTGCGGTTTGCCAAACGGTTCCTTTAGGAATGTGATTCACGTACGTAATTTCCCACTGGTTTGGCTTCAGGGAACCGACATTTTCAGCAACGACGAAGTCGGAGAATCGACGATAGTATTGCTCGAACTCCGTCTGCATCGTCTTATATCGAGGATATTCGCTACCGAGTTCACCCAGCCAATTCAGATGCAATCGAGTGTTTTGCAACTGGATCATACGGTCACCAAGACGGTTTTTGATTCGGCAGCGGCTAGTCGGATCATCCGTCAATTGAATTTGAAGTCCCGCTCCCCAGCGGGCCGCATCGGTAAATCGCTCGATTTGGTTTGGCAGCGGGGTAGCATCTTCAACAATCGGCCATTCGCTTTGCTCGAGCGATTTCCAAAAAATTCCCCAATGGGAATTAGAAAGAGCAGGCAAACGGTCAAACTGCACACCTAGTACGGTCTCGACTACAGGCGGTCTAGCGTAGCTGATATCGTTTATTTGCTTCAATTTGTTTGGCATTCTGGCGTTGAATTACTACTTATTATCTTGCGACAGACAAAAGTGAATAGGGTATTGTAGAAAATTCGGCAATCCAAGGTGTAGAGTAAAACAAATGCGATTTTTGAAGACGGCAATTTTTACGTTCAGTCATATTGTACGGCTTATTGCCGAGAATAGTTCGTCCCTCAATCGGTCGCGGGTTTGTTGCAGGTCGGTCATGAGACGTTGGTAGTCGGCGAGCAACTCGTCGGGGTCGGTGTGCGCGACGCTGGTATCGTGCGGGTTCTTGATGTCGAGGTTGTAGCCGTTGGCGACGATTTGATCTATGGGCACCTTCCAGGCCTGGGGAGTCTCGACTCGGTGGGCGAAAGACGGCTCGGCAGGAGCCTCGCCCTCCCGTTTGGCTTTGCCCTTCTTCTTCGGTTGCTCACCGAACCACCAGCCCTTTTCGATGTCGAACTCTTCGATGCGGATGGGCTTCGTCTTGTTGTAGGACTTGGCTCCCGGCGGATAGGGGTGCTCGTAGAACCAAATCTCTTTGGTCGGCTCCCCCTTGGTGAAGAACAGCAG
>JANMLD010000330.1:0-3654 GCA_031372345.1 Pirellula sp.
ACCGCTACCGTTGCGTTTGGGCAAGACAAGCTCAGCGAACTTCCAAAGGTGCAACTGTCCTTGCTTGGAAGAAGTTTCGGCTTTAAGGTGAAGCAGGCGTGCGTAGAGTCGTTGTGTGTTGGCTTCCACAATGGGCTGTCGCTGGTCCCGGGAAAAGGAAAGGACTGCGCCCGCCGTATAGCGACCGATGCCCGGCAACTCGTTAACGCTTTTGAAATCGACAGGAAAGTCCCCCTCATGTTTCGCTTGGATGACTTTGGCGGCTTGGTGCATTTGCCTAGCGCGTCGGTAGTAGCCCAGCCCGGACCAATGGCGATAGACGTCGTCAAGAGGAGCATCCGCCAAGGAAACCACATCCGGAAAGGCTTGGAGAAAGCGGAGGAAATAGGGAATCACGGTTGCAACCTGAGTTTGTTGCAACATGATTTCACTCACCCACACCTCGTAGGGATCGGACGATTGCCTCCACGGCAGTGTTCTTCCATGTTGTGAAAACCATTTTGTCGCAAGCCGACGCAGTCGTGTTAAGTCGTTTGGCTTCCAAGCGTGAATCTCGTCCTGTATCACCGTTCTCTGCTGTTCTCCACTCGTTTACCAAGCGTCACTTCGAGCTGCATGATTTCGCGTTTCGGAGGTTCGTTTGGAAGTCCTCCACGTTGAGGGAATCCCTGAGGGAGTCCGCCTTGCGGGAATCCTTGCGGGAATTCTCGCTGGAATCTTTCGATGCGCTCGAATTCGATGATGACCTTTTCCCCCTCGGCGAAATTGGCAAGTTGCTTTCTTAAGTCGTCAAACAAATGGATCGTGACCCCATTCACGGACAGCATCTTGTCGCCGCTTCTAAGGCCAGCTATTTGAGCAGCGCCGCCAGGTACTACGGCACTGATGATCGACGAGTTTCCAAGCGCTTGCACCCCCAAAAAACCTCCACGCGACATAAAAAGTTCAATGCCATCGAGCCTGGACTTTAACGCTTGTTGGCCACTCTGCGACAACTTCGTACCAAACAGATAGACATTACCCCAAACCGGTAAACTGGTGAGTATCTCCACGGCTTCGTCGCCGATGGGTGAATACACGAATTCCAATAAGTCCAAGTCGGGCGCGTCCCTTAACACGACTAAGTCCTCTGCCGTAAGCAGTGTTTCAACGAGCTGAAGTTTTTTCAAGTGTGGAAGGCTGATAACGTGCTGCAATATTTCGCGATCGATTTCTGGTCCCTCTAGCCTGGCGAATTCGACGTCGGTTAGCCATTTTAAGCAAGCTAGGTCCGCGGCATTCCCTGTGAATCTCCGGTCGATGACGAGTGGATTCCTAACAAAGAACTTAGTGCTCATCACTTGAAGCTCACGTTCCCGCATCGGTGCTTTGCAGGCTTCGAGCAAATCCAAGGCGGCGTCTCGTTGGTCTGCACCGATGACTTGCAGGATCTTCTCCGCCCGAATCGATTTTCCGGTCGTTCGAGAAGCAGCCAATTCATTCAACGAATCGAAGGCGAGCTTTCCTGATTCGCTGTAGGGGTCAGAAGCAACCGACGAGAGAAACTGAAAAAGACGGTCCGCCTTTTCGCCAGTTGCATCATGGATGGCCTCGATTACGAACGGAATCGCGTCTGCCCGTTGCTTACCTAGGTTGAGTGTTGCCAATTGTCGTTTGGAGTAATCGTTCGAACCAAGATCTGAGATCCAAGACCTGATTTCTTGAATGGCAGGCTTCGGTTCGACTTCTTGTGCAGACAAAAAGCCAGGAAAATACGATGTGGAAATTGCAAAGACCAAGGCAAAAGCCAGCCTGTTGATACGACAATAGCCAGCCCGACCGCTTGCTTTGAGTCGGCACCTTAGGACACAATGCGTCCTCAATCGATTCGATGATTTAATGGCGTTGGAATTCATACCGCGTTTTTTCACTTCTAGGAACTAACTGACAGCTCCGATGGAACACAGTTTTATAGCATGGGCCAAACAAAGAGCAGCCCGATTGCCCAAAGTAAAGTTGGGAATCGGCGACGATTGCGGGCTGATTGGCTTTGAATCATTGGATTCTGCCCAATCCGATCTGGCAATCACGACCGACTCACTTTGCGACGGAACGCACTTTATTCTAACCGAATGTGGAGCCCAAGCGGCAGGTAGAAAATTGATGGCCGTCAACTTAAGCGATTTAGCCAGCATGGCTGCCACGCCGATTTCGGTGTTCCTTTCGCTCTGCTTGCCCAAGGAAAACGCAGGGGATATCGCTGCCGGTGTGTTTGAGGGAGTCTACGAACTGGCAGAAAAGTATCAAGTGGCCATCTCCGGAGGGGATACCAACGTCTGGAATGGCCCATTGGTTATTCACATGACCGCTCTTGGAAAAGTCGTTCGTGGCGAAAGTTGGCTCCGGAGCGGTGCCAAGCCCGGCGATGCAATCGTTGTCACCGGAAAACTGGGGGGCAGTATCCTTGGCAAGCACTTGTCGTTCGAACCGAGACTCGAGTTAGCAGCCGAACTTAAGCGGCTTGGAGTCGTCTCTGCCGCGACCGATATTAGCGACGGGCTCGGAATTGACTTGCTAAACGTAACGGTTGCAAGCAAATGCGGTGCGGAGGTTTGGTTGGACCACGTTCCCATCAGTGACGATGCTGTGACTTGTGCTCAGAAATCGGGTCGGAGCCCTCTTGAACACGCACTGGGAGACGGTGAAGACTTTGAACTGTTGTTGGCGGTGCCTGAAGACGTTCTGTCCAAGCTGCCAAGTCAAATCGATGGAATACCTTTGACCCGCATCGGCACCTTTGTGACTCGAACCGGCCTTTGGTCCAAGGACAAAAGCGGCGTTAAGCAACTGGCTCCCCGAGGCTACGTCCACGGCCAATAGTGGCTATTGTCTTGTCCTTATTCCTTCTAAGCGGCAAAAGCTGCCACCAACGTCGAACGACCTCCTCGTCCGACCAACCCGCAACGACATCTGGCCTGTTGCGAAGAATAACGTAAACATGGTTAACCATCACAGCAAAGGCAGTCAATACCGAAGCTCGCCGCAAGCTCTTGCAGTCGATTTTGGATCCAACTCCGACGATGTTCGAAGGATTTTACGGATACCGGATCCTTTCCACAAAGCCACGCTCTGCGAACCGTTCTTTGGACGGCATGAAAAGCTCCAACTTCATTTGGATCGAAAATATCGCGACGGTTTTGCCTAGCCATGAGTACCTCCCGCAATTGCCGAAGGGATCGAAATGAGCCGCACACCTCCAAGTCTAACAAAAGTAGATTGCCGCCGCAATGTATCTATAGATGGCCCCCAGATCAGCCCTTGTCTTTCGGATAACCTCGCCATAGTTCACTCATCTGTACATGGACATCGCCTATGGACGGTCGCCGGAAAATGTGGTTTCAGTCTTTTTGACTAATTCGTCAAAGGTGAAATTCATGATAGGCTCAATGGAAACAACCTTTCCCCTATTTATCCAAATCAGTTCGCCGTTTCCGTGAATCACTCCGGAGCGTAGTTCCGACCATCCATTCAATCATTTCGACCTGTACGATTGGAATCAGGCTGCGTTGTTGAAAGTCATGGAGAATTGGCACTCGGTCAGCCATTCTTTTATACGATTGTTCAACACTACACACGCCACCGCGCTCAGAGCCTGGGAGCCGTCAGTTGACCAAC
>JANMLD010000415.1:0-3694 GCA_031372345.1 Pirellula sp.
GGCCACTGAAGTCACCCTCCCTCCGGGAATCGTCTGGTTTAGGACCCTGCAAATTCGTTGGTCGGGAGGGCGAAGCTCCTGCGGAGCCATGACGCAATAGCTCGGCAGGAGCCTCGCCCTCCCGGAATTGAAAGCAAATACAAGACCTTAAACCGGATGATCTCCCGAGGGAGGGTGACTTTATTTGAAAATCCCTGCAAAACCAACCGGACTATTTACCTGGGAGCGTCGAGCCATGAGTCGCCGGAATCCACTGCTCTGGTCGCATGTTGCAAGTCACTACCTCACAATCACCTTCCCGCTTACCAGGCAAAATTGCCAGCATTGCCGTTTCTTGATTTTGCATGCAATACTCGATCGCATTGTCAATTCCTGCCACGTACAGGCCAGTTGCCAACGCGTCCGCCCAGCCAGCCGAAGGATGAAGCACGGTTACGCTCAGCATTCCCTCGGCTGGCCAACCCGTTCTTGGATCGATTATGTGTCCGTACCGCTTCCCGCGAAAATAGAAAAATTGGTTCGCTGGACCGCTCGTTCCTAACGCTTGATCGTAAAGTTCTAACGAACCTAAAATTCGCTCCGATTGTTCCGGGTGCCGAACCGCGATCCGCCATCCTCTTTCATCCTGCTCAGGGGCCTGATTGCCACGGCATAGGATACTGCTCTTTCCGCCATGAAATGCAAAGTCCTTAACGCCCCCGTTTTTTAGAATCGCAGTGGCACAATCCAAAGCAAAGCCTTTGCCAATGCCGCCGGGGTTGATTTCCAAGGGCTTTTCAAATCGTACAGACCGATCCGATTCACTTAGCACGATATGATTGGAACCAACTTCCAACAGCGCCTGCGCGATTTCCAAGTCGGATGGCATTTTGCCTTGCCGCCGGTAAAACCCCCACGTTTTGGATAGCTTGGCAGCCGTCATATCGAATGCGCCACTTGTTTTCTCAAATACGGACAAACCGAGCTGCAGCAATGCAAAGGTCGATTCGGACACATGGACAGGTGCTTCAAAAGCTCGACTGTTTAATAAACTCAATTCGCTCGTCGGAATGTAGACGCTGAGCAACTGCTCAAGAAACGTGATCGTATCCAGCGCGACCACCGCAGTTTCGGGTCCATTGGTAGGCTTACCGGGGTTTAAGAGCACTTCGAAACGGCACGCCATCGCATCGCGTGCAATTTCCAGCCAGATAGCTTGGTGGGATTCCGACATGCCCTATTCTTTGAAGTCCGTGTCAGGCTTGTCCAGAACCAACTCCTGGATCCAAATATTGCGATAGCGGACGTCGTGCCCTTCGGCTTGCAGTTTGAGACCACCCGGAACATCGGTTATGCCTCGTCCTTGGTCATTGCCACCGTCGATACCAGAGTTTGGCCCGCCCCATACTTTCGTGATGCTGTGGTTGGTGTGCGCTTTTTTGCCATTGAAATAAAGGGTCACCAACGGCTTCTCGCTGAGTTTGCCATCCTGGAAGCGAGCCGCTCGGAAAGTGATATCGTAGGAATTCCATTTTCCAAGTCCGTTGTACAAGTTGTAATCTGTGGCTGCTTCGTTGATGATGGCCGCCATTCCGTGGCTAGTCTTGTCGCCGTCGAGCACCTGGATTTCGTAACGATTCTGAAGATACACGCCACTGTTTCCGCCTGGTTTGACGATCAAAAACTCAACATGCAATCGAAAGTCCTTGTAAGTTTTTTTCGTGACGATATCGGCGGCCCCAAATTTGCCGCCCACTGCAGCCGGGTCGTCGGTCATCACAGCTGTCCCCTTGTCGACGGGATCCTCAACGATTTTCCATTGGATCGGCATCTTGCTGGAAAATCGTGGTCCCTCCCAGTAAATCCATTTCTCGTCCAGCATCGCTCGCTTGCCATCCAAGATAACTTCTGCCTTTGGCAAGGGCTTGGCCCCAACGCCGACGTCGGCGATGGCGGGCGTCTTAACAAGCATCGTTAATAACGCTGCGGAAACAAGCAACTTGAAACAACTGGATCGCATGAATATGGCTCCTGGGTTCACTCTGTGGCTCGGTGTTCTCCACCGAAAGGCATCGCTGTAAGTGGCTGAACCAGAATTTTCTCCGGACCATCTTCAACGAGACGTGAATATTATCACGGAGGAGATAACAGTGCCACAAGAAAGGCAAGCGGCAGGCTGAAAACTACCTGCCAAGGGTTCCAATGGGAGAGCGAGGCTCCTGCCGAGCTTGGCTTTGGTTCGGCAGGAGCCTCTCCCTCCCGTAGATCCGTCGCTCCGCCGACGGATGTCCGCCATGCCGAAGTTGCACTGGACCCTATGTATTCCTACACAACAGCGTAACAAGCGAAGAGCCTCGCTCGTCCACATCTACGCATGCTTGCCGTTGGTGCTCTTGCCGTTTGGACCCTTTCCGTTGGTTGTCGCGCGATGCCGGTGGGCAAATCGTAGCGATTTGGCTTTCACCACCTTGAACGCACGCAGCAAATCATTCGCGTCCCGATAACGCCGACTGGGGCGTAACTCGAGCGCTCGTCGGATAACCGCGATCAATTCGGGGTGGGCTTTGCGTCGCAACGTCGCATATCCGGCAGGCGGCCATTCAAATGGCCACTCTGGCAAATGTCCTGTAAGGATTTTGTAAACGATCAAACCAATCGAAAACACATCGGAGCGCGCGCTCGGACGCCCCATCGCCTGCTCAGGTGCCATATAGCCAACCGTACCCGATCCCGAGGCGATCATCGTTTTCACAATCGTATGTTGCGCAACTTTGGCAATCCCAAAGTCCATTAACTGCAGTCTACCGTCTGGAAGCAGAATCATGTTCTCTGGTTTAATGTCACAATGAATGATCTTGTTGCGATGCGCATAAGCCACACCATCCATCATTTGCTCAATCAACAACAATGCGGAATCGAACGAGATCCGATTACGCAGTCGACATGCCAACGTCTTTTCGCCCAGTCGACTGGTGATCACGAAACGACCGTCGATGAAGCTAGCGTCTTTTAATGGAAGTATGTTGGGGTGGTCCAGTTTGGCCACCAATCGCGCTTCGCGATGGAAGTTATCGAGCATGCTCGCCGTGACGTTGTACTGATGCGGCATTTTGAGCGCAACACGAACACCTTCGATCGTGTCGAGGGCTTGGTAAACAAAGGCAAACCCACCCTGGGCCAAGCGGCGTTCAATTCGGTATTTTCCTAGCCGTTGACGAGCACGTAGCTGTGCCGAATCGCTTCGCGTTTTCGCCATTGCACTGAAACTCTGTGCGATCATATGGATAGGAGATACTGGGTACGAGAAGCGAACAAGATGAAAAGCGATCTATCCATTTCCACGCCTGGCATGCTGCTGACTCCAGGCTTATTCTATTCATCCGTTGGAGGAATTGCGCGTGTTGCCAACGGAAAAACCAGAGTAGTTATCGGCAACCGTCCAAACCGTTCTCCGCGAGCAAATCGGAACTTTTGGACTATTTACCGCGTTTGAATGGAGATCTTGGTAAACCTTACTGCCTAAGATTGTGTTTAGGGCCGAAGGCCCGATAGTTTGCCTAGCCCAGGCCAACGGCCTGGGACTAGGCACAACGAAATGATGCTAGGGCTGAAGGCCCGTCCGTTTGTCAAATCACTGGGCCCTCAACCTTAATTTGACTACGGTTCGCATCTCGCAACGCAGCAATCATATCGTGTGTCGCATTTTCAACTGCCA
>JANMLD010000419.1:0-10875 GCA_031372345.1 Pirellula sp.
CAACAGCCATCGACCGATCTGCTTTGGCGACCGTCACACGAATGCGGTTGCCGATCGCAAGATCCGAAGCTTGACAGACTACACCATCGCACGTGTAAGTAGCGTCGTCGACAAGCGTATGCGTAACCAATTTGTCGTCTCGGTTTTTCATCGTCATCTTGGTGCCAGCCAGAACAGTAATGACACCTTCGACTGTTTGCATCGAAGGTTCCCAATGGCGTTCCGATGGACGACTGGGATTAACGGCTGCACTATTTTTTCTGGCTTCATCAAATTTGGACAACTCTAAAATTCCCTTCGAGCGATGCGGAGCAAGCTGCCGTTTGCCCAAATTCTTATCAAATAACTTGAACTTTACGGAGCATAGGCCAACACCGCAATATACCAAGTCTCTGCGTAAAAGCGAATCGGATTGGGAAACGCTGTAGATCTAAGTGTGCAAAACGAGGATTTCAGAAAACTTCGGCATTGCTCCAAAAACACGCATTGGAAAGGTCACGAGTGCTCCATCCCGAACGAACCGCCAATGAGGGGACTTTTTCTGGATTCAAGTCGGAGGCCACGAGCGGGGCTCGCATCGACTGGATAGGTGCGTCAAGATACTGGAAAGTTGATTTGGCTGACATCGATCGCACAGCCAAAGAGGGTCGTACTCCCTCCGACCATTTCGCCGTGATAGCGGTCTTGCAACGCGCGTCGATTAACCCCAAGCCGTAAGCGACGGAAGAAGAGAAACACCGAGCCGTACATGCATAGATGCAAGCCATGCGCTCAGAAGTCAGCGAGCCTCTACCATGTCGAAGCAAGACCGAATAACGGACGCATTTTAAATGAATCGCGTCAATCCATTCCAAAGTGACGCGGAGTTAGAAAAATTCAATCGTCAAGCCAGATGGTTTGCCGAATCGTACGAGGCGACTCCGAACTAGCGTCAAAGCGAATGATCAAGCATATCGAAGACACGCGCAGCCTCACGAACCTCACTTGAGACAAGAAAATTGAGTGCAGAGCATCTGCGGTTCGGGAAAACAGCATCGTTATGACAAAGAACTCAGCGGCTCAGGAACAGATCACTCGTCGCCACTGCGGTGATTAAATCGGCAAGGCCATATTCGCTATCCTGCAAGCTTTTAACTATCTTATCCACGGAAGGACGATCGACGGCTTCAATGCGTCTTCCCAACGCATGGCTCAGCAATCGACTTGCAACTGTACGAATGAAGAACTCCTGCCGCTTGAGCAATAGCGATCGAAACTCGTCTGGGCTGGAAAATCGATCTCCTCCGGGCAAGACGCCCGATGTGTCAATCTTCATCTTCCTCTGCGAATCATAAAACTCACGCTTGCGACCGATTGGATCAAAGCCCTCCAACGCAAATCCCAACGGATCAAACTTGCGATGGCATTGATTGCACGCGGCTGACTCACGATGCTTTGCCAACTGATCGCGAATCGATACCGCACCGCGGATATCTGGATCCAGAGCCGGTACCGCGTCCGGCGGTGGAGGAACAGGTGTTCCAAGTATTGTCTCCATCAACCAGATCCCGCGAATGACGGGGGAGGTCTCGATCCCGTTAGCTGATACCGTCAAAACACTTGCATGTCCCAATAGGCCACCCCGCTCCTTGTTTGCGAATTGCACACGGCGAAATTTGTTAGCCTCATCTGCAGGAACTTGGTCGGCAACACCATAAAGCTTGGCTAAGTCGCGATTCACAAACGAGTAATCGGCTCGTAGGAATTCCAGTACCGATGCGTTGCGAGCGATCAGGTCGCGCATGAATAAACGCGTCTCCTGCTTCATCTCGGGTTCTAAACCGGCAGCGTAATAGACTTGCGAATCTTTTGGATCGGGTGGCATGCTGCCAAGAGCTCTCAGGTTCAGCCAGCTATCCAAAAAATCCGCGATGAACGCATCGGACGCATCGCTTTGCAACAACCGGCGAGCCTCGGACCGGAGGACAACGGCATCGGAGAGCTTTTCTGCGTCCGCCAGTTTCCTGAGCGAATCATCGGGCATTGTAGAGGTCAAGAAATACGAAAGGCGTTCTGCAATCCCATGATCCGACAACTTCGTGCTTTGCGAGTCATCAGGCGGACTTAAGTACAAGAAGGCCGGCGAACACAAAGCGGCCTTGAGCGCATCTTTGTAGGCTTCCATTGGTGGACGGCCATCTGCGATGCGGCCTTTGTAAATAGACAGTAAGCCTGCCGATTCCGCTTGGGTCGCGGGTCTTCGATATGCTCGCGATGCGAAACGTTGCAGCAACTCAGGTACGCGACTTGGTTCAAACGACTTGCCGTCAAGCAGGATTTGCTGACAGGGCGAGGGTGACTGAACCTCGATTGGCCCGCTCAAGCGAATTTCGTGAATGCGGATCTGCGGCAGATATCCAAATTTGATGACGGCTTTGCGCCAATCGACGATGCCCTTGCTTTGCCGAACGTCTGGAGGCAGCGACTCTTTTTGGTTGCGAAAAACTCGGGCGTACGAACCGCGAACATCGTGCATCCCGTTTTCGAACGTGAAGCGCGGTGCGAAACCTTTGTCGAGCGGAATTTTGAAAGTGTACCATGCCAGTTCATTGTCCTTGATGGTGGCTTCGGCCAAGAGCGGTTGGATCGGCTGCGTGTGCACCATATCGCCGATCACGGTATTGCCGGGCCGAATGCCCATTCGAAACGGTTCGTCCAAATCGATAAAGACCGTTTCTTGTGAGTAGGGCGTATCACGGTGCAGTGCCTGAGCGCGCACTTTGACTTCATAAAGGCCATCCACAGGAACACCTGAGGAAAACTCAGGAAGTGGTCCATAAGCTCCCTCCGGTTTGTCGTTCAAGGGATGATCGTAAAGCACCATGTACTTGCTATCGAATGCATGCTTGTGGGCGCCCTTTAGCTCGGTCTGCTGCAAGAACTCGCCGTTAAAGACCCACTCCTGCGGTTTCGACGTTGCTTCGGTTGCCATTGCTTTTTCGACGCATCGATGCGCCGCGTCGAGGTACTTCTCAAGCAGGTAGCCGGAGGTTACAAGAGCGTCGCCGAAATTATCGAAGTGGTTGGATAGGTTATCTGCAGGGAACTCGATGGTTGGATCGAACATCGTCATGTCGATGGCAAGCAGGTCGCCGACGGTGTTGCGATACTCCCGTCGCGTCAATCGACGCAGTACGGTCTGACCACCGGTGCTAGTGATCCGTTCTCGCATCTGACTGAGCAACTGTGTCATTTGTGTGATCGCGTTTAGTCGATCTTTCGTGCTAGGCTGATCTGCATCCTCGGGCGGCATTTCTCCGAGGGTTAGTTGATCGATAATCTCTTGCAAACGAAGCTGCGTATCCCAATGATCTTTGCCGAGATCAAGCGTTTCGAATTCACGTTCGCCGTTGGGATCATCGACAGAGTGGCAAGCAATGCAGTGATTGCTCAGAAACGCTTTCGCTTTTTCAAGTGACGGACCTTGCGCTTGCGAATCGCCTGGCAACCATCCAATCGCCATCGAACAAACAACCATGCATACTTTTCGCATGTGAATCATCAGGCCAAACCTCGCAACGTACCAGTGCTGGTAGCAAATTGGTCTGTTTTCATGCCGAACTGTTGCAGCATTGATACGAACAAGTTGGTCAATGGCGGTCGATGCTTGGACGCACGATCGAATGCCAACATTCGACCGTGCTTGAATCCACCACCTGCCAAAACCACTGGCAAGTTTGTGTTGGTGTGTGAATTGGCATTTCCCATTCCGCTTCCAAATAGCACCATTGTCTTGTCGATCAAAGGTTGCCCACCCTCGTCGAGTGTTGAGAGTTTTTCTATGAAGCGTACAAACTGTTTCATTTGGTACGTTTCCAAGGTGACCAGCGCTTCGATTCGATCGTTTAGCTGCCCATGGTGTGAAAGCGCATGGTAGTCGCCGTTAACGCCCAGATCTCTCGGGTTGAAATCGCCGCCAATTTCTAAGGTTGCGATGCGAGTGGAATCGGTCTGAAGCGCCAATGCGATTAGGTCGTACAGCAGCGGTAGATCCTCCACCATGTTGCGGTTCTTGGGAGCGGCGAATGGTGCTTCCGGCTTAGGAATATCAAGCCAATTGCGTCGCAGACCGATTCGCCTTTCGACATCGCGCACACTCGTTAGGTATTCGTCCAGTTTGTTACGATCCTGTTGATTCAGTTTTCGCTGAAATCGATCGGCGTCGCTCTTGACCATATCCAGGATTGACCCTTGTAGCTTGTAGCGATCGGCGACGGCAAGTTTGTCTTGTTCACTGACGCCCTCGAACATTAACTTGAATAACTGCTCGGGTCCCGGAACCGGCGGCACTCGCGTGCCGGTCCGCGTCCACGACAATTGGCAGCCTCCGTGTATTCCGCTTTCGCTACCGATCGTCAGTGTCGGAAACCGAGTCAATCCCGCGACGTGATCCGCGGCGTATTGATCGATCGTGACGTTTGCATCCGGCCTCGACTTGGCATCGATTTGACGAACGCCCGATAAGAATGAATGGATTGAGAAGTGACCGCCACTGGTTCCGTGATCCAATCCTCCGATCATCGTCAATCGGTCTCGAATGGCTCCTAGTGGAGCGGTGGTGCGATTCAACTCAAAGTCACGGTACTCGTTTAAACCCGTGATCGATTCGTCGGCTGCGGCCTCAGGCCAAAACGTTTCTGGATGGAATCCTAAAAGGTTACCGATGCACACCATCCGCATGGGACGCGTAGCACCCGCCTCATTTCCAGGTAGAGTGCCGATGGCGGAATCTTGAGCGAACACTCGCCTTCCCAACGACTCCAGCAGCGGCAGAGCAAGGCTCACTCCGGTGGCGCGCAGGAAGAAACGTCGGTTTGATGACGGCGGAGACGATTTCGTTGAGGACATGGTGGTTTTTGATTCGGAAGTCATCGGTTGGAAATTAGCAGAAGATTAGCATGGGAACGAAGTTCAAATGGGATCAAGGTAGTGTTGCATGCGAGGTGAGCACAGAAACTCGCACATCATCCAGGTAGTGCGCCGAAGCCTCCGCAGACGCATCGTCAGGGGGCAAAGCGCCAAGGATGAACACTAGACTCTGAGCCCCGCGAGGAAAAGGCATTTTAAGAGAAAACGTGTGCCATCCGCGATCCCCGGGCGAAGTCTCAAACCTTTGTGCCACCGATACCACTCCATCGTCTTCAGTTTTCGGCCAAAAGCCTTTCGTCACCGTCTCCGCCGATTCCTTGAGTGCGATTGCACGAATCAGGTAGCGCGATGTCACATCTACATTTGCCGCGAAAAAAGAGGCCGAAACCAGCACCTCAGCCTCACCGCCAATTCCATGCAGCGGCAGTGAGCGAAGATCGAGCACCTGATAAACACGTGAAGAGTGGTTCTTCACGTCCTTCTCCGGCGGGATCGGCTCCAGCCGCAGCATCCGCTTGCCTTCTAGCGGCTGCACGTCGTTTTCCGACGTCACCACCGCGGCCGAATCAGCGCCCCACTGTCCGACTCCACGCGGCACACTCTTAGCGAAAATCAAATCTGCGTTTTCCATCCCGGGTTCGAAGACCGGTAGCGGTACCTTCTTCAACGCGGCCATCCGCGGTACCACAAATCCGAACACGACCGTTGTACAGAACATGCCAAATACAATTCCCGCCGCCGCTGCTGTGAGCGGGCGCCAGGCTTGCCAGCTAAGCAAGCGAGTCACTTTTCGCTGCGCAACCGACGACGGAGGGGCCAAAAGCGAGACGATTACATCATCACGCAGTCGATGGATGATCGCTTGCTCATCCACCAGCAAGCGAGCCATCGCGGCACGGGCGGTGGAATCGTTGCGTAGCAGTTCATTGAGCGTAACACGCGCGGAGTCGTCGTGCGTGTCACGCACAGCCTGCAACAAGGCGAGCAAGCGGTGAGTCATTGATTCGGAATCTACGTTCATTTCGCAGGCCTGAGTTGACGTTCGATAATGTGGCTATTAATCGTGTGGGAATCGCTTGTTTGAACTTTCGTAGTTGATGGTTGCCAACATGAGATTCTTTACGTTGTTCGAGCACTGCATACGCCGAGCCGCCTCCCGAGCCGCTTGAACAGCAAGCAACAGCAGTCCAACGAGAATACCAATAATCGCAATTACCACCAACAATTCGACGAGCGTGAAAGCACGCCTGCTGATCTTCAATCGTCGCATGGGACAAACTCCAGGTAAAGAAAAGGAAATGAAGTCATAAATGTTCATGGGGCAAGGCGGAGTTGACGTTCGATGCAGGCGCCGAGCTGCTCCCGCAGCCGCAGCAAAATCATTTTCACCGCGCTCTCGCTGCGACCAGCGGCACCGGCGACCTCGCGTATGCTGCGTCCGACGATGTAGTGTTCTTCAAGCAGGTCACGCTGCTCTGGCTTCAGCTTCTTGAGGCAGGCACCCAACGCCTCACGACGATCCTCAAACTGCTTCGCCGCCATCTCGGTCTCATCAGCCATCGCCTGCACCACGTCTTCGTCAAAGACGAGCCGGTCACGCATTTGGTCGCGTAGATGGGAAAGCACTGTGAATCGCGCCACCGAAAAGGCCCAAGGCAGGAACTCCGTGGTTGGGTCCCACTCGCCAGATTTCTCCCATAGCTTCACACACGTCGCCTGCAACGCCTCCTGAGCATCCTGCCGCAGCGCCAACTGCGCATGGCAAAACGCCGCCAACGCCGGCTGATGCCGCGTCAGTGCCTCAATGAACCGCGTCTTGTCGGAAGTTGGTACCATGCTGTCTATAAATTCCGCGTCATACTGAGTTGGTCACACAAAAGTTAGTATTTTTCGACACTTCTCGCTAATCGCCGGTATTTTCTGAACTGGTATGGGCACGAAAAAGCCTGATCGCCTTTATTTGGGATGCTAAAAAACACCCGCTAAAACGATAGTTGATTTGTGTCATCCGCGAAATGCCGCGTGCCCGTCTTGCGGCAAGCTCGGACGACGCGAACGGATTCGAATTCCGCTGGTTCGATCGATAGCATTCAAGCAGAAACTCTGGAGCGTGACTTCTTACTGAATTTGTCAACAGGCTTCATCTATGCCTGCTTGGGATATGCCAATCGGAAGTTTGACGGTGCTGACTTCCGAGCCAAAGTGCTCAGCGCGTTCTCCGGCACACTCTGTGTCGATGAGATTCATCTAGGACGTTGTTCTGACGCGGACTCACGGTAAGAAGATTGGTGGTAGGAAAATTTGGTTGAAGGATCTTGGGGTCTGAAAATTTTCTTACCCTTAATTTTCTTGCCTAAACTGACTCTGACCTATGGACCAACACAAAGATTCGGCGCTGTATATTTAGGATATTTAGGCGATCAACAACTATGGTATCAGCACCGAAAGACTTAGGCAGTTAGTGTCATGCCTGTCAGCGTGGTCACGGTATCGATTGCTGTCTAGACGCCCCTACGTATCCAATTCTTGGGATTGATCATGAAAATCGCCGGTATTAACTTCGACCACTTTCACATGGGTGACTTGCTGCGATACGCCTTTGATCATCCAAGGGCTGAGATCGTGGGGATTTGCGATGAACAACCGGATCGAATGCACTCGGCTGCCATGAACTTCAATATTCCTAGCCATCGCATTTTCGCAGACTACCGCCAATGTCTTGAAGAGGCGAAACCAGACTTGGTGATACTTTGCCCAGCTACCGCCAAACATGCCGACTGGGTGGAAAGAGTTGCACCTTTCAAAGTTCATGTCTTGGTTGAAAAGCCATTTGCCGCGTCGCTCGCGGAATCGGATCGAATGATCGATGCCGTCAAGGCATCCGGGAAAAAGCTTGTTATCAATTGGCCGCTCGTTTGGGTTCCGGCGCATCGCACCGCCAAACGTTTGATCGACGAGGGAGTCATTGGGCGCGTCATCGAAGTGCGGCATTATGGAGGAAACCGTGGCCCGCTCTATCATCTTGCTGATAAAGTCGAAGTTACCGAAGCAGAGGTTGAAGCAAAGAAACCAGAGAGTTGGTTTTACAAGAAAACGCATGGAGGAGGATCGTTGTTGGATTACATGGGATATGGTTCGACTTTAGGTACTTGGTATCACAACGGAAAAGTTCCGATCGAAGTCACTACGGTTGTGAACGAAACTCCTGGAATCGAAGTCGACGAACATAGCATTACCATTGCTCGTTACGAAACGGGCTTGTCCAAGATTGAGACGCGGTGGGGCACCTTCACGGATCCGTGGGTCACTCAAACACAGCCCAAATGCGGTTTCGAGTTGATCGGTACCGATGGTACTATCAGCAGCTACGACTACGAGAAGACGATCACCGTTCAAACTCGCCAACGCCCTGAGGCACACGCGATTCCCGTCGATCCGTTAGTTCCACCCTATCAAAATCCCGTGCAATATTTCATCCATTGTTTGGAGACAGGCGAACCGATCACAGGTCCGTTGTCGCTCGAGATCAGTCGCATCGGGCAGCAAATCGTCGACACGGCGGTCATCAGCGCACGCGAGAAGAGAACAGTCCCAACGGTCTCATAGACCTGGACAGTTATCGACCTTGTTCAAATGTTGTTGTTCCAAGTTGACCAGCTTCCATTCGCAAGCGTCTGGGTTTAGATGCGAACCATAGCCATCATCGCATCGACATCCGCTTCAGCGGCGACTTTGAATTGGCAGCCAACTTTGCCATATTCAGTTTGCCAATAGAAAGGATTGGCCAGAGGCCCTTCGTATATCTTGCCGTCAAGGCTGCCGCCGACGAATTCAAAGCGAACGAACGTCTCCGGTTCGTCGCTGGTCGACAATCGAATCGGACCAGTCTCGTGCGGCGGCTCTCCATCGTAGAGTGACCTGTAAAATAGCTTTTGCACCTTGCGGGGCAATCGATAGGCAATCCGAAGTAGTAGCCGGCGTATGAAACGGATGATCATGATTGCGATCCCATGACCGACTGCAAAAAAACTGCGTTTTCAGACAACCTCTGCGACGTGAATATTAGCTGCCACACTTCTTCGCAGGGCTGAGGCTCCTTCAGATCGAACTTCGCGGCTAACGCCAATCGACCAACTGTTGCTTGTTGCGATCCGCAAGTTGAACTTATGCCGCGCCAACAAGCCCAAGTTGCGACTCCGAATCCAAATGCATGCACAGGCTTGTCGTAAACGAGAATGCCTGGAATGATCTCCCAACTGTAAAAGGAACGTTTGTCGCCGTCTACCGGCCAACCGGCCGGAACTTCTAGAACGCCTCCGACCACGTGGAGCAGACCCCATATGCTAAGCAGCCATAAGAGACTTAAAGGCAGTTTGGCACGTTTTCGGATAGCCAGCGTCAATACGCCGAACAGCACCACCACTGGAATATAGAAAGCGAATTCCCAATTGCCTTTGCGAGATGCAATTAGCATTCCCAAAGACAAATAAACGAACGTGAAAACAGTAACGGACAAAACTCCACGCGCTCTTACGTTCATATCGACATCGTCTTGTTGATCTGGCATACGAGGCACTCTCTTTTAACGGTGACGCGGGCACAACGAATCGCCATGGTACCCGCGCCTCGCGAACGAAGGCTTTGTTCATGGTGAAATTCTTAAAGTCGCAAGTACAGTTTGCGTGCATCCAGGAATCGCACAAACACGTATGTGATTCCAAACGATGCCACCAAACCGAGTAATACCCATGTTATGGGCGAATCTTTTGGGACAATCCCAAGGATCGAATGGGCTACGAAATGATGGATGATATAGGCTGCAAGCGGATTTTTGCCAAAGATCTCAAACACACGTAGACTAAGCCCACCAAAATCGCACATTAGGATAAAGATCCCATACAGCGTTAAGGCGAAACCCGTGCTAAAGAGCACGAACGATTGGGATACAATGCGCTTGTCCATCATCCAGTAGTTGAGGGCACGTTCCGATTGCGGTGGCGGAACCACAAACGGTGGGTCAGTTAGACAATCGGTCCAAGATCGACCCGTAGCCAACGAGAAGTTGGGCACCACAGGCGAGGCAGCAATCTGTGCCGCTTGCTCTGCCGACAAGTCCTTGAGATTGTACAGAGTCGTCATACAGGAAAGCCCGAATCCAACCAACATGAGCAGCACCCCAAAAACAAAGATCATGCTGGTCGCCGTCACTTGCCGACAGCACTTCATGGCATCGTATGCGAGCGTCCCCGCGAGCATGATTTGCGACCAAGACAACAGTCCAAAAAAGCCGCCGTCCCAAGCTCGTTTTCCTGCCGCTCCAAAGTACGCATCCATCCAGTTTGGACGCCCATAAACAAAGTTGTAGTTGAATGACCACGACAGGATCAAATGCGCTAAACCGAGTCCAATGAACGCCAACGCGCGCAGCCAAGTTGCTTTCGCAATCAATGGCAGGAGAAGGATTTGCAAAGCACCGATGATTGCAAGGACTTCCCACAAGTCCGCCTTAAACAACTCGGAGATGAATCGCCCAACACGTTGGCCTGAATACTCTGGCCAAGTTCCAAGTTTGGTTCCAAAACCGTTGAGCATCAACGAAAGCAGGATAAGCCCTAAGCTTCGCTTGATGAATTTAACGTATGGAGTCGATTCGGTTGCGTTCGCGAGTTGCTTCAGAAAAGACATGCGGTAGGAAAATCCACACGCAAAGATAAAGCTGGGCATGATTGAGTCGGCCAAACTGAAGTGCGTGTTGTTGTGGCGAAGCACTTGATGCGTAATCGCTAGTCCACCCAGAAAATTGACGACGAACATGGCTGCCACGCTATAACCTCGGAATTGGTCCAAGGAGTTGATGCGAGTTCCAGTCGTTTCCTGTGTGTTGCTCATTTGCGTTTTCAGTCTCTTTGTTGCTCAGCTCAAGTTTAATCTGACCGGCCGTTTCTTGCTGGTTGCGGACTCTGCTTA
>JANMLD010000425.1:0-9352 GCA_031372345.1 Pirellula sp.
AGAATAGAGCAAGGCCAGTGATCGCGTACCATGCAGGCGAGTCTTTAGGGAAGAACGGCTGCACGGCGTTGCCAACCATGCTGTGCAAGACATATGCAATAAGCGCGTTGGTTCCAAAGGTCCTAAAGAATCCAAGTTGAAACCCTCCAAGATCACACACAACGAAGAAGACCAAGTACACCAAGAGCGAAAAACCTGCGGCAAACAATGGGTACGAGAGGGTGCCAGCCCGCTGACTCATCATCCAATAGTTCCATTTGCGGAAGTCTTCGCCTGGCGGTTTGATGAAGGGGGGTTCGGCAAGCCATGCCGAAAGCCCTGTCTCCTGCTCCATTGCCAATTCGCGTTTGCGATTGAGTCGAGTTTGAGTCGGCCACACCGGATCGACAGCAAGTTTCCTTCCCTTGAGTTCTGCGACTTGCGATTCGGGTACATCGTACAAACGGGTTCCACACGAAATGACATAGCCTAACGCCATTAGGAGCAACGACGCGAAGAGAACTTTGACCATAGCCAGTGATCCAACTTGAAGTTCGCTTCTAGGCCTGACGAACACGTCACAGGCCAGGGTCCCAACGATCGCAGGTATCGTCCAAGTGAGAAACCCTAACGGTCCGCCATCGATAGCATTCGGAGCCGTATTGCACCATAAAAAGTTAAACCAATAGGACAACAGCACGTGTGCGATCGCAGACCCCAACATCCAAAAAATGCGAATCGAAGCTTTAGAATGGACGACGGGCAAGATCCAAAGTGAGGTGACCGCAATGTGCATCAGTGTTTGAAACCAACTGCGCTTCATCGGTTCGTACAACACATGCCAAACACCTATCTCTTTGAGCTGATCCCAACTAGGTGCCCGTTGCCCAACAGTGTAGACGACTAATGAGACCAACACCAAGCCTAGAAGTCGCCGAATCATACGACCATAAGCTGCCGCACTACCATGCGTCTGCATCCGCCTGCCAAAGGTAAGCCTTAGAGCAAACCCAACCGCAAACAAGAACTGTGGCATGATGGTATCTGCATAGCTGCAATAATCGTGAGTATGCTTGAGAACCTGCGGGCATACTGCATAACCACCGAAATAATTCACAAGCAGCATTCCGACGACCGTATAACCGCGAAACTGGTCGAGTGAAGCGAGCCGTTCCGCTTTTGCTGGCGCATTACTCTCGAGTTGTTGAGCTGACATGGAGTTCACCGCCTTCATTGAGACCGTTACGAAACGCCTGCGTAGTATAGAAGAAATCCTAAGCCCTGTGTAATGTTCAACCTGCTCGGTGGCGGGGCATTACCAAAGCAGTCATTTGCGAATCACCCAGCCATAAAAATTAAGAGCTCTTGATCGAACCCGTCGTCGACGCGGAGCTTGACTCGGCGGTTCGATAGTCGGATGGGCTCAGCCCAGCATATTTGCGAAATACACTACTAAAGTATTGGCTCGTTGAATACCCGCATTCCATCCCGATAGTCGTAATCGATTTGTTCGAGCCCACAAGCAAACCATGGGATGGCACACTACTTTTTCGGGAAGTTTGGAGCAAAAGAACGAGTACTCAACCAGACAAGGGTTAGCCACATTGCAATGCTACCGTTGCCATGCTGGTTCGATACCGATGTAGATAATCTCCGCAACCGCTTTTGCACCTTCCTTGTTGTAGTGCGTGAGATCATAAAAATACTTTGACGACTTAGGTAATTGGTTGGCAAGATCGATCACAAGCACTTTAGTTTCCTCGCCGACCGACACGGTAACGCGGTTGTACTCCTGCAGCAATCGCCATTGCGTCCACCCATGCTACGCCATGCTACTAATAATTTGCGTCTCGGAGAGGCGCAACGACGCTACTTTGTTGATTGAGTATTGGAGGTGCGGCTTCGCGAGAAAGTTATCGTTGCCACTCCCAACACGATGACCGCCCCCGCCACAAAAATGCGTGGGTTGACTGGCTCCCCCAGAAAAAGCCATCCCAAGAAGACGGCGATGATCGGATTCACGTACGCATAGGTGGCAACGAGTGACGGCGATGCATGCTTCATCAGCCAAATGAAGGTCGTAAAGGCGACCAAGGAGCCCATCAACATCAGGTAGAACCAGGCGAGGATCGAATTCCAAGAAACGTCGGAAGGGTTTAGGCGAAAGGGTTCGCCAACCAGAAGACTTAACAATAGTAGCCATAGGCCTCCTATCAGCATCTGTACCGCCGCGCCAGAAAACGGATCTGCTGGTTCCTTAGCATATCGACTGTACAGCGAACCGATGCACCACGATAGGCAGGCAACCACTAGCCCAAGGACGCGAAAGCCCTCAAGATGGGTTGAATCGGTGGCAACTAAAGAAGGTCCAATTAAAACCGAGAGACCGGCAATCCCGAGCGCCAAGCCAAGAAACGTGAGACCATTTGGGGCTGAACCTCGAGTACGGTCCCGAAAAATCAACAGAACGGCCCAGTCGGCAATCACTACAAAGAGTGGGTTCAGAGACAGGATCAAGGTGGTCATTCCCGACGGAACTTTTTGTTGAGCCCACGACACTAGTCCATTGCCCCCCAAAATTAAAAGTGCACCGATGAACGTGTTGTCCCACAACTGCTGTCGACTGATTCGGAATCTTTTGAGCACGAGCAGAATCGTGGCCAGCAAAGCGCCAGCAGCAATAAATCGTGTGCTTGCCATCAGAAAAGGTGGCATCGTTTCGACCGCCACTCGGATGGCCAGATAGGTCGATCCCCAAACAAGATAAACCGTGGCAAGTCCCAGAGCGATGAGCAATCGCGATGGATTCAAAGCGGTTTTCTGGGGCCTTTTAAACTCAGATTCAGATGGAATGGAAATTCTAGTTCGCCTTCGGATGATTCCCGAGTAGCGACTTCGCTTCCTCTGCAAATTGGGCGATTTCATTTTTCCATTCTAGGGTCATGTGGGGTCGAAGCTGGTCGGCCTTCGATTCTGCTTCTTCAAAGTAACGGCTTGCTTTTGCATGATCCCCGGTTCGCGAATTGCAGATGGATAGAAAGTACAAATCGAATGGCTTACTATCGTCGTTTTGTGTGGAAAGGCTTTTTTCTAGTACTACAATCGCTTCCTGAAACTTGCCATCCCGTAGAAGCGCGACGCCAAGCGTATTGAGGAACATCGCGCGATTTTCCTGAGTCAACGATTCGTCCGCAATCGCACGTTGAGCGAATTCGACGGCGGTCGACGAGTCTCGCAATGGATGAAGTCCAGTGGCCAATAGCCAGGCGACGTTGTTGCAGGTCAATGCGTCCTGCGGTTGGAGTTTGATTATTCTCGCGATGGCAGCGCGGGCAGAAACCAAGTCAAACCTTTCGACTGCCTGTCGAAGCAACTCAGACTGATGTGCGGCTTCGAACTCGACAAATTTCTGATCGGCGACGATCTGCAAAGTGGTTATCCTAGAATCTTCGCTATCGAAAGGTTTGGTGGCAAACTCGTAGTTTCTGAAGGCCAAGTCCCGTGACTTGAGTTCTTCGTTCATCGCCGCCAAATCCCAAAGGTGCACGACATTAGACGTCGAAAATACGGCCAATTGACTGCCATCTGGATTAAAGGCCAACCTAATAGCAAGATGATCGTTTGGGTCTGTCAATGCAAAGACCTTCCGCCCGTCCGAGGGGTCGAAGAAGTTGATTCGCGAAATGGAATCCGAGACGGCAATCAACCGGCCGTCAGGTGAGAATGCGACGTTCACACCACTAATCGAAGTACCATCAGCCGGCAACTCGCCCACCAGCTCCCATGTTTCCGCATTCCAGACACGGACGCGCGTCGAATTGGTTACAATCCACCTTCCGTCGGGGCTGTATTCCACGAGACAAAAGGGATGTTCCTCGAACGTATGCAGACGCTTTCCCGATGGCACGTCCCATACGCAAGCTTTGCCGCTCGCCCATTCGCCAGTAACGATTCGTTTCCCGTTGGGACTGAAAGATAAGCGACGGACATCTGCCGGTGGCCCAAGGTGCTGAAACTGTTCTGGACAGTCAACGGCATGCATCTCCACCTCATTACCTGTAGGGATGGCAATGCTATTTCCGTCTTGGCTGATATCGAAGGGGGCATTGGCAACGGTGCCCACCATATGGACTGGAGGCCCCATTTGGTATCCGCCGTGCTTATCGCCAAAAGGGGTAAAGCTCCATCGAACCAAACCCAATTTGTTTGACGTAAGCAACGACCCGTCCCGATCAAAATGGACCATGCAATTGCCACATACAAGCCGATCGAGTTCGTTATGGCTCCGTGTATCAAAGATCTGCAGTTCGCCGAACGGAGTTGCAATCGCCAGCAAACTGCCATCGGGACTGTAGTTGAGATCTCCCATCGTAGCACCCATTCCCAGGGGTCTAGCTTGGGGAAGTGTGCAATAAATTCGCGAAGAATCAATTCGCATGGAGACGAGTTGGTTGTCGTTCTGCCAGAGCAGAAGCCGAAATCCACCTGATTCATCTGCAAAAGACCTTAGTAAATAGAGGCCGCTCCGAGAGAACTCGATTTCATTGCTATTGACGTTCCAAACGGAAACTCTTTGGCTCCAGACGTCGTAGCACAAAAGCCGTTCACCCGTCGAACTGAAACAGATTTGAAGTTCACCAGGATTGAATGCATGGGTTTTCAATCTGACACAGTTCTCAATATCCCACAGTTCGATGCCATCGCTCAAACCTGGACCGATGGCTAGATATTTCGAATTAGGATGCCATGCAAAATGTTTTTGGCTCCCAGGAACAAGATTATCCATCCGCCAGTGGATTTGCCCAGACTCTAGATCAATGACGTTGATTGAGTCGCTAAGAGATATTGCAGCACGTCGCGCATCGGGTGAGATAACAATTCCATTTTTGGCAATGATCTTACCGAATTTTCTAATAACACTTGCCTGACGTAGATCAACTAAGCAAAGCTGCCCATCATCATCCGATCCTAGAATCTTGGAACCATCAGGCGCAAATCCCCAAACACCCTTGCTCGGGGTTTCGTAAATGAGGTTCACTTGTTCGTCTTCGAGAGAATAGACGCGACAGTGATCGTTCAGAATGGCCAATCGTTTTCCGTCGTCACTCAATAGCGCACTCGATTTGGGATCTGTTACGGATATTCTTGCGATTTCCTCGCCTGTTGTGGTGCGGCAAACACACATGGTATTGCTTTTCATATTCGCATAGATGCTCTGAAGACCATCAACAGCCAATACCGGATCAGGAGGGGCGACGTGGCCCTGCCATTGACTGTCAACTCGCATATCCGGTTTCGCTAAACATGCAATCGTCGCATTGCGCATCTGGTCGAGCTGCTCTGGACGAAAACGAATGGAATCGCTAAGTGCTCGCGCGGCATCGATTGCCTTCAGTGCATCGTATCGCTGTCCGATTTGGTTGCTCGTACGAATAGCATCGGCTTGGGCAAGTTTCGATTCCCAAAGTTGGCTCAATGCATTGACTTTGGACTCTTGCTCTTTGCCTTTCGCTTGCGATGTCAGTTTCAATTGATACCCAAGTTGAATAGAATACAGGCTTGAAAAAACCGCAACGAGAACGAGAAATGCCCCAATCGACGATGCGATGCTTGTTTTGGCTGGGTGACGCCGGCACCATCGCCAGCCGCGCTCCAGGGATGAAGTGTGCCGAGCGACGATGGGTTGATCTTCGAGAAACCTACCCAGATCGTCTGCCAAGGCATCGGCCGAGTCGTAACGTCGTGCCGGGTTCTTCTCCAAGCATTTCAGACAGATGGTTTGGATGTCGCTTGGCAAACGACGCGCTAAATGGGATGGGCGCACAGGTTCATCGTTGATGACTTGCACCAAGACTTCCATGGGCTGTACGCCGACAAACGGTGGCCGGCCAGTAAGTAACTCGTAGAGCATCGCGCCAAGCGAGTAGACGTCCGTGCTGGCAGTCAACTTCGCTGAGTCACCACGTGCCTGTTCGGGGGACATGTAAGCTGCTGTGCCAAGTACATCACCCGACAGGGTAGCAGCAATTTTCTCCGCATCGGATCCACCAGCCATCACCTTTGCTAAACCGAAATCCACGATCTTCAGTTGAAAATCCTGCTCGAAGGAGCTCTTGGATTGCGTGATGTTGCGTGCACTGCTCCCTTCGATAACAGCTTTTTGACGACTGCCGCCATAATCCGTTTCCGATGCGATTGGAGAAGTCAATCGTTGCATCAAAACATTGCTTGGTTTCAAATCGCGATGCACGACCCCTTGTTCGTGCGCGAAATGCACTGCTCTGGCCAACGACAGGATGATTGAGGCAGCTTCGCGAGGAGCTTGCAGTCGCCCATCTGTCCATTGTGCCATTGTACCTCCATTGACGAATTCCAGCGCTATAAACGGACGGCCATCGTATTGACCGACTTCATAGATCTGAACAATATTGGGATGCTGAAGCCGCGCGGTGGCCTCCGCTTCGACGAGGAATCGCCGGAGCAAACTCGCACTAGCAAAGTTGCCTGCCAGCAACATCTTGAGAGCCACAAGTCGATTCAACGGAATGTGACGGGCTTTGTAGACAACTCCGATTCCACCGCGTCCCAATTCAAGCAGAATCTCATACCCTGGAACCTCTGGCACTGCCAGCGTCGTGAAGTCGAAATCGGCATCCGACGAATCCGCCAACCCTCGAACTGCAGTCTCACCGACCATAGGGTTGAAATCCATTGCCCTATGAAAAGCTTCCTGACTTTGCAACTCGTCCGCGAACTGCGGAAAACGCGTTATGTATTCGTTGATGTTGGGAAGCAAGCCCAATCGCTCACGCAGCAAAAATTCAGAATACACTACGTCCAACGCATATTCAGGATGATTTAGTAAGTCAGGAAAAAGTTCAAGGTACTGTTCGGCGGTAATTCTCTGTTTTGCATTCCAGCGCATGGACTGGTCGAGAAGGAGTAACTCGGTCAGCTTTGGAGTCGGCATGGCTTCGCAAAGTTGGACGAGTTCCGCCAAACTTGGCGCATCGCCATGAGACCAGAGCTTGCGATATTCGCCGCTCCGAGATTGCGTAGACTGCGACATAGCTAATCCTCCAATCCCAATTGCCGAGTAACACGATCCGCAGCGCGATGAAGTTGCATTCGCCGAGCCTGGGCTGTTCCGCCAACGATCGTTGCGACTTCATCCCAAGCCAATCCAGTACGGCGCAGTTCCGATATCTTCAGTTCTTCATCAGTCAGACTGGCTTGCATTTTGGCAAAGAGCTCTTTTGCCGAAACGCAATCGCTAGGGCTAGGTTGAACGTCGAGTACCGCCTCGATAGATTCGCCATTCGCGTCGATACGCCCTACATCCCGTTTTTGATAGCGGTTTCGGCGTGACTGGTGCGCGAGTTTGTTTTTAGCCATCGCCATGAGCAGGTGAGTCAACTGGGCCGGGCTGTCGATATCGAATTGGCCGGCCGCGACACGCACAAAAAAGCTAGACCAAATCGACTGGCAAATATCGACGGAATCAAACATCCGAGCCATCCGACGATCGGTCATGTTCAACCGAATCTCGCGGCGCACCACTGGCTCAAACTTGCGAACAAGCTCTTCCGCCGCAGTATGGTCGCCAGCCCTAATGCGGGCGATGAGATCGGCAAATAGTTCTTCCAGGTTCATGACTTCCATTATTCAACCTCGCTACTCTGAACGCAATCACTCGCTGTGGCGAAATCTTGTTTTGCAAACAGGAAACGAAAATCCGCAATCATGTGAGAAATAAGGCGATCGGCAGCCTGCATTATCCCAACCCGAAGTGTAAGCGAGGGGCAATTCCGCAGGTCCCTCACTCACGTTTCGGGTTATGATTGGTCGTTTTCACCCTGCCACTCGTCTAGAGACGGGAGAATCGCAACTTGAGCCATTTGGATAAATCTTCGTCAAAAACATGAAGAAAATGTGCGGTCGGCGTTTGGATAGCAATAAGTGCTTGGCGGAGCCCCACCTCCAGCGCTGCGAATGGATAACTTTCGAATTGGAATCCTCACGTGTCACCAAAAAACCGCAAGCGAAAGAAAACAGCACGTAGGTTCTTCATCGAATTACTCGAAAGGCGTGTGGTTCTTGCCTCGGATTGGCAAAACCCTCTTTGGAATCTCGACGTCGACTTCGATGGAACCGTTTCGCCATTGGACGCACTGGTTCCAATCAATGAAATAAATCGCCAAAGGGACGGCGGTACCAAAATTGACTTCACGCAACCTGTTGGCGAGAACAACTACCTAGATGTCGATGGTGACCTCTCGCTTTCCCCAGTTGATATTTTGAATGTAATCAACTACCTGAACGCGATTGCAACACCCTTACCTACCGACCTTTCGCTTTCGGTTGATTCTGGTGACTCCGCTACCGACAAAATTACAAACAACCCCACCGTAGTCGGTTCCGTTTTCGACTTTTCGGCGGTAAAGCCAACGGTCAAGGCTCGGTTCGATCGAGGTTCCGTTGTGACACTTACGATAGCAGCGGACAACACCTTTGTATTTGATTCCTCCTCTGGTTCGCCTATCTTAGATGGGAATCGTTTTGCAACATTCTTTGCCCAATCGGACGATGGGAGCATTGGTTATCAACGCCTCCGGTTTACGCTGGATACCACCGCCCCGGTTGCTCCTTCGCTAGTTCTGTCTGCCGCTTCGGGTTTGGTAAGTTCGCAAACTTCGAACGCCGGTCGCGTGACTTTGGTTGGCACCACGGATCCGGGTGAAACGGTAACGCTTGTTCAGACTGCCGCGAACACACTTGCCAACATCGCTGGCAATTTTCAATTCTCGTCGGTCTCACTAGCGCTTGGCGATAATATTTTCACGACGCAGATTGCTGACGTTGCGGGCAATACTGGGCAAACATCGACGAAAATCGAACGTGTTAGCACGCCGAGCAGTGTGGATCCCGTGCTGTCATGGAACCAGACCGTACTTCAAGCGGTTCGTGGCGATGCTTCCGACCCGACGCGTGCATCGCGCGATATGGCTATGGTCCACGCGGCAATTTATGATGTCGTCAATGCGATCGAAGGTCGCAGTGGGTATTACGTGACGACTGCTGCGCCTGTTGGAGTTTCGCTAGAAGGGGCAATTTCCGGGGCTGCGCATCAAGTATTAACTTATCTATTTCCGACGCAGCGTACGTTGCTCGACGGCGTTCTGGCGACATCACTTACGCGCATACCGGATGGTCCGACCAAATTGTCGAGCGTTGAATTTGGTCGACAGATTGGTGACGCCATCATCGCGTTGCGAGCGAACGATGGCTGGGACAAGTTTGTCGAACATGCTTCGGCAACGGAACCAGGGAGTTGGCAACCGACGGCACCGTTGTATGCAGTGGCCTTGGATCC
>JANMLD010000441.1:0-27957 GCA_031372345.1 Pirellula sp.
TGGCATGCCGCGGGCTTCACGCCGGGGGTAGTGACCATCCATTCTAGAGAGATGGTAACAATCCCCCGAGTAAACTCGGGGGCATTGCAATGCAATCGGTTGACGACCTAAACGCACTTACGAAAAAACCCTTGGAGGTTACTCCAAGGGTTTTATCAAATTTCGACTGGGATATTGGCCGACCTATTATGGTCGGAGGTTGACACCGATCGCTTCTTCTTCTTCCTCTGGAATGATGATTCGCGGAGTCACGGTCATCATCAGCGTGTTGGTTTCCCGACCGATCGCGTTGTTCTTGAACAATCGATTCAAGTACGGGATTTTGCTGAGGATTGGAGTACCCCGCTCGGTTCGTCCTTCTCGAAGGCGTTTGATACCGCCGAGAAGAATGGTACCACCATCGGGCACACTGACCGTGGTTGTCACGCTCGTCGTACCCAGGGTAGGTTGCTGAACCGTTGTGCCTTCGATAATATCCGAAGCGCTACTGGTAGGATTCTGAGTACCGGCAGGATTGAGGATGCTCGTTCCCGTCGCGGTGCTGCGTCGGCCTTGGAAAGTAAACTGACGATCGGCAGACTCAATCCGCGTGAATTGCGGTACCAAAGTCATTCTTACGAATCGCTTGTCCTGCGAAACAATCGATTGCACATTCATTTGAGTTCCTTCGTTCAGAACCACAATGATGGGCCGCTGTGCGACTGCAAAGTCACCGACGACCGGCTCGAACGAGATCACAAACGGACGTTGTGCAGTATCATTGATACTCGCAGTCTGTCCATCGAACATGGTCACCTTGGGTGCATTGAGCACGTTGGTACGACTGTTCCCCTGCACTGCTTGCAGGAAGAAGAACAGTTCCAAGTCGCTAAGGATAGCCAAACCAACTTGAGTCCCTGCGTCACCTGCATCCGGAGCACCGAACGCTGGCGTAACACCGAAATTGTTCCGAATTTGGAAGTCCAAATCGGACGTGAATGTCGGTCCGGTAGAGCCCACTCCACTTGAAAGTCCAACTGCAACTTTTGGTGATCCTTGTTGCCTCGAAGGGGGCGTGACTCGGTTCAGTTTGTCGCGGATGTTGAAGTCAAAGTCGAGTCCAATGCGTTCGAAGAAGGTATCCGAAAGCTGAATGAATCGAACTTCGATCGTAACCTGCAAGTTCTGGAGTGCTCGCAACGACTTTAGCAAATTGGCAATCGCTTCGTGCGTTTCCTGAGGTGCGGTCACCACAAGACTCAAGTTCTGACGGAACTCTCGCATGGACGATGTTCCGCCAGCCGTCTGCCATTGGTCGGGAGAAATCGTACTCTCGATCAAGGAGATCAGCGACGAGTAGTCTGCGATGGAACCACCACCCAGGCCTGACGATGGATACGGCATATTTCCTGGCATGGAACTCGCCATTGCTCCTGGCGACATGCCAGTCAATCCGCCCATCGAATTCATCTGTGCTAGAACAGATGAGTTTGGATTGATGCTTGCAATACGACTTGCCTCGACACCGACGGCATTAGGTTCAGCAACCGTTGCGGAAGCCATATGTGTCTGTGCTTGGTAAGCCGCTTGGAGTGCTCCGGCCATGCCCGTGTTGTAATCCGTGACAAAATTAGGAATTGGAATGACCAAATCCTTGACATTGTACGTGAATGGAATCAACTCTTTTTTGCTGAATCGGTTGCTTTCGATCGTCAGAACTTCGTTCTTGATCGTGTACGTCAGATTCAGGTTGGACAGCAGTAGGTTCAGGACACTCTTGAGCTGAATGGGTGACCCTTTCAGATCCAGTGTTACAGGCTGGTCTATGGTTATACCTTCTTCTGCGATGGAGCGATCATCAATGACGATTGGAATACCAGTCATCTGCGAGATGGTGTTCATCGCGTCGGCCAGAGGTCTACGGTCGAAGCTAGCCGAAAAGGGTTGTCCGAGATTCTCCCGGATTTTTCGTTCGGCTGGCAGCATTCGCAGGTCATCCTTACCCGCAAGACGTTTTTTAGATATTGTCAGCCAATCTTTTTCGCTTGGCCACTGCAAGTTTTTCTCCCCATCATACGGAGTCGACGCTGCCTCGATGCTGTTGAAGTGGTCAACGAACCTCTCTTCTTTGAGAGCTTTGATGATCTCTTGTTCTTCGACGCGGCGTTGGATTTTCGCCTTCTGGTAGAGCACCGCGGCGATTTCGCTATTCGGCTTGATTTCTCGGACCTTTTTCGCAACCTCTTCGGCTTCTGCGAATCGTCCGGTCGAAATCAAATCGTTGTATTGCTCCACCAGCGTTTGGACTTGCTTATCGGTTTTGGAAAGCGTCGTTGCTTCTAATCGAATCTGGTCTTCGATTTGCGTGTTTCGCTGATCCAATTCGATCATGGCTTTGTTCTGCTCCGCCCATTCTCGCATATGGTTGGATACTTGATCGACCATACCAAGAAGCGTCTTGCGTTGAGCGCCATCGATCTCGGCCTGGGAAACACGTTGCCGCAATCCCTTGAGCTTTTCGAGAGCTTCCATAGGCTTATTCGCCCCAGCCATCTTTTCGGCATCTGCGATTTCACCAGAGACTTCTGCAAACCATCTTTGACGTTTGACCTGATCCTCGCGTCGTTCCGGGCTGGCAGCGTCAATACTCTCTGGTGCACCACTGAATTGCAGTTGTGTCAGCTTGTCTTTCAACTGAGTAAACATGGCTGGATCCAGTTCCGCTCGCTTTTGGAAAGCGGATTTGAAGTAGCCTAAGGCCGCTTCTTTCTTGCCAGCAGAGAGAGCGGTGATGCCCTTCTGATAGAGTTCCGGACCCGAAGAATCGACATCGTACTGCGAGAGGACACCACTGGCGGGTGCAACTCGCGACGCATCATACTGCGGTTGGTAAACACCTTGTTGGACACTATTCGCATTGCCGAATGGTGAAGACTGCCCAGATGCATTCTGAACATTCCCCATTGGCAGGGTGGCTGCAGCCGTGATGACACCGTTAGGTGCACCACCGCGCAATCGTTCTGCCCGATCGACTTGCAACGCAACATCCCAAGGTTTGAGTTGACCTTGACCGAACTCGCTATCTGGAACTCGAAGCGAGTTGGCCTTTTGAATCAACTGCCGTGCACCGACCGTGTCACCCCGATCCAACGCCATCTTGGCTTCCGCAGCCAGCCCAACAGCTTGGTCGCGAAGTGGATTGGCTGGACCCGCAGGTTGCGAGGCCGCTTGAGGCAGTGCTGGTGGCAGGCTAAACACTTGACCGTTGGTAGCTGGCAACGTCGAAGGGACGTTGCTGTTCGCAGTCCCCATCGGATTAGAAGCAAGCATGCCGGTGGGCGTTTGGCTATTGTTAGCAGTAGAATTATTTCGCAATGCGTTTGCCGCCCGGCTTGTTAGGCCTGGACCTGTTTGTGCGACGCGCATGGCTTGATCGAGAGCTTGCTGGCTCAAGCCGCGTTCAACAAATTGTTGCCGCGTTTGCTGGAGTTCAGACGCCATCTCGGGAGACTTTTGGGCGGCCAACGTTGCTTGCGCAAACGCTTGAGCGGCCGCCTCATTTTTTCCTTCGCTCAACGCCGCACGTGCTTTGATCAAATAAGATCTCGCACTTGCAGTTGCATCGGCCGCCGTCGCGCCACTTGTTGGAGCAGTCCCATAAGACTGAGCCGGTGGTAGCAACGGTGGTAGAGCTGTGTTCGTTGGGCTTTGAGCGACCGCATTCAATGCAGAGCATGCGATCGTTGCGACGATACCAGCCGAAGCAGTCATGCCGTAGGGCATGAAGGCGGGTGCAGATACCGTTGACATTGCTGCCAAAAACCGTAATGTTCGTAGGGGGTTGAAATATTTCAACGCGACACTCCTTTATCGCTCAGAGTCCAAAAAAATCGCTCATCTTTATCAATTATTGAAGCGAGCCCAGTCCCTGGAAGCGGCATCCTTGCAACTCCCAACTCATGGTCACGCAACAATGAATTTTCATTCGTGTCTACCGGAATAGGTAGTGTTTCGACAGCAGGTCAATCCCAGTTTTGTTCTTGTGGAAAGATTTTCCACAAAAGTAATTTGGGCAATTTCGCTGTGCTTATGCAGTGTCGCTAAGCAACCCGAATTAACGTCGGATGTATCCGCCGCCTATGGTTTGGAAAGGCGCTGGAAGACTTAAGCTCTGGACCGGGCTCTGTGGCTGTTGTTGACGTCGAAACGCGTCCAGGTAGTAGCTTCCAGAACTCGTGTCCATCGAAATGTTAACGGGAGTAGGCTTCGGTGATGCAGCAGCCGCGAATTGGACCGGGGGATTAGCCGGATTGCCCGCGATGAGACTCGCTGAAGCGGTGCGGACACCAGTATCGTTGTCGACTATGGAACTCGCGTTTCGCGTGTTCGCAGCCAAAGCTCGAGTCGAAACGCCAAGGGAATCCGCGGTGTAATTGTCGACAACGCCGCCACCTTCACTCACCCAGCGATTCCAAGCCTTCTGCAATTTTCCAAGTTTCGGATACGCATAAAATTCATCGGTCGCACTATCCCAGTTGTCGGTTTCCATCCCGCGCTCCAAGAACTGGATAAAGCGACGTGGACCACCTTGAGAAATCAGAAAACAGGACAAGCTGTAGCCCTGAGCATACAAAGGCATCATATCCGGCGGATAGTCTTTAAGCGAAAAAAGCACGGAAAAAGGAATGCCACGTCCCTCACTCAAATAGCGGACCAGCATGACGTCATGCTTGCTTCGTTCGGCTTGATGCTCGACGGTGGTGCAAGCCCCTTCATCTGCCCATCGCGGGACAGGTTTGCCTAAGGCTGCGAAATGGCTGGCCATGACCGTGTGCGTGATTTCGTGCGGCAAAACACTGTCAATGATTCGCTCTGGGGTACCTGACACAGACATGTGGAAATTGGCCACGCCCCCTCCAACCAACGTGTATTTGGTTTCGCCGCTGGCAGGCGTTCTAGGCCCGTCATTGACAACGATTGGGCACTGTTTTGGCCAGGTGGGTAGTTCTTTTCCAAGCCAATGCATTGCCAGCTGCTTGCGACTTTCCTCCGCCGCGCGAATCACTTCGTTGGCGAGTTGTGCGCTCCCAGCATAAACTCGGAAGTTGGGCGATTGGACAACGGACTGCGGCCCAAAGACTTGCGCAGAGGCGGTGGAACACCACGCCGACAACGCGATCCCGATTAGAAACAAGCTTCGTGCATCCATGCGATTTAGCTCCAAAGTGGACTGCTTATCAACCTCGCGAGAGGCTTTTTTGGCGGATCGACCTGCTTCCTGCTTGCGACCCATTACGCTTTGATCGGGAGTCTAGAAGACCGGTCAAAACGGTCTCTAGATCAATCTTGAGCGAAAGTTCAGAAAATGAGACAAA
Organism: Pirellula sp.; assembly: GCA_031372345.1. Classification (GTDB taxonomy): domain Bacteria; phylum Planctomycetota; class Planctomycetia; order Pirellulales; family Pirellulaceae; genus JBKCUI01. The sequence continues at coordinate 5,355 of JANMLD010000441.1, forward strand.
TCATTTCAGTCAGCTAGCTAACGCGTCCGACATGAACAATCTGATGACCCTTCAACAAAATCTACAAATGGGACGCCTCCGGGACGGACGCTTCGTAGCGATCCTAGCGGCTTCCCTACTCATTGCATTCCTGGCCTACATCGCTCGCTTGAGCGATGTTACCCACGACGCATTTCATGAAATGGCCCTGGTTCGTGTCTTTGCCGAAACCGGGACGTTTCCAATCGGCGATGTCTTTGCCTTCACACCGACGCTCCATCCAGCGGTGCATCATGAATGGGGGACAGGCCTGGTGTTGTATTGGTGTGCCGGTATCAGTCCACTCGGCATGGACGGGATGGCCGTCCTGAGAATCTTGCTTGTGTTTGCGATTTCAGCGGCTCTCTACCGAGTGGCTCGCAACGGCGGTGCTCACCCTCTGTTGATCTGCGTTTGTGCCCCGATCCTCTTCCCGCTTCTTTGGGTCGGGTTTGCAACACTTCGCGCCCAAATCTTTACGCTGTTGTTTATGTTGCTTCAAATCCTCATGCAACAGTCGGATTGGCAAGGTCGCAAGCGCTGGATCGTGGCCTGGGCCATGTTGTATGTTGTTTGGCTCAACATGCACGCTGGCTTTGTGGTGGGGGTTGCAATGATGTTCCTACATGTAGTGGAACGTTGGCTCACCGAGCTTGGTGAGGATTGGACCATCGCGAGTCTACGAAACGCCTATTTCAAACTCTGGCATCATTTCTTGCTACCGCCGATCCTCGCCATCGGCTTGCAGATCAACCCATGGGGAGTGCTTTACGGACCTTATCTTTTGCGTGCGATCACCATGGAACGACCGACTATTCTCGAGTGGCAGCCTTTGTGGATGACGCATGACAGCACTACCTCGCTGGCCGCATTCGCCCTCTCCATCATTGCTTTGGGCTACGTTGCAAAGAATCGCCGTTGGTCGCGACTGCGAGGTTGGTTGTTTTGCGGTGTGGCTGCGTACATGGCCCTGAAGCATTTGCGGCATGGCTCGATTTATGCCATCGTTTGGATGGCCTATATGCCTGGCTGGTTGACTCCAACGGCCTTCGGCCGAACGGCTATCGCGACCCTTATCAACAGCCGAACGATCTTGATTCGAAGTGCCGCTTTGACTGGTGTGGCTTGCATCGGGTTCATCCTGTGGCATCCCATTTGGAAGGCCACGATACCGAGCACCGATCCCGATGGCGCTATGGTCTATCCGACGGGAGCGGTACAATTCCTTCGAAGCCGCTCTTTCATTGGCAACGTCATGACTCCATTTGCATGTGGAGCGTACGTTTCTTGGGAGTGTTATCCGCAAGTGCATGTAAGTGTCGACGGGAGATATGAAGTTGCCTACCGCGAAGATGTACTGCCAAAGCACAATCAATTTTACGCCGCGGAGCCTGGTTGGCAGACGGTCTTAGATGAGTTTTCAGCCGACCTTATCTTGGTTCAAGCCAATTCGCCGGTGCGGAAATCGCTCGGCAAAAGCGGCTCCAAAACAGAAGCATGGCAAATCGTCTACGAGGATCCTGTTTTCTCGCTCTACGCCAAAGCTTCTGCGGCTCATCCCCTTGTTCGTGTGACACGTCCCTTCGTTCGTGTGGCACGTCCCTGAGTTTACGTAGGGCGTGGTGAATCGCCAACGCCGCAACCGAGACGTGCTGAGTGGGTGGTACACGGGTTTCAAGTAGCTGCCAATTGTCGCCCCACTGGCATGAAGCCAGTGGAAGCGAAACACAGGGAAAAATGCCTCACAGCGCTCCTCCCTCGGCCTCCCTCGGGGAGGGTGACTAAACAACCGCCTGATAGATGGTCAAAACCCCTCGCTTAAAGCGTAAAGCCGACGGCCTCAACGACGCGCTAGTGATTGGGGATGGGTGGATTAGCCCAATGTGCTCCGTTGTCGTTGCCGCGAACGAGGAATCCTTTCTTATGCCAATCAAACCAAGTCGTAACATCCGCCGCCGCATAGCGAATGGTTAGTCCACATCGTCGTCGCTCGGATTCATTCGCTTCGGAACCATGCAGCAGCAAGTCCGAATGCATGGAGAATTGACCGGCCTTGAGCGCTACATCGACTTCGGCGTCTCCGTACGACGTTGGATTCTTTACAGCCAAGTCCAATACCGTATCGGCTTCGTTGGTCTCATCATAGTCGATCAACCCGTGCAGATGTGAGCGCGGAATAAACTTCATGTTTGCATTCTCCGGATCCGCATCGTCAATCGCGAGCCACACGGTGACGGTCTTGGTTGGACTCAGTGGCCAGTATGTGCTGTCCTGGTGCCAGGGCACACGCTTGCCATCGTGAGGCATTTTGCAGAAGAAATGGGAGCCCCAACATACGACGTTTGGGCCGAGCAGATCCGCAACCGCATCTACAATCCGTGGGTGTTGAACTAGCTGATAGATCCGAGCGAATCGCAAATGTGCCGTGTTGATCGAATAACTCGTTCTACCCAATTCAATGAACGCAGCGAGAACGCCATCGAAGAAGGCGCGGAGCTCCCGAGCTTCCGACGCATCCAGACCATGGAAGGGCATCAAATAGCCGGTCTGGTTGTATTGCCTGACCTGCAACGGGGTTAACGTCTTAAGTTCAGAATTGACCGACGGGACAAATCCTATCTGGCGTGGCAATTCGGCCAACTGAGACGGAGTAGGATTTGGAATATCGTCAACTTTTACGCTGATCATAGGTGCCTGACTACTTGAATGAAAAAACTAGAATCGGAAATGGACCAACCACTCACAAGATATGCCTTGTCTATCACTTCATGTTCAAGGCGTTGGAATACACTTGCAAGATCTGAAAGAAGATCATGAAAATCGCAGTGATGATCATGGCCGCGATGAACATCCAAACGGCGAAGCCCGACAAAATCGCAAATTGCTTGAGAGCGAGTTGGGCCTTTTCGCGATAGACGATCGCCATGCGTTCCAGCGATTCACTATCCGAACCGCTCATCTCACCCACTTCGACGTTTTGAATGAACTCTGCGGGTAGCAGCTTAGGTGCATCTAGCGCCTCGGCAAACGACTTCCCTTTGACGATTTCCGCCAGCGACTTTTCCAGTCCTGAAATGTAGTAGTAATTACCGGTGCTGAGCAGCGCATCGCGAAGGCTTCGTTTGGCCTCTACGCCTGCACCAAGCATCATCGATAACGTCATCGATAGCCTGGAAAGGGCGGTCGTCGTGAGAACGGTTCCAATGACAGGCACGTTGCGAACCAATGGCACCAACGTTTTGTGGCAACCAAACCAGTTCTTCCAAAGACCAAAAGCGACCACAGCCAGAGTTCCGAAAAAGACTGCAGCGAAACTGGCGAAGATCGCGACGCCCGTACCGCCTCGCAAACCGATTCCAGTGAGGTCGAAGGGTTTGTCCTGCGGAGAACCTGCCGTCAAAAAGCCGTTAACAAAAATCAGTGCGCAAGCGATCAAGAACGCTAAACCCAACTGAATGACGGGAAAAGTGATTTGTGAGATAAACGCGGTGCGGGTCTGTTTGAGGTCATGGTAGTAATCCGCCATTTCTCGAAAGACCCTGTCCATTCCCCCCGCATGCTCACCTGCGTCGACCATTTTCACCAGCAACGCGGGGAAGTAATGTCCCTGCTGTGCCATCGATTCCGCCAGTGAATTTCCGTTCCGCAAACCATCGATCATGCTTTGAACCACTTCGCGATGGCGTGCCGAACCTGTTTTCGCTTCGATTCCGAGCATCCGTAGGAGATCGACACCGGATTTCAAGCCTGTCGACATGCGGCGGCAAAATGCTTCCAGTGCTTTCAGGGAAATACCACCGAAAATGCGTTCCAAGCTTGAAGAGTTCGACGACTTTGCATCGAGTTGGTTGGGGACACCGGCTGAAATCGATGAGGAAGTCATTGCGAGACCTGGTTAGGTTGGCCTAGTTGAATTAGTGCAAGGATAACACTTGCATCACTATTATCGCTTACCAACCCTGTTTTGGCCAGCAACTTGGTGGAATTCTGAACGCATGTGGAGTTCGCTCGACGCTGGTCTATGATGGAGACAACTCCATGTCCCATTAGGAAAAACATGACCGGAAACAACAAACCGCCGCTGGACGATGTCCGATACCAGCATCCAGAACAACCCATCGCCAGGTTTCCCAAGAGCCTGCCGCAAACCGAACCCCTGCATTTGAGCGGTGTTTGGCGAATGGAATCCACCGAACAAGCGGACGCGCTCTTGGCCGGAACGGCTCCAGGGTTCGTCTATCGTCGGGAAGGGCATCCCAACGCCTCATCCTTGGCCGAAGCCTTGCGGGTCGTTCACGGTGCGGACGAATCTATCGTTACCGCTCAAGGCATGAGCGCGATCTCGATTGCGGCCATGGCACTGCTCAAACCTGACGATCGCGTTTTACTTGGGCAACCCGTCTATGGCCGAACCTCGTTTTTCATCAAGAAGGACTTGGCTCGGTGGGGCATTGAATTTGAAGACGTCAACGTGACCGATACCAATGCTTGGATTCATGCTTTTCGAAAACCATCTCGAATGGTGATCATCGAGACTATTACCAATCCGCGGCTCAATGTGCCTGATATCGAGTCGATCGCTCATCTAGCCCATCAATACGGTGGACCAGCGACATCGGAAACCGGTACGGTTGTTTTGGTCGATAACACCTTTGCTACACCTGTACTGTGCCAACCCTTGGCGCTAGGCGCGGACTTGGTCATGGAGAGTCTCAGCAAATTCGTGTGCGGACACGCCGATGCTATGCTTGGTCTGCTGTGCGGTCGCAGTGCCGTTTGGAATCGAATGCGCCAAACCATGGTTTCGTTTGGTATGACCAGTAGCCCGCTCGACTGCTGGCTGACGCAACGCGGACTCGCCTCACTCCCGGTGCGAATGGCACATGCTGCAGCGTCTGCCTTGGAACTCGCCAAGTCAATCGAGCATCATCCTGCCATCCTCCAACTGGACTATCCTGGTTTGCCATCGCATGGCGACCACGCCATCGCCAAGAAACAATTCAATGGGACTTTTGGGAACATGCTGACGTTCCAATTGAACGGCGGATTGCGATCGGCGCAGCGTTTCATTGCGGCAGTCGCCTCCGATATCCCATTTTGCCCAACGCTCGGAGAAGCGCAAACGACTCTGAGCCATCCTGCTTCAACGAGCCACCGAAGTTATAGTGAAGAGCAGCTTGAGGCATTGGGTATCAACGGCGGCACGCTTCGCTTTTCGGTAGGACTGGAACCGAATGGCTGGTTAGCCGAAAAGTTTTTACTCGGCTTAAGCAAATCGATGTCGTAGAAACCGCAACCGACGGATGGTTTTATGCAAAAGACGTTTGACAAAAAATTGCGTTTAGCGGAAAAGCACTTATGCGCGGCTTGTCCGAAGTTGAGTGACTGGATTCGAGATCAGGGTCGATGTGACTTGCAACCTGTTTGGGACCGAGAACCATTTGAATCCTTGGTGCGGGCGGTGGCTCATCAACAACTGCACGCCAAGGCCGCGGAATCCATCTTAGGTCGCATGCTGGCTAGGTTCCCCAACCAACCTTTCCCAACCGCAGTGCAATTGTCGCGAATGCGAGTGCCGTCCTATCGCCAATGCGGCTTCTCCCTAGCCAAGACGGAAGCCATACGGGGCATCGCGAAAGCCATCGCTGCAGGCAAGGTGCCGGATCGCGTCAATGCAAACGGCATGTCGGACGAGGGGTTGATCGAAGCGCTCACGGAATTGCGTGGCATCGGCAAGTGGACGGTTGAGATGTTGTTGATCTTCACCATGGGCAGATTGGACATCATGCCTGTGGACGATTTTGGTGTCCGAGCAGGACTGATGCATTTATACGAGTTACCAGAAATGCCCAAGAAAACGGAGTTTGCCAAGTGGACGGATGCCTGGCAACCCTATCGCAGCATCGGCGCTTGGTACCTTTGGCGTTTGGCCGACGCTCGAAAGGGGTAAGTAGGATCACTTTTGGCGCTCTTTCCACCGTTTACCGTTCAGAATGAGTTTGGGTAAACTTCTTCTTAAGTTCATAACTTGTTCGGATGTGAGTTTGCTTTCGTCGAGGGATAGGTACTTGAGTTTCTGGCATGCCACCAAACTATCGATTGATTCGTTACTGAGTCGAAGGGCTGGAAGGAACAAGTGAGTCAAATGAGGACAAAGATGGACGACCTGCAACCCAGCATCGGTGACGCTCGTCTTCTCAAGATTCAGAAACGAGACTTGCGAAATGCCGGGGGTTCGCTCGGACGCCAGCTGAATCAATTTCCGTAAGTCATCATCGTCAAAGCTTGCACGGGTAATATCGCAAGACACGCCAGTACCCTCGACGGCGCTGATGTAAGCGTTGCCACCTTCGATGAGTTCCTCGAGTTTGGTTTTCAAGACTAGATTAGCAGCATGCCCTTGTTGGTTGACGCGAATCTCGTTTCCGACGATAGCAAAAAAGCAGGCTGCTTCGATCATCAATATCAAGCCGGTGCTAATGCTGAGTCGGAAACGCCATCGTCCGGTCAGGACCCGTTGACGTTGCATTTCCACAGCAATGGTCAAGAAGACGATCGCTCCGAATGATCCTATGAATACCAAAGATAATTTGAATGCGATACCGATGACCATGGAAAGCAGAAGTATGGCCAAAGCGTTACTGCCAACGACGATTCCGACAAAGGCTGCTATGCGACTCCATCGCACGATAGGCTCGCCGCCTTGATTTATAACCCATTTCTGGTTTGATGGAGAGTCGCTTTGGTCGTTGTTGTTCATTCATTCAAGTTTACACGAATAGTGGGTAGGGCGACGGTAACGGCATGCCAATGCCCCCGAGTTTACTCGGGGGATGCTTACCCTTTTCTCTAGACGCGTCACAACCTCAACCGTCAGCCCTTTTCCCTCCAAGAAGCCTTCGGGACGCCCATGGTCTATCGACCCAAGCTTTCCAAGACTCGGCTGAATGCCGGTTTGAGCTTCTCCCAATCTCCGCCTTTGCAGGAGTAATTGATTAACACGCCGTTGTTCAAAGTCAGCGATGTGGAACGGTAGCCGCGAATTGAGCCTGCCATGGAGGAGGCCCCGCCTGAGGCGATATTACCCATGAAGGTCGCGTTGCCAACTCCCACTGGCTTGGTTAGAAAGTTCTGAGAAGAAAGCGGAAGATTTCTTGATTTGTAGCCCTTGAGCCGCACCGACTGGTTGGATTCGGAACTAGTCGTTGTCGAGACTAGAAGCTATAAAATAGAAGTCGTTAGGTTTCAGAAGGTTCCATCAGGCGATTCGGTGCACAAAATGAATTCTTCAGATCAAACAAGCGGGCAATCCAATTCGAGTCCCATGCATAAGCTGCGATGGTGGCCAGCTGCACTCTTGCTGGTCGCGATGGTGTTGCTGCGCAAGCTACCCGATACGATGGAAGCACCCAGCATCGCCATTTTCATGCTTGGATTCATGGGGCCAGCAGCACTTGCAATGCTTGTTATGCTCTGGTGGCTTTTCGCAAGTCGAGCCAGTTGGAAAGAAAAAGGGATCGGCTTTGTCGCCGTTGCCTTGATTGGTATCGTGGCCAGTGTACTGTGCCATTTCACTTTGCAAGGAATGAGCGTTATTATCTTTGTCATCCCGGTGGGTGTCGCTGCCTTTGCTCTGCCATTGATCCTCTTGGCCAGTCAACTATCATTGCGGCTGCCGGTCGCCATCGTCGGCGCCGTAATAGGGTTCGGCTATTGGGATCTGTTGCAGTCGGAAGGGGTAAACGGAAAGTTCGTGGCGAATTTCAAATGGCGATGGGAACCGACCGCGGAAGAGAGTTATCTTAAGAGCCTAGCCAGCAAAAAGGCAGGCAATGTACTTGAAACCAATGAACCCGCCATCACGCTTGCGTCGTCCGCTTGGCCCAGCTTTCGCGGTGCATCGCGTGACGGAAAGTTGTTAGGTGTCTCGCTCGTCGAGGACTGGGCGTCGTCACCCCCTAAACTCATTTGGAAATCCAAAATAGGTCCCGGCTGGTCTTCCTTTTCCGTTGCAGGAAACCGTTTGTTCACGCAAGAGCAACGCGCAGAAAAAGAAGCCGTCGTCTGTCTGAACGCGGAAACGGGCGCGATTGTTTGGGAGCGCGAATACGAGAGTCGCTTTTGGGAGTCGGTCGCCGGAGCGGGTCCGCGGGCTACCCCAACCATCGCCGATGAAGGTTTATTCTCGCTGGGCGCCAATGGAATCTTGACTTGCCTAAACGCAAGCACAGGGGTAAGGGTCTGGGAAAAAAATATCCAAACAGATGCGAACCGAAAGCCTCCGATGTGGGGTTTCTCCTCTTCGCCCTTGGTAACCGATGGTGTGGTAATCGTTCATGCCGGTGGCACGGAAGACAAGGGCATTTTGGCATACGATGCCAAGACGGGTGAATTGCGTTGGTCAACTACGTCTGGCGACCATAGCTACAGTTCCCCTCAGTCAGCCAGTTTCGATTCAGTCACTGGGGTTCTGATGGAAACTAACGCTGGACTACAATTCATCAGTCCTAAAGATGGAAGCAAGATCTGGCAGTACGACTCTCCGGTTCAAAACTATCGCGCGCTGCAACCGTTGGTTCTCGGCAATTCCATTTTGTTAGCCAACAGTTTAGGCGAAGGGACGAAAAAATTGTCGGTTTCACGCGATGGGGACCAGTGGTCGATCAAGGAAGAGTGGGCGTCTCGCGATATGAAACCCGACTTCAACGATTTCGTCGAGTATCAAGGAAGTCTTTACGGCTTTGACGGCAATATCTTTGCCAGTATCGATTTGGCTACCGGAAAACGCCAATGGAAGAAGGGCCGCTACGGCAATGGACAAGTTCTATTGCTATGCGATGCGGGGCAAATGCTCCTTACATCGGAAGCCGGGGAACTCGTTTTGTTGCGAGCGGACTCCAAGTCGATGGTGGAACTTGCCAAATTCCCCGCGATCGAAGGTAAGACCTGGAATCATTCCGTCGTTGTTGGAAACCACGTCTTCATTCGCAATGCCGAAGAAGCCGCATGTTACGAGTTGCCAACTCGGTGAAGTGTTTTCCATCATGAGATCACTGGGTTCAGACTGTCAAAACTCAAATTCAACTTCTACCGCACTCAGGCCAACCCAGGGATCCCATCCACATGACAAAGTTCTTAATTGCGATATTGACTCTGATGTCGTGGCTGATCACTTCGATACCTTTGCAGGGGCAAAACCCAGTACCCGACGAACGGGCTGACTTGATTCGAGCAAACTATACCAAGTCGGAAGTGCGGATTGCAATGCGCGATGGTGTTGAGCTCTTTACGTCGATTTATGAACCCAACGATGCCGACTCGAGTCGACGCTATCCGATATTGCTCTCACGAACTCCATATAGCGTGGGACCCTACGGATTGTCACAATACAAGACGAGGCTTGGGCCGTGTACGGAGTTCGAGAAGAGTCGGTACATCTTTGTGTTCCAAGACGTCCGTGGCAAGTACATGAGCGGCGGCGAGTTTCTAGATATGCGTCCCCACATCGACAACAAGACGACCAATAAGCAGTTCGATGAGAGCAGCGACACGTTCGATACCATTGAATGGTTGGTCAAAAACACGCCAAGAAACAATGGCCGCGTCGGTCAATGGGGGATCTCGTACCCTGGTTTTTATACGTCGGCGGGAGCCATCGATTCGCATCCAGCATTGAAGGCCGTCTCGCCACAAGCCCCCATTGCCGATTGGTTCTTCGATGATTTCCATCGCAATGGAGCTTTTGTATTGCCGATGGGCTTCAACTTTTTCTATTCTTTTGGCCGTCCGCGTTCAGGGCCAACCACGGAAGGGAATCCTTCGTTTCAATTCCCAACTCGCGATGGTTATCAATTCTTTTTAGAATTGGGGCCACTCAGCAATGTCGATAAATATCACTTCCATGACGAGATCGGCTTCTGGAACGATTTGGAATCGCATCCCAACTACGATGTTTTTTGGCAAGACCGAAATCTGTTGCCACATCTCAAAAACATCAAAGCCGCAGTGCTTACGGTGGGCGGATGGTACGACACCGAGGATTTGTATGGTCCGCTCAAGACGTATGCAGCCATCGAAAAGCAGAACCCACAAATCCGGAACCACTTGGTCATGGGACCTTGGTCGCACGGACAATGGAGCAGTGACGAAGGTAGGCGACTCGGACAAGCAGACTTCGGTTTTGCAACTTCGACATGGTATCAGCAAAATATTTTGATCCCTTTTTTTGAATCCCATTTGAGAGGAACGACCATCATCGAACCAGCGGAAGCAACCGTTTTTGAAACGGGGGCGAATCGCTGGCGTCAATTCGACAAATGGCCTCCCAGGGAGGTCAAGCAGACCGATTGGTACCTATCGCAAAATGGCCATATCGATCCTATTGCACCCTCCGAGTCGGAGGCATCGGACAGTTTCGTGAGCGACCCCAGCAAGCCGGTCCCTTACACCATGGAGATCACAACTGCCTGGGCCAAGGACTACGTTACGGAGGATCAACGCTTTGCATCGTGGCGGCCCGACGTATTGGTCTATCAAAGCGATGTGCTCAAAGATGCGATCACGATTGCTGGGCCAATCCAAGCAAGTTTGTGGGTTACCACCACTGAAAGCGATGCGGATTGGGTCGTTAAAGTGATCGATGTTACCCCCAGCCCCGCCCCAGAGAGCAACCGCAATCGAACCGCCAGTAAAGATCCCGTCAGCAATGGACGCCACGAGTTGGTTCGGGCGGCGGTCATTCGAGGAAGGTTTCGCGAAAGTTTTGCATCCCCCAAACCATTCGAGCCGGGTGAACCTACCCTCGTCGAACTTGAGTTAAGCGATGTGTTGCATACGTTCCAACCTGGGCATCGCTTTATGATTCATGTACAGAGCAGTTGGTTTCCGTTCATCGATCGCAACCCACAGCGTTATGTTCCTAATATTTTCGAAGCAAAAGAAGACGACTTTGTTCGTGCAACCCACGGCGTTTTGCGAAGTAAGCAGCACCCTAGCCGGGTTAGGCTGCTGATAATGCCAAGATGACAGTCGTCATTTAAAAGAAGATCGCATGTGCGATTCCGTCTAGACTGACCGCCGGTCGCGGAGCGTACCGGCCTACGTGGATCCGTCGCTCCGCCGACGGATGTCCTGTTTCTCAACGCCGATTGCTTGAATCTATTCGAATTGCGGTATCAAACAAGCGGCAGCAAACCACGCGAATGTCATTTAGTAGAAGATCGCATGTGCGATTCCGTCTACACTGACCGCCGGTCGCGGAGCGTACCGGCCCACGTGGATCCGTCGCTCCGCCGACGGATGCCCTTTTCGTGTCCAATTTCGAAAAACACTTGGCCGCAAAATCGTGGTACATTGTTCCAGTCCTACAATAAAACAAGTTCCAGTAGCGCTCGTTGAACAGTAACCATGAAGTATAGATATCTCGGTAATTCGGGTCTTTTGGTCTCGCGAATCTGCCTCGGAACGATGACGTTCGGAATGAAGGACTGGGGATGTGATTATCCGACTTCGGCTGCGCTAACCAACGCGTTCATTCAAGCTGGCGGAAACTTCATCGATACGGCGGATATGTACAGCAACGGCATCTCGGAGGAGTATGTTGGGAAAGCAATGGCAGCCCATCGACGCGACGATTTGGTCTTGGCGACCAAGGGATGGTTCCGAATGGGGAAGACACCCAACAACAAAGGACTTTCTCGAAAACATATTATGGAAGCGGCCAACGCCAGTCTTCAACGCCTTGGGACAGACTACATCGATCTTTATCAAATGCACGGCCCCGACCCCCATACGCCAATTGAGGAAACGATGCGAGCCATGGATGACCTCGTGCGATCCGGCAAAGTGCGTTACATCGGTTGTAGCAATTTTTATGGTTGGCAAATTGTAAAAGCCAATGCTGCGGCTGACGCGCGAGGCCTAACTCGCATGATCAGTGCTCAGCACATGTACAATCTTCTGCGGCGTGACGTAGAACGCGAGATCTTGCCAGCTTGCGAGGACCAGGGACTGGGGCTCATGTGTTGGAGCCCACTGGCAAGCGGCTTGCTGACGGGGAAATACAATTACACGAATGGACCTGAGGTCGGTTCGCGAGTCGGTCTGCGAGCTGATATAGATTTGCCACGCTATTGGAATGAAAACAGTTTTCGCGTGATTGACGAAGTGAAGGAGGTAGCAAAGGAATTTAGCAAGACGCCAGCCCAAGTCGCACTCAGCTGGTTGCTTTTCGACGGACGCGTTGCCAGTGTGATTATCGGGTCCCGAAAGGGCAAGCAATTGTCGGAGGGGTTGGAATCCGGCGAGTGGGATCTGCCGCCGGAACAATACATTCGACTTGCGAATGTTGTTCCATTTGCGTTGGGCTATCCGCGAGAATGGATCGAAATCACCAAGAGCCATACCACCGGCCATGAAACGCCCGGCCATTTGGAGTGCGGAAATTCATTTCCGCTTTAAGATCGTGCGGCGAGTATTCCCTGGTTAAAATGTTCGAAGAACCCAAAATCTGACCGTTCTGCGCAGCAAAAAACCACGATGCATCGATAAATGCTTCGCAATTCCGGCAATCTTAAAGCTCCGATGAATCGGAGCACTCCAAATTTTCTCGCAATTGCTGAAAAATCGGGTGGCGAGCGGTGACATATCGGTAGCAGGGTCAAATCCAGTTGCATGAAACGCCAATTCGTAATCTGAGGGTAAGCAGATCGACGGGCAACAAATACGACGCGTGTACGAGGAACACGGTGCGGCACTCGTGTTGTACGCTCGCCAGTGGTGCGTTCATCCCGATGACGCGTTGCAAGATGCACTTATTGATTTAGCGCAACAAGCGGTGGATCCTCGTGATCCAGTGGCCTGGCTGTTTAACACGGTGCGGCGTAAAGCCATCAACCAGGTTCGATCCGAAAACCGGCGTTCCAAATACCAGCAACTTGCAGCCGAACAACGAGAACCATGGTTTATAGGAGATCCTGCCTCAAGCATGGGATCAAGCGAAATGGAGTCGCTGCTTGCCGACCTCCCCACATTAGAGCGTGAGATCGTGGTGGCCCGTATTTGGGGCGAATTGTCGTTCGAACAAATCGCGGAACTAGTAGACCGCTCCGTGAGTTTTGTTTATCGGCGTTACCAACAAACACTACGCGACCTTGAAAAGAAAATCGACAATCAAGTAAGAAAACTGAGTTAGCAAAAATGAATGACCCATACGAACCCTTTGACGAATTGCACTTCGATGGCGAGCAGATCAGTAGACCAATTGTTTTTAGTGAAATGGAGCAGCGATTGCGGCAACTTCAACCGCGACCGCCGCAAATAGACTTGTTGGCGATCGAGCGAGAAGCCTGCTGCAAGGTTACGCCCGTGTCATCGACAATCATTCAGGGAGTTGAAACGGTTTCTTCGACGCGGTTCGTCGGAACGATCGCTTCTTCGTGGATGTGCGGCGCAGTTGTCGGTGCAGTCTGCGTCTTCTTCTTCCTGTCCAATCAGAAGCAGCCGATGCTTGACAGAGATCAACTTGCTGAGATCCCATCGCCAATCCAGAACGTCGTAGAAACGGATAGTGTCGAAAGTCAAACAAATACGGCGTCAGGTCAAATGGACTTGCGTTCCGGAACCTATGGCGTCGACAGCGCGCTACGGTGGCGAGGGCGTTATGTAAAGATGAGCGAATTGTTTAGCCAACCAGAATCCATGCGAGATATAGGGATTAACGAAGTCGTTACAACTGCTTCGACGACCGATACGGGCTCCTTCTCCAATTCGCTCCTATCGCAGTTCTCACCACCCCAGCCAGTGACTCAAGCAGAATTGATGCGAGAGTTGCTAGATCCTCTCAAGGATGTTCGTTAACTAGTCCCAGCTCATCTCCGTTTTTGACGAGGTCACGATCCGTGAAACGTATTTACCTTTTCATGTTCAGCTACAGCGTGGTAGTTGCATCGAGTTTTATTAACTTCCATTCGGCTCAGGCTGACGAGCCCAATCGAGAGGGGGATTGGATCGTCCAACGGGACGAACAACTTGGAATCATGGTGTCCACGCTGGAGATGGTTATTTCTCCTAAGGCAGAAGCCCGACCAGCGTTGAAGCATAATCTGATCCCCGACGACTTTGATTTGAGGGATGGAAACGCAGCCATATTCTACCTCAGGGCAATGGGGTTCTTAGAGCAGAATAGCGCTCGGGATTTGTTGAGCGAATCCTTGAAAAAGATGAGGAAACTAGCGGAAGAGAAAGGGGCAGACTCGAACGATGTGCCACCCTATTCGTGGTTGGAAATGCCAATCAAGAAGCTGCCACTCGAGGAAGTAAAGCAGTATCTGCAATTGACGAGTTTTCAGCCGAGGGATCTGGCCGAAGCGGCTCGCCGACGTTCGTTTTCTTTGGATCGGAATGTACGGCAGGATCCCAATCCTGTAGGTTTTTTGCTGCCGGAGATCCAGACCATGCGGGAACTGGCTAGGAATCAAAGTTTGCGTTGCCGCGTCGCGATTGCGGAGGGAAGAGTTGAAGACGCTTTCGCTATTTTGGGGCAGCAATACGCTTTGGCCAAACATCTTGGAACCGATGAGTTTCTGGTTTCGAATCTTGTTGGTGCAGCTGTTGCCGGAATCGCTTATCGAGACGCGTTGCAATTGTTGCAACACCCCACGACTCCGAATTTGTATTGGGCGTTTGCTTCACTTCCGAATCCAATCGTCGACCTCCGAAAGTCGCTTGCCTACGAACGGCAGTTTCTTTTTGAACAAGTGAAAGTACTGCGGGAGGTCGACGACGCCCCTAGGAATGCGGGCTATTGGCAAGACTTCATTGATCGTATGCTGCCTCAAATCAATGGTCTCGATTTCATGCCTGAAGGCGGACTGCCGAAGGATGCGGAAGGTTCTCGTGCGGTAGTCGTCGCGGCCATTGCGGCAGGCTACCCCGGAGCAAAACGGTATTTGATCGAGGAAATTGGAATGGACCGAGATAAAGTGGAAAGCTACACGACCGCTCAAACATTCTTTCTTGGAGTCAAACGCTTCTACGAACAGACGCGAGACGACCAAGTTAAATGGAATAACGTTCCATTCGCTCAAGCGAGTGCGAACAGTCAATACAAGAGCCTCGATGATGTCATAAAGGCCGATAGCCAACGGATCGGATGGTGTAGCGTTCCGACCACAACGTTTTTAGCTAGCTTCAGTGCGGTACGAAGCGCGCAACACCGTACCCAACAAACCGTCACGATGCTTCAAACCGTGGAAGCCATTCGCATGCACGGAGCTCAAAGTGGCGGCAAACTACCCGAATCACTTCAGAGTCTTTCTGTTCCTGTTCCGGCTGACCCGTTTACAGGCAAGCCACTTCTGTACGAATTGAGCGGCGACAAGGCCATTCTGACTGGGCATCGCATGCCTGGCATTCAGTACCGAATTGTGCTTCGATTTGCAAGTTAACCGCACTCTGTCGCCTTTCGCTCCGCGAAAGTGCGCTCATGCGACTCTTGTGGACGAGCGAGGCCCTTCGCTCGATAGTGTCAAAATCTGAGCGAGGGCCTCGTTCAGCCACAACTAGGATTAATAAATTCACAGCGTATCCGCGAAAGTGCGTTTCAAAAGCGCACTTTCGCAGAGCGAAAGGCGACAGAATACTTCTCCAAGGAGCACATACGATGAAATATTTTCATGTTGTTATAGTCATGATCTTGGCCGTCGCGGCTAACACAAATTCCCTAATCGCAGACGACGCGGCCATTGTCAAGCAGTTCGTAAACGCGACCACGATCGTCATCGCCAAGATCGATTCCAACCGGATTGGTCTGCCTGATTCGTTAACCAAGAACTTGGCTGACGAAAAAAACCAAGTAATTCAACGCGGTGCCAAGCCGATCATGCTGGCTCAACAAGAATTGGTCAAAGCGCTCAACGGGGAGAGTGTTTTTATCGCAGTCGACATCCCTTTTTCGTCGGCCCAAACTCCGGTGCGATTGTTTGTACTCAACAAGCCCGAGCTCGATCAAAAGAAACTGTACGAAAAACTCTCTCGCTTCCAATTCACCAAGCCTGTCGTACAAGGGGACTATCTTTGCTATTCGATGATTCAATCGACCGAGTCATCGAGCAAGATCGCGATCACGGATAGCACCATTCCATCAGCTCGTCCGGATTTAGATATGGCGATGCAGTCCGTGGACGCGTTTCCCGTAAAAATTCTGGTCTTGCCACCGGACTACGTTTGGAAGACCTTTCGGGACTTGATGCCGACAATCCCAACTAAGTTCGGGGGCGGTCCAAGTACGCTATTGACCGAAGGGGTGCGTTGGACTGCCATTGGAATCGATCCACCGAACTTGCGAGTTCAAGCGATCAACCAATCCATGTCATCGGAGGCGGCGACGGCGATGGCATCGCACCTTCCCAAATTGCTAAAAGCGTTGGCAGACCAATTGCAATCGCCATTGGCGAAGAGCGGCATGCAGCAACTGATACCATTGATGAAGCCAGCGGTATCGGGAGATCGAATGACGATATCGATCAACGGAATGGCGGAACTAGACCAGAGTGTCGCATTCTTTTCGAGTGCCATGGAACAAGTACTTGGCCCACTCACGAGTCAAATCAAAATGGACCGTTTCAAGCAAATCGGGCTGGCGTTTCACAACCACTACAGTGCTTACAATGTTCTGCCCCCTCCGAAGGAAGGACGCGATGCCGATGGCAAGAGCTTCCTCAGTTGGCGAGTTCATATACTGCCGTTCATAGGAGAATTGGAATTGTATAAGCAGTTTCGGATAAAGGAGCCATGGAACAGCGAGCACAATCTAAAGCTCCTAGACAAGATGCCGGCCATATTCAAGGGCTCCGCCTCTGGTTTTGAAGCGTACAGCGACCTTAAGCCCGGCTATACCACTTTTCTTGCTCCGGTGGGTGACGATACAATTTTTGGAGGCGCGAAGCCAGCCAAGTTTAGCGACGTCAAAGATGGCCTAAGCAATACCATTTGGTTGGTTGAGGTCAAAGCAGAATTCGCCAAACCCTGGACATCGCCCGAGGACTATGTCTTCGACGTGGCAAATCCAGCCGTGGGACTAGCTGAAATCGCAGGGGACAAGCCATCGTTCCTAGTTGCATTGGGGGATGGTTCGGTGATGAAGTTACCACAGAGTCTTCCTCCGAAGACTCTGTTCCATTTGTTTCAGAAGGCCGACGGAAATGCGGTGACTTGGTAACGGTGGCCCGTCGGCGTATCGAGTGTGAACCTAGTTTTGCCCTTTCAGCCTGCTATGGCTGACGATGTGCGGTGATGCCCGAGCGTGGAAGTGGTCCGAATAATGGAGACCACTAGGCTAGGCTAAGCGTGGGTGGTCGCATTTTTTAAAAAAAATGACTCCTTTGTTCCACCTTTGTTCATGGCTCTTGTAACTAAGGAATTGACGCGGCAAGCGCATTATGGTAGTAATACACTAATGCGAGAACTAACCGTCTTGTTTCAGATATCTCCTTCCTCGGGTGTGCCCATCTATCGGCAGATCATGGACCAGGTTCGATCGTTGGTCCAAAGTGGCCGTTGGCAAACCGGCACCATGGTTCCCTCCGTGCGCCAAATGGCGGTCGATCTCGATATCAATGCCATGACGGTTTCCAAAGCCTACGCACGTCTCGAGATCGACGGCGTTCTTGAACGAGTTCGCGGGACTGGCATGCGAGTAATGGCCACTCCGTCGGTGGTCAACCCGACCAATCTAGGTAGTTTGAACTCAAGGAAAGAGCAGTTGCGGCCGGCGGCTGTCGAGTTCCTAGCGCAGGGCAAGCAGTTCGGACTGTCGCTCGAACAATCGCTCGCCGTCGCCACCAAAGTTGCACAGGAAATCTCAGAAGCCTCTAGTCAAGCGAAAGTGCTAAAGTGACCGTTATCGAAACTCGGCAGCTCGCCAAAAACTTTACGTTTCGGGATGTGCTGGCCTCTGTCGACTTGACCATCGAACGCGGCTCCGTGGTTGGGCTGTTGGGAACCAATGGCTCGGGCAAGTCGACGTTGATCAAGTGTCTGCTTGGGCTTCTCAAGGCGAACAAGGGGACGAGCAAAATCTTTGGGGAGGATTCGTGGGCTCTATCGGCGCATGCCAAAGCCAGAATTGGTTATGTTCCGCAAAAGCCTAACTTCTATCCCTGGATGTCGGCGATGGACATCGTCGATTACATGGGAGCGTTTTACGAGACTTGGGACCGCGATTGGACTCGCGAGCTAATGAAGCGATGGGCTCTGCCAACGTGTGATCGTGCCGAAGCCCTGTCGCCGGGCCAAAAGCAACGGCTTTCCATGGTCATGGCACTTGGCCACCGACCGGAGCTGATCGTGTTGGATGAGCCCGTCGCCAGCTTGGACCCTCTTGGCCGTCGTGAATCGCTTAGGCAATTGATCGAGGTCACACAAGACGGTGATCACACGATGTTGTATTCGACGCATATCCTGAGCGATCTCGAACGCGTCGCAACGCACGTCGCAATTTTAGCTGGCGGCAGGATCATCTGCTACGACGAGCTGGATGTCCTCAAGGAACGATTCAAGCGATTGCGACTTTCAGCAGCCAAGAATCTCCCCGACTCTTTTTCCATTCCAGATGCATTGCAGATGACCAAGTCAGGTAAGGAAGCGGTCGTCACGCTGCCCAATGTTTCAGAAGACCTGATTCAACGGCTCAAACAACAATGGGACTGTGAAATAACTATCGAAGACTTGAACTTAGAGGAAATCTTTTTGGAACTAAGCAGTGGCGAGGGAAGCCGATGAGACAAAAGCTTGCCGTCGTCCTAAGATCATATGCTCGCCGTCCATGGATAGTCGCAGGTTCTCTTCTTTACCTCTTTGCTGTCGTCATTGCAGCCCTTGCGGCATTGGGTTCCACTGGCCCCCACTCGGTGAGTTCCGTATACGATACTCGCCATGAGAGGATCGCGAACTTCAATCATCCTTCGGAACTAGTCTCGTGGGAGGCCGATTCGTCAAATGCAAAATTTTACAAAGGCATTGCAATTGGCCGGCGCACTTTTCAGAAAGCACCTACTCCAAACGCATCGAGCACGGAGGCAAATTCAGCGAAGGTTCCCAAAACTAGCTTTCATGAAATGGACTCGAAGAGCCTCGAGTGCCTTCAGCGACTGACTTTCTTGCGGAAGCTCGAACTGAACGCAATCCAGATGACACCAGAGCTTTGGCAAGCACTAGCCGGCCTTAAGGAACTGCGCGCTCTTCGGATCCATGTGCAAGGGAAAGTCGATCTCAAGGAACTACCGATTCTTCCAAAGCTCGAATTGCTCAGCCTGGGGTCCGTGGAGCCAAGCGAACTGGGCGTTCTACGAAAGCAACCCAGCCTTCGGGCGATCGAACTTGCGGATGCCGACTTCTTTGAATTGACCGAAAATGACGATCCAATTGCCCAAGGAGCAAAATTACACGAAGTCGTACAGCTGCGTGAACTCATCCTCAATCCTCGAATGCGAATCCTTGAAAAAACCGAGATTGGCTATCCGGCCAATGCCAATTCGCAAGGCTGGGAGCCGTGGCCGATTTCATCATCCCTTTGTAAAGAGATTCAGCAGTTACCCAATCTACGATTGGTATCCATCGGAGAGCGTGGCGCCAAACCTGTTTCAAGCATCCCCGAAGAGGGACTAGTTCAGGCAATCTCTGCAAGCAAAAAGTCTATCGCCATCCATAGTCGCTTGACTGAGACTCAATTCTCATTCCCGTATATCGACTTCATGCTGTCCATGCTGCTACTTGTTATCGTCGTGCCACAACTCCAACGTCATTTTTCCAGTTCGGCATCACTGCTCATTCCCAATTTCACGACACCGCATTTAATTATTCCAGTGATCGCGATTTTGGGGCATGTGGCGATGTTTACCATGATCCGAACCCTCGTTCATGGCTCTCACTTCATTCCAGCGATTACGGCATCGTCCTTTGTCCTTTTGGGGTTTTGCATAGCGAATACGATGCCGACGTGGCGCTTCGTCACGCCGGTCTTACTCATCCTAATGAACCCTGTTTTGGTATTTATGACGCCGACCATCTTGGATCTCTTCGAGAGTCCATTTTGGCGGTTCTGCCAAATTGGCGAACACCCAGTTTTTTCTTGTTCCATTGTGATTGCGGAACTGGTTTTGCTGGCGATGACTCTGCGGCATGTTGCAAACCGCCCAAAGGCGCTTGCCGCTGCCAACCGGCTCGATGAGCCAGTACCAAGCAACTGGGTGTCTGAACTCGGCAAGACGACCACTGCCCAGTCATCTAAATCCGGGAGCAAGTCGTTGCACCGGTTTTTAGCCCATCTCCAACGCGACCTTAAAGTACCTCGTATTCAACTTTGGAATGCTGGTTTTGAAACATCGCCACTTGGAAAATTCGATTGGCTATGGAACTTACCAGTCGTCTTCTACATTGCTTTCATGTCGTCCGACCGGATACAAAACCTGAATGACCTGCGTGGACTGACCGTTTACATCCCGACTGGGATTTTGGTCGTTGGTATCTATGCCGTATTCATGAAGACGTTTGTTTACGTGGACCGCACACTTGCCCGCAAGCCATTGTTTGAACAGGAAACCGTACTGCCACTTACGAAGGCCATGATGCGAACGATTCGGATGTTTGCACTATGGGTGCATGTATGGCCATGGCTCATCGTCAGTTTTTGTTGCGCCTGCATTGCGACCTTAACGAAACTTGTGCTACCTGCATGGCTTCAATTTCCCATCACTTCCATCTGGCTCTTCTACTTTCATTGCCTCTTCTCAGTAGTCGGCGTATGGGGTCTTGGGTTGATTCTCCTAACCATTCGGTTGAAAGCCGACAAGTGGCTCATCTCTGCTCCACTAGCAGCCACCTGGGCCATCGGTTCGTTTGCTCTAGCCACCCATCGGTGGAAGGGTAATGTTGTGGGAGTCCATGTAATGGAGTTGTTGGTGATCCTGAGCCCAGTCGTGGTGGGTGCGTTCTTGGTCTGGATGGCTTGGATTCGTTTTCCAAAAACGGAATGGGGGGATGTGAGCGATCACTGACCTCGTTAACCTACACTCAATGGCTAGGCTCGCGAATGCCAGAAAAAATAAAATCGGCTGAAAATTATAGATAGATGGCCCCATGACTCACTCCCTGGAGGCTTGCGACCTTTGCTGTTTCCCCTCTAACTTTGGCCAATCCATCTGAACGATTCGACATTCTTGGTTCAAGACACGGAAGTTTGAGTTGAGAGTACACGAGCGTCCGGTGGCTTTTTCGGACTGGGAAGGAAAAATACTGGGTGGTCTTCAAAGTGCTGTCAGATTGTCAGATGGATGCGTTCCTATTACTATGGGAGAAGGAATTTCATTCTCTCCATCTCGGTAATCAAAAACTCTCAGGCGAAACCATGGTAGGAATGGCATCTGCGATTTCCATCAAAAGAAAACAGGGCTTCACGTTGGTGGAGTTGTTGGTTGTCATTGCAATTATTGGGATCCTAGTTGGTTTACTTTTGCCAGCGGTACAAGCGGCTCGTGAAGCAGCGCGGCGCATTCAATGTGCGAACAATATCAAGCAGTTGGCATTGGCATTACATAATCATCACGACACGCATCGGAGTTTCCCTTCCGGTGGTTGGGGATACTTCTGGACAGGGGATCCAGACCGAGGTACTGGAGTACAGCAACCGGGTAGTTGGGCGTTTTCAATTTTACCTTTGATGGAACAACAGAGTGTTTATGTGCTCGCTTCCGATGGTCAACTCAATGTAATTACGGCTGAGCAAAGTAAGGTTGGCGGACATCGTTGATGGCACTTCTTCAACGTACATGGTTGGCGAAAAGTACCTCGATTCCGCTGCGTACGAATCGGGTGTCGATTGGGGCGACGATCACAGTTTGTTTATGGGGAATGATGTCGATGTGCATCGCTGGTCTGAGCGAGCGCCGATGCAAGATCGGCGGGGTGTGTCTGAATTCCAGCGGTTTGGAAGTGCACATTCGAGCGGATTTCAAGTCGGACTTTGTGACGATTCGGTTCGTCATATAAGCTACGGAATCGAAACAGTGACTCATCGCAATCTGGGAAACCGCAACGACGGGCAAGTGATAAGTATTCCCGACTGAAATTTCAACGTCGAGGAAGCGTCGGCAGTTCCCGCCCCATACCTATTGTAACCAGAATCGTGCTTGGGAAGCCTACGGGCAACCTATTCAATCCTGCTCATTCCCTCACGGAATCAAACCAACGGCCCGCTAGCTCAAACTAAACGGAAAGCATCGCCAAAGGGCTGTATCCCCAAGCTCCCTCCTTTCTTTTCACGCTTTTGATTGTGTCTAAGACTACCTTTGCTTTGAAGACGCGGTTAAAGGCTCGACGCTTCATTGCCACGATCATCGTCCGTGAACTTGGGGACCACTTCATACGCTCAATCTGTTCATCTAAGAGGATCGCGGTAGGGACGGCCATTGCTGGCCGCCCCCCGCACAGATCCGTACGGGCAGAACTACTGCATACGGCTCTTACCGTAGATGTTGACGTGCAAAACGAACATTGGGATAGGGATGCAGGATTTTCGGCGTCGGTAACC
>JANMLD010000443.1:0-30373 GCA_031372345.1 Pirellula sp.
CAACCCTCCAACCCTCCAACCCTCCAACCCCGTCTCAATCGAATTCACCATGCAGAAACCACCTCTGTTCGCGGCGGTCTCGGTAGACCCAGAGCCAGGTGCCAGTTGATAGTTCGATACGGAAATACTCTCGTTGTTGCGTGGCACCTTGCCACCATCCGGTGTCGATTCGTTCTGGGCCATTTGCGCGAACCACAGCCAGCGGCGAACCTTGGTAGACCAATCGAAGAGGCGCACCGTTTCCATCGACCTTTTGCATTTCCATCGGCTTGGGGGGATGCAACAAACGCATTGGGCGGCGCCAAAGTTCGTTCGCGTTGGGCTCCATTCCTTGCTGCTCCGCAAAATTGCGCTTCGGTGCACGGGCTAGTTTGCGTTTGGTCTCTTGGCTCTTGCCGTCCTGGCGCCAGCCGGTGAGTGGTCGCCATGAATAGGCAAGTTCAGGTTGTGGGTCACGTTGAACCGAGGGTGCAACAACCGCGGTTCGCCCCATTCGCGCGCTGAGACTGTCGACCAACTTGGCTATGGATTCGCGATGGAGGACCGAGTGGCGATCGAACAAATCGCTTTGCTTCCAGGTTAGCGGTGCGGTGAGGGTCGCTTGAACCGAGATCGATCGTGCCCAATAGTGACTTGGGCCTTTGGCGTAGTGGGCATCCAGTTGGCCTGTCAGCAGCCACAGGAGATGTTCAGGATCGTTGGAGGGTTGGAATAGCCCAATTTGAAAAACACGTGTTACAGGTGGTGGCTGTCCGTTTTGGTTTTCGATGTCGGATTCGATTGGGATGGCATTGAGTTCCATTTCGATACGGCAAACCAGTCGAACAACGCCGTGCCCTATTTCGTTGAGCCCGCGCGTGAGTCGATGGACTTGCTCGGTGACAATCGAATCGATCGTGGTGCGCAGCGGTGTCGGATGCTCCAAACATTCTTCGATAGCGAGTTCAGGAGAAGCGTGGAGAGTAAGGATCGGTTCGTATTGGTTGTGGAGTGCGTGGTCCATGCGTTGAAGCAATTGCTCGTTGAATCTCGAGGCCAGTCCGGCTCGAGGAAGTTCAACGAGTTGCCCAATTTTCCGGATGCCCAACCGATGCAATTTGGTCACGGTGGCTTGCTCCAGCCGCAATGCCTCGATTGGAAGCGGGTAGATCGCGGTACCAATCGCTTCGTTCGGTTCGAAAATAGTTATTGCAGGTTGTACGGATTGGGTGCTTCCGGTTCGCTCGATTTCGGCCAAGTCCAGTGCGATTTGGGAACGGTGCGTGTAGTTTGCGAGGGCCCACGCGGTACCAATGCTATTGGCGATAGCGATAGAAGCCCAGTAACCTTGATCGGCAACCCATCGATGTACGGTGGTTGCTAGTTTCGTATCACCTCCAAAGAGAGGTGAGATGCCGGTGATGTCCAGCAGGATCGATTGTGGTTGGTGCAGCGAACGACCCGCCCAAGGCTGGACCTCGAGTTGTTCGATACCGACAATCGGGCTGAAGCATTGCGACGACTCTGCCAAAGAGCAAAGAGATTCGATGTCCGCTTGAGGGTCATGTTCGACCAGTTGTGCTTCTGCGCAAAGCATACTGGCTTGGCTGAGTTGCATTTGGGGCACGATACCAAAGGCTCGAGCCGTTGCGTTGGCAGCGGTCACCACGCGCCCTCGTCGCGCGTCGCGCGAGTGCAAGAGGATCGGCCCGATACCGATTGGACTGGTTGTTTTTGGTTCAGCCTGCGATTTCGCGGCTGCGACGCGTTGGCTGGGCCAGTTGGGCAGCCAGATGCAAAGCACTCGCATGCTCATGTCGAGCTCCTTGCGTTGTTGGTAGGGTGGTGTCGCTCCGCGACTCAGCCACCCATTGACTGTGAGCGTTCAAACCCACGGTTAGCCGTGCACCTGTTCGGCCGCCACTGCATCGAGCTAATTCCAAGTGGAACCATCGAATGTCGTCTTGATGTTGCAATTCATGCTGGTGGGCAATGCGCTCTTGTGTTGTCGAGCGGACCAACCATTGAACATCCGCCCAACTTGGTTGCGCGCGAGCCGATCTCGCGTCGCGTAAAAAAATGCCTAATCCGCCACCTTGTTCGGCTGCCAATTGCAATTTGCGAGCAACGCGATCCTCAAGTGACCCAACCTCAGCGATCACCGCTCCTACCGCAGGACATCGCAACACTTGTGCCAATCCCCAAATGGCGTCTGCTTGGTTGGCTGGCTGCAATGCGATCACGCGTTCTAAAGGAATGCCGAGCGACTTCATCGCAGGTGGATAAAATTGCCGTTGCGCATCAACCACTACCAAATATTTTCCCTCAACCATGGCTTGCCGAGCAATCATCAAGCCGATCGAGGCGACTCCTGAACCTGGACCGCTACGAAGCAACTCCAGCATGCTGCCGCGCGCATAACCGCCATGAGGCAAATGCCGATCCATCGTGGAGCAGCCGCTCGATATGCGTTCTTGGGTAGGACGGCCTGCCGTTTCCATGTCCCGAATCTGGCGAGTCAATTGCTCCAATTTTTGGAAAGCAGAAGACTCCGGCTGCTCGGTTGGAAGGGGTCGATTTGGAAGAGGTAGATAAGGTTTCATGGTGCGGCTTCACAGGTTTCCGGCGATCTGCCTTTTAATGCTAGCATTGCAGACTTCTGGCGTCCATGGACTTCGTTCCGCTTGACCGTGCCGCACATCCCTGAGTTACCGTGTGGCAAGCCCTGAGTTACCGTGGGCAAGCTCTGGTTACCGTGTGGCAAGCCCCTGAGTTTACGAAGGGCGTGGGAGTCGCTAGCAACCTTTGCTTAACTTCACCACGCCCATCGCTAATCACTCTGGGACGTGCCACACGAAGGCAAGCACAGAAGAACCAGGGTGCAGAAGAACCAGGGTGGGTGACACGGTTGGTCAAACGGCTGGTGGAATTCCCAAAAAATCGGCAGGTCAGGGCTCTTCCTGAGCCATTTCTGCAACTTGCAGCTTGAGCAGGGTGCGCGGTTTTCCATCTTCTGAATTCTGGCAAAATCCGTTAGGGTAAGCTCAATAATGGCCACATTCCTGTTTCACTTACACGATCAAAACTCCTTGGATGTCTAGACAGCGACGATTTCAGACGAGAATGGCAGTCGGGGCGCTCGTCGCACTTGCCGTTGGATTGGTTTGCCAAACTTGGGATTTGGAGATTTCTCAATTCGTTCAAAAAATGAAAATCCCAGGCGATCTTCGAAAAGCGATCGGTCTTTCCGAATCCTTTGCACACTCCAGCGGAGGCATAGTGATATTTGCAACCCTGCTTTGGATCGATTTCAAAAACCGATCAAAATTATGGCAGGCCGCATTTTTCACATTGATTTGTGGGGTTGCATCCAATGTGGCCAAGATGATTATTCCCAGGTATCGACCACATTCGCTAGACCAGTCCGAAATAGAAATCGCGTCCAGCTGGCAAACTTGGGGGGTTCCCTGGACAGGGTCCTGGTTTGATGAACAATTTCGCAGTTTTCCATCGGGTCACTCGGCGACCGCAGTTGCATTGGCGATAGGCTTAACGCAAGTTTACCCCCGTGGAAAATGGATTTTCGCTGCATTGGCCGCAGCCGCCTGTTTTCAGCGGCTCGAATCACGTGCCCATTTCTTGTCCGATATCATGGGCGGCGCAGTGATTTCGCTAGTCCTTTCGTTATGGTATTGGAGTTCATCGAATCGTTCGAAGGACGAAGACGACTGTGAACTTCGCGAACCGATCCATCACCCACCATTGTTGAAGACTGAATGAATTTACAGCTAGATTCCAAGGCCATTTTTCCATCGGCGGCTCAAGGTGGTGCGGTAACGATTGGAAACTTCGATGGGGTGCATCGCGGTCATCAAGTGATCGTTCAACAAGTTCGCAGGCTAGCGGACCAAGTTTCAGGTCCAGCCGTCGTCTTTACCTTTGATCCACCCCCTTCACGCCTATTGCGACCTGAATTTGCTCCGGCATCGCTTACGGGAATTGAGCGAAGGACGGAACTGCTTAAGAAACTCGGCATCGACTTCGTTATTGTCTATCCGACGAACATGGAGCTATTGGAACTGGAGCCTGAGCAGTTTTTCGAAAGCGTCGTCGTCCGATCCTTGAAAGCGAAAGCCATCGCGGAGGGGGAGAATTTTCAATTCGGCAAGAAGCGTAGAGGCGATGTCCCGATGCTGAAGCAACTGTGCAAATTGCATGATCTGCAATTCTCATTGCTTGAACCACAACTGGACCAAGGCGAATGGATATCCAGTACCCGGATCCGCTCGCTCATTGAGGCTGGAGATATCGCCGGCGCAAATCGCCTTCTCATCGAGCCGTATCGTATTTCTGGGACCATAGCGCACGGTTCTAAACGAGGACGAACGTTGGGATTCCCAACCGCCAATCTTGAGAACATCCGGGTCCTATGCCCGCCAGTGGGAGTTTACGCAGGTCGAGTCACAGGCTGCAGCCTACGAAAAGAGAGTTCGCCAGACGCAGCTTGTCCGATCGGCATGCCTGTCGCCGTCAACATCGGCCCGAATCCAACCTTCGGCGAAGGGACATTGAAGGTCGAAGCGCATATTATCGGTTACTCGGGCGACCTCTACGGCCAAGAAATTGCCATCGAATTTTTGGCAAGACTGCGCGATGTCGAAAAATTTGAATCCAAACACCAGTTGTTAAATCAGCTCGGACTCGATATCGATCGAGCCAAGAATCTGGCTATCGATTCAAAGTAAGCGCGCCGCAAGCAGGCATCTCGTTCGTTAAAATCGGACCGACTGGTCGATTGCCGTATTTTGCAGCAATTTCAATCAACATCGGACGATTGATCGGCTTGGTAGTGTAGTCATTGCAACCGGCATCCAAGCATTTCTGTCGATCACTTTCCATTGCGTGGGCTGTTAACGCGATAATCGGTATTTGGTGACCGCCAGTTCGCAATCGTCGGGTGGCTTCGTAACCGTCTAACTCCGGCATTTGCATGTCCATAAAGACGAGATCGAATCGAGAATCGTCTTTCTCCACAAGCTCTGCGGCGATCCTGCCATTTTCAGCAACCGTGACATCAGCTCCAGCTTTCTTCAAGTGGAATGAAATGAGACGCTGATTGTCGGGGCCATCTTCGGCAAGCAAAATTTTAAGCCCTGAAAGCGATAACGGTTTGGTTTCGACGGGCAAGTTCGATCTTTTCGAATCTTCGCCATTTTTCCCCAATAGGAGCGATGCCGTTTCCGTATCGATAAACTCGACACCGGTAAGATCGCCCGCAGATATGGTTACCGTAAAAGTGCTGCCATTGCCTGATTCGGATTCCACGGTCAGATTGCCACCTAACATTTCCGCTAGTGAATTGGAGATCCTCAATCCCAAACCTGTTCCGCCAAATTGCCGTGATGTGGAACCGTCTGCCTGAGAAAATGCATCAAAGAGTGCAATGAGATCGCGTTGTTGTTTATTCATTCCGATACCCGTGTCTTCCACAGCGAACTGCATCTGATTGAAATTCCGTTGAAACGCGATGTGCAAGGTAATGCTGCCGACCTCGGTAAACTTGATCGCATTGCCTACTAGATTGAGCAAAATCTGGCGTAACCGAGTTGGGTCCGTTTTTATTTTGGATGGAATTTTGGTTCCGTACTGGATGTGAAGGGCAATGCCTTTGCCAATGGCCCGAGGTCGCAGTAGTGAAGCCACTTCTTCCACGATTTGGCTTGGCGAAAAGTAGATGCGTTCGACGGTCATCCTACCGGCGTCGATCTTGGACATGTCCAAGATATCGTTTACAATCGCTAGTAAGTGGTTGGCATTGGAACGAATCGTTTGAACGGCGTTCGCCGCTAGAGCAGGGTTGCGAGAGAAATCTCCATCGCTATCCAGCAAATCCGCAAAACCCAGAATAGCCGTCATCGGTGTTCGGATTTCATGGCTCATGTTGGCCAAGAATTCACTTTTCGATCGACAGGATGATTCGGCTTGTTCTTTCGCAGCTTCGAGAATTTGGTTCGATGCTAACTGTTCCGAAATGTCCCGAACAACGGCAAAATAGCGACCCTTTCTACCCAGTTGCGGTATGAACTGCAGCGAGACGTCGACCGGGATGAAGTGACCATCGCGATGCTTGTGTTCGGTTCGGAGATGCTTCGAGGAACCCGATCGTACCTGTTGCGAATCGACTAAATCCCTTAAGCGTTCTGGATCAAATTGCGGATTGATATCGGAGGGAGTCATCTGTTGCAATTCCGCTAGGTTGTAACCAACTTGCTTTGCTGCGCCTTGATTGACGTAAACGAATTGCATGGTTTCGGCGTCAACAATGAACACACAATCGGAAGCGGCATCCATGGCTGTGGTGATTTCCAAAAGCGATCGCTGTCGAAGGTACTCTTCGGTAACGTCCCTTTTCGCCAGTAATATGCCGTCGATCGCGTTTCTCGAATTGATTAAAGGCGAAGCGGTCACGCTCAACAGTTTTGTAGGCGAAATCGAGCAATGATCCTCAAATTCAAGCCGCTCTCCATGCGTATTATGGCTGCATTCGATATGACTGCTGAAGTCCTCGCCGGAGAGCACTGTTTTTACAAGCCTTTCTTTAAGCTGGACGTCGATTCTTCCGTTGGTGAAAATGAGTGCAAGGGAACCAACGCAAAGGTCATGGCCGAACATTGCGTCGAGTTTCTGGGCCGCCGGATTGGCAAATCGCACGATTCCATTCAGGTCGGTAATGACAATTGCGTCGGGACTGCGATCAACGGCAGAAGCCAACGTCTGATATCGCTGATTCGCGGCGATTAGTGAGTCTTCCGCTATTTTTTTGTCGGTGATGTCAAACTGCAACGAAATATATTTCTCAGGTTTTCCATCTGGATCCAACTGCGCGAAAATAGTTGAGTCGACCCAATAGATTGAGCCGTCTTTGGCTCGATGGCAAACATCGTTTCGCCATGGCTTTCCGTTTGCCAGCGCCCTTGACATATTAACCCAGAAGGAGGTTGGATGGAATCCAGAATCGAGCATGCGTTGATCATGACCTATCAGTTCTTCTCGCTCGTATCCGCTGATGCGGCAAAGTTCCGCGTTGGCATCGGTGATGTTGAAAGAACGATCACTAATCAGGAGAAGTGAGTGCTGGTCCAAAGCGATTCGAAGTGCCGTGACCTCTTTCAGTGATGATTCCGCCACTTGGCACGCGTGGACCGCCTCTTGAGTCTTGGCCCTGACTTGATCTTCAAAACTCTGATTCAGTATTGCAAGTTCTGCTTCACGTCGGGCTGCTCGCTTCAAGCTGCGAAGGTTCTCTTGTCCAGCTACGATCAGAATGACATCTTCCAGCAGCACCCAGCCAGCGTGTTCCACCGAACGCCAAGGGCTGGCTGTCAATACTCCAAAAATCGACTGAGGCCAAAAGTAGCCTCTCGCAAAGTGATCCACTGCAATGACGAGTGTCGCCGTGACAAGGACTCGCCAATCGCGATAGAAGGCTAGAAACGCTAGTGATACGAAGATATGAAAGTGGGTTTCGATTCGTCCGCCGCTAAGATGGATAAAGAGGGATGCAAATAGCATCTGCGATACAACGATCAACTGTCTCGTCAAAACAGAACCCGGACGAAGCCAAGCCAGCCAAATAGGCAAAGAGGCTAGTAAAGTCCCAAGCCCGATGGCAACCCAAACATGGATGTGAACTTTGCTTTCGTAGCCTACCCAAGTGTAAGGCGAGGCGACCATCGCAGTGAGGACCGCTCCAATCAACTGTAAGAGCATCAGCACTGCGAACAAGCGATCTGTATTGCATCGACTGTTGTGTAGTTCGCGATTTACAATCTCGGACGTTTGTACTTCGGTTGAGACCATAGTGCTTTGCGTTGTCATATGGATGTTCCCTTGCAACAACCTGTTTCCCGAGGCTGCTTCGGACCCAAATGGAATAGTTCGCATCCGAAAACGGGAGTTCGACGTATTGTTGTTTTTTGACCCGTTAACAATTGTCGCAATGCATCACGTCCAAGGCTCTGTCCTTCATGGCCTCGTTCCGTGGTTACGCCGCCTTGGAACAGCAACTGGCCTTCCAAATACAACAAGCAATAACCGCTG
This sequence comes from Pirellula sp., assembly GCA_031372345.1. GTDB lineage: Bacteria > Planctomycetota > Planctomycetia > Pirellulales > Pirellulaceae > JBKCUI01. The sequence continues at coordinate 8,080 of JANMLD010000443.1, forward strand.
TTCTTGGCCTTAAACTTTGTCGCCAATTCGCCGTCAAAATCCAATATCACACGACCACCAGGAAATGCGTTGCAACGGCTCGCAAGTGCCGAACGGGACCATTGAGACTGTTGGAGTTTTGGGCAATTCAGTAAAAACACGATTTGGCAAGGAGGGTTGATTTCTGCGACCAAACGCTCGAGTTCGGAAACCGTGGCAAAAGTGCATGGACACTTTGGATGAATAAATACCAACAACGCGTGTCCTTCGTTCGCATCAACAAGCTCAATATCGTTTGGCCAGAAAGGAGGTGAGACGGAACCTGAGCCGGCCAGCGAACTGTACGTAATTAAGATTGAAAAGCCGAAAGCAACCGCAATGCACCAAGGCAAAACCAATAGAAATAATCCCGATTCCCTCTGCATTGCTGGCTGTGTTTCTTGGTTTACAGTTTCTTGGTTTAGAGCATCGCTCCCATTTCTTTCATGACACAGCCGACAAAAGTCAAAGTAGTAGGCACATTCCATGTGCCGTTCACCTGGAAATCCCATTAAATGGCCGATAGCGGACGGCACGACGGAGCGTGCCTGCTACTTTTGTCGGCTGTGTCTTTCATACGCCGCAAGTTGGGGCACGCAACTATGACCGACTCCCGACGCAACAGCGGATGGACCAGTTCAGTTTGCACGAGTAAGCTGGGGAAAGAATGACGAAGAAACAGGTTGCAACGCCTGTTGTGCCCAGACAGGTGAGAACTCACACGCTCATCGTCGTTGCGGCTTGCCGGATGTGGGGAACCCAATTTGAGGTAGTGTTTCCGGCACGCTCGTGACGTCCACGCGAATCGGCTGCCCAGCCTGAAGCTGCCACGCCCCTTCGTGGGAGGCTGTCCTCGATTGAATCGTTAGACGCGACCCAGGTGAACGCAGCATCCTCGCGCTCACCGACGCGTCGAACTCGAACGTGTGGATCGCCATCTTACTCTCGGTCTCAAATCGACGTACGATGCGGCTGGGCATATTCGATTCCTCTGTTTCCAGATTCACTCGAATCGATCCAATACCGCTCGATCGATCATTGTGCATTTCGGTCACTTGAATTTCTACAACTTCGGGTTTGGCGCGATTCTCCAAAACATGAATGCTTAGCCTGACACCCTCTACTCCACTCACTTCCACACCCTCTGAGTAGCGCTGCGAATTCTGACGCACTTGCACAATGGAAATTGTTTGCAAGTTGGGCGTCGGATCGTACTTAGCCCAAATACGCACGTCTGCCGCAGTTGCCGACTCAGGCCAATTGGATGCGTGCCAGTTGACCAATGGAACTGGAGTTTTGGCTTCGTAATGCGTGTCGAAAAAATAATAGGTTTGTCGCGGCAGTTTCACATTGGCCACGATGGGAGTCACCTCGATCCAAAGTTGATCGGGTCTTGGAGTGAAGTGACTGTCTGGATCTTGTATCGAGACTGGGAAATTCACGCCATTCTTGTGCTGCGACGGACGGTGGACGCGTGCAATCATTCGACCACTATCCCCCGTCCGAACCAAGGTGGCGGAACGCGGCGATGACCTGTCGTACGGCTTGCTCACGATGTCCCGCGCGTCATCCGTCAAAAACAGTTCTACAGACTCACCTCCGCGGAGCTGAATTGACTTTGAGATCGCCTGAAACGCGACATCGTAGGGTGCTTGCGTTATCTTGGTCAGTTCTATGGGTGTGTTGAGTTTGGCTTCCGCAAACGCATCCGGATTCTTCCCGTTCTGAACTGCATCGGACTTGGTCACACGATAGGTTCCCAAGGAAAGTTGCTCGGAAAGAGCTCGTAGCAGATCGCTACCGTTTTCGATATCGTAATACTTTCCCTTCGTACGCTCTGCCAACTCCTGCAACGTTTTGCGCGAATTCGCATTTTCCCGATCCGACACTCCAACCCCCAAAATAAACAACGGCACCTTGTTCGTACTCCACGCTCGATAGACTCCCTCCAAGGTTGTCGTTGAACCTGGTTCGCCGCCCGGACGTCCGGAAGCATTAAATTGAAAATTGTCGCCATCGGTAATGATCACGATACTCTTGGCCGTGGAATCGTCGTCTGCACTGAAATCCCGAAAGGACTCAATGATGGAAAGATAGAGCGGAGACTGGCCCCATGGTACGATTTTTGTGAGTTTGCTCGACAAACCACCGATCATGTCCGTAGTAAATCGCCCAAGAGGAAGTATCGCCTCAACGTCGCGGCTTGGCACAAGATCGTTTGGAATCGCGTCGGGGTAATTTGGCTGGACCAGTATTTGAGTTTTTCCCTTCGTCGCGCCCGTCTTCTCGTCGATAGGACGAGACCATCCCAAACGATGTCCAAACAGACGCACGCCAACCCTGGCGTCTGGTCTTGAAGCAATTTGCGTAAGCATGCGCAACACGCTCTCTTTGGCAAGCTCAAGCCGAGACTGCGATCTCAATGCGATCGCCTCCACGGGAATCTCTTCCCCCATGCTCCAAGAACAGTCGAGCACAAAAACAGTCGAAGGCTGTCGCTGACGATCACCAAAAAGAACTAATTCCGCCCAATCGTATTGACTAGGTTTAAAATCAACCACGATCCCTTGTCGCACAAACATAGGGGCGGGAAACTCATGCCCTCGATAGACTACGACCACTTCGTGTGTTAGCGACTGATCCAACGCAGGACACTCCAGATTGTAACTTGGGGTTTGTCCCGAAACCGGCATGGAAACCCCAATTCTGCGCTGTCGCAAAATCCCTCTCGGATTGCGAACTAGGATTGTTGCGAGCCCGTTTGGAATCGGTAACTTCCACGGCAGTTCCGTCGATACGGTAGCAACTGTCGGCTGGACACTGACCTCAAACGGAATTCGATCGGGTTCGGCAACCGGCGATCCTTGTTTTACCGATGCGATTATGCCATTGCGAGCAATGGGGCCGAGGATGTGCACTTGTTCGCTAATCGAGTGAGCCGTTTCGCTCATGCTTGCTGTCGACTCTTGGATTGACGAAGCGTAATTCAAGACCCGTTGAACCGCCCGCTCAAAGTAGGTTTCCGAACTTGTACCAAATAATCCATCGGACCTCCCGTCCGCGTAAAAGTCATCGATCGTCCGATGTGCAAACCAAAGGAGTAGGTCCTTGAGTGCGAGCCTTCGAAACGACAACGCGCTATTCGATTCGAATCGAATGGGGCAAACTGGAAGGATGGCACGTTCGTACTGTTCAGCAAACGCATTTTTATTCCATTCATCCGACTCGGGCGCAATGGTTTGTTTAATGCCTGAACTCTGTCCCCAATCCTCTATGCGGAATGCGTTAAACGAAAGCATGGACTGATAACAGCGGCGCAACCGAGAATTGGCACCATCGATCGCGACCAGTTCACGTTCCGAATCGCTCACACTCGCATTTGCCGGACCGTACGAGGCCTCGATTGATAAACCGTCTTTCAGCTGCAGGATCTCGCCAAGCGGGTGGGAAGCCCAAATCCGCATCCGTTCAGCATATCTTGCTCGTTGAGGGCCTGAATTCTCGGTACGTGCGCTTGCCAACGGTGTTGATCGCGGACCGAGCCCAAGCCTGTTCTTGATAGCCGACACTCCGGACTCAGAATCCTCAATCTGCATGGGTTGGCTTGGGCGAATGGAATCACGAATTAGTTGCTCAAGCTTCTTTCGAAGCGAAACTCTGTCGTAGGCCGATAGGAATGGCAAAGCCAATAACGATTCGACTTGCCGGATGGTCGCACCGTTTGTTGCGGGCGTTCGGAGTGAGCGATCTAGGTGATCTCGGACCAACGCTTTTAGCGAATCTGAATCTCGGTTCACTTGGCCCAATACTTCATTGAGCTGTTCCTTTTTGCCGCTTCCAAGTTCTGAGACATTGCTTATCAATTCCCCGAGCTCTTGGAGTCCACTGATGAATCGCTTTAATTCTTGGATTGCCAGTTGCTCACGATCTGCGCCCGCTGGCTTGGTATTGAGCAGTGGAGCTGCCGCCTCGGATGGCTCTTTTTCAGAATCCGAAGTCTTCCAATCTCCAAGGTCTTCAAACTCAGTGTCGGGGGAACAGATCCATGCAGCTAAATACGCTAGCTCGGAAAGACCTTGATCCCGGATCTCAATTGCAGCTTCGATTCGGGAAGCGATGCTCTCCTTGTTGCTATCGATTGCGTCCAGCGACTTCCGAAATCCGCTCCAAGTCTGGCTCTCGTTTCCGATCAACGACAGATCAAGGGGCCCCAGGATGAGTTGATCTTCCGCTTGGCGACGTTCTCGATCGGCGACCAACTGGGCTGGGCGACGCCAACGATGGCCGCGAATATCACCACGGATTGCCAACCGTTCACAACGGTCTCGCAATTCAAACAATTCCTGAATAATGTCGCGATCCGGCCATTGGGTTGCGCATTCGTATTTCTGTGTTATCCCAACAAAATTCAATTCGTTCCATTGCGTGGTCTCGGGCGGGAGTCCAGCCAAAGCGACGACCTGAGCCAGGCTCTGATTCGCGTCCACAGCAGCGCCAACGATGCTGGCTCGGAGGGTGTTGGCTGTACCGGAAGGAACTTCGCTTAGGAATTCTTGTAACGCTAGCGATGGCACATGGGATGGAGCAGCCTCGGTCTCTGCGCCCTCGTGAAGTATCCGCGACTTGGCTACCTCATTGTGCGTGCTGGAAAGTTTCTTTCCGCGAGCGAGCGAATCTTTAATGCGTCGACTTAGCGCAGGAAAGACTTGTTTGGAAGCCAATTCGGCATAGGCCGAACCAGCAGCGGACAGTTGCTCTAGCCATAGAAGCTTCTGTTCGAGTTCCGCCCAATTCTTAGGATCGTAGCGATACACTCCCAAATCTCGCAAGAAGTCCATCCCCCTCCAAAGTTCGGCAAGGTCCTCCGGGGGCGTATTGGAAACAGCAACGTCGGTATGATGAGCGGCAGCGATTTGGCGTCCCAACTCACCCGGCTTGAGCGACCATGCGACACGAAAATCGACAAACCCTTGCGGCATGACGCGAGGTGTTTGTGAAGTACCACGATGCGATTGAGTCCAGCCGTCAACGGCTGAAACCAAGTAGTCCGCAAGCTCACGGACGCTGACCGCCCCATCTCCATTACCGTTTGCCGGCCTCGATTCGGTTGATCGATGGTCTGCTGCACCAGCAAGTCCGAGTCGCAGCTCACGACCAAAAATCGTGGAATGCAACTCTGGACTGGAGCATGACTGCTGATCTGGCGAGGATGAGGTTAGCACCACGATCGACTCTGGACGGGGGGTCGCAGCCCAGGACTCCACTCGATTCACAAAGGTGTTATTGAGTTGTGCTGTATTCCAATGGACCCTCTGATGGACACAGTCCAGGACAAGCAAAACCTTTACACCTGAAGGCGTGTTGGTGACAATCGTCGCTCCGAGTTCCTCCATGGTAATCCACTGAGCCGTTGCCAGTGAACTCGCTGCCGGCGGAATAAAGCAAGCTTCACCCTCCTCGTTCACCGCACCATGCATGTTGATATAGAGAATAATCGTACCAGCCCGCCGCGCTAACGATGAGAGCTCGCGAAGCTGAGTTCGAAGATCGTCCAAACAAGACGACTTCGTTTGCCAGGCTTTGCTTGAGTCTTTCCAGTGCAGTGCTTTTCCATGCAAGGTTGCCAATCCAGACACATCCTCCGCGGCCCAACCGTTAGGTGGAAGCGGCCAAACGTAATTCGTTGCAGCAACCGTAATGATGGGTGTCTTGATTGGGGCATGCAATAACAAGTAGACAAATGCGGAAAGCATGCAAACGGAAAGCAGCAGCAACAACGCGAGCGTTGTTCGAAACGATCGAACCGGAGACGGATCACTGCTGTCTCGCCCAGCTTCGACTTGCCACCGATGACGAACAGGCTCAACCACACTCTCTGATTGGCCCTTCCAATTCCGCTGGCGCTCGCCACCATTTTTCATGTTAATTTCGCTGCCATTGGGTCGAAACTGGAATCACGTTTTGAGAGGTACTACTGTTGTCGTTGGACTGAATCGTAGCATCAAAAACAGTCCAAATCTGACTTTGCGAACGAAGTTGTCCGATCAATCGCAACTCTGCAGTTCGATTTCGTTCGCTAAGGATTTCAATTCGAATGCGATCGACAACAACAGGCAACGGCAGATACCCCTCCTCTTGCCGCTCAAGAACGCGCAGAAGGTGAAGTTTCTCGTGGGCATCAATCGCTTGAGATACCTGGCCCGGCTGGAGATTTCGCAATGCGGACCGCAGCGGTGCTAGATCCACGCTAGTAATTTCCGTCCAAGGATGGATTTCCGTTTCGATCTTGTCCTTTGAAAAATCAGTAGGCGGCTCGATTAGAACTCCTAACGCACGGTTTCGCAAAAACGCTGCAATCCTATTCGCCGACTCGCGATTGGAACATTCGTTGACCAACACGGAAATCTGCTCCCACCGCAACTTCATTGGAACTCGATAGCGTTCTCGATTTATTTCATAGTAGGCCAACAATTCTTGAGACGAAACGTCGGGTGCAATCTGAATGCGACGCGCGAACCAAGCTTGAATTTCTTGAGGACTAAGTGTGGGTGGGTCCATGCCCGCGGCTGCCATTCGAACTTCATTCCGCGTTTGTTGGCCAATCAATTTCCAATCAATGACTCGCGTCGTTTCCACATTCAGTTGCTTGCGTCGAACGGTTGGATCGTTTGCGTTCAATGCATCTCCGCTTCGCAATCGGGCCTCAACCAAGGGCAGGATCTGGCTTTCGAAAACAGGTTCCCCATTAACCCTTGCAAGTATCATGTCTCCAGCCTGCGACGGTATTGCGGCGTTCTCAAAACTAACCAATTGAATGCCGTCGAAAAATGGGGAAGAAAGACTGTTGGTGGTGAAAGCCAGGTCCGCAGCTGGGGCTGGTGGTCCTTCGCGCGGTATGTCGTCTTCTTCTAACGGCTTCGAATTGCAACATGCCAACGCCATGCGAGCGACTCGGCGTATTCTCGCTGAAGGCTCTTTCTCACAAGTCGTAAGTTCGAGTAATCTCTTGCGAACTTTGGCGCTGCAACACGATGGTGAACTACAAAATTTGCAACCGCATTCGGGTTTGCATTGAATGGCTTTGACGGCTTCAAATCGGACTTCTTCGGTGCAATCACTCATCCCTTCGAGCAACGCATCCTCGACTTTTTCGTAGCAGCCACCACATCCCAAGGTAGCTAGGTAACGAATTGCCATGATTTTTTGTGGCGCTGCGTCCTCTTCCTGCTTGATCTCGGCGGCTGCCTGTACGGCCGGTGGCGCACCCTCTTCCATATTGGCAGGATCTGTAATGGGAAGCACGGGCGGTTGTGGTTGCAAGCCAGGGAAGCGACCGGTCAAATCCAGGCCACTGAGCAATCGGCTTCCGAGACGTTGAAGGATGCCGCCCGTTCCCTTGGCTAAACTGGGCAGACCCAGGAATTCCGGCAAACTGCAATTGCTAGCCGAAGGAGCTGGCGCAATGGCCACAATCGTGGTGTTGTTGCCGACTGCTGCGCTGGTCGGAGGTGTTGGCTTGGGTGACTTGACGGCCGATGCGCAACCCACCACGGTACAGATCATGCATGCAAAAGCCGCGTACTGAGACCAAGGAGCGAGTTTCCAGTTTGTTAACCGACCTAGCACTGTTACTACTCATTCGCTGTTAACAGGATTCCTATTTGCCCGAGCGCATCGGTATCGTCATCAAAGTCCACCCAATTGTATCGTCCTCCGTGATCGAACGACTTGAGTCTTGATACGTATTGGATTCAACAGAATGACGGTTTACTGCGCCATTGAAAAGCTAGCGTTTTATATCCAAGGGTTTGTTGATTGCAGAAACCTGCAGAACGATAGCCCTCTAGGCGAGCGGCAGCATTGATTGTACCGGGAGGGAGAGGCTCCTGCCGAACCTCTGCGACGCCAGCTCGGCAGGAGCCTCGCTCTCCCGTTGTTTTTCAATCGATTGACTTGGCAACGATGTTTACAGGCGTAGCCTCGCTCGCTCATTGAAACCCTTGGCAGGTAGTTTTTGGTCTGCCGCTCGCCCTAAGTCGTGTATTCTGAATTGAACCGAACGTACTCGGTGTTCAAATCGGTCGTCCAATGGGTCGCAGCGCCAGGCCCAAGACCAACTTGCAGATCGATTTCGGTAAGTTTTCGGCCTTTGATTGATTGGCTAACATTCCCTGCATCAAAGGCGAGTGGCTCCCCGCGATCAAAGAGCGGGATGCCGTTGATCTTGAGGGCTGTGTGATCTGGCCGAATAGGTACGCCTGCATAGCCCGCAGCGGACACAATACGACCCCAATTCGGGTCGCCTCCGGTTATCGCAGTCTTGACGAGATTGCTTAAAGCCACACTGCGAGCAACCGCATCGGCATCGGCATCGGTGTTCGCACCTTGGATGCGAATCTCGATCAAGTGCGTGGCACCTTCACCGTCATCTGGAATCTTCTTGGCCAGTTCAATCGCCATCTCATTAAGCTCCTTGGCAAATTCCATTTCATTCACCTCGGTCAAGGCAGGAACATCACTAGTCGGCTGCGACGCAAGCATCACCAGAGTGTCGTTGGTACTCATGTGCCCTTCCACGCTAATGCAGTTGAACGATTTGTTGGCAGCGGCCTGAAGGAGGCGCTGAGCTTGTTTCGCTTCGAGCGGTGCGTCAGTGATGATGATAGCGAGCATGGTCGCCATCTTAGGCCCAATCATTCCGGCTCCTTTGCACATTCCGACGATGTGGGTTTCACGGCCATCCAGACTGAATTTGCGCTCTGTCGTTTTTCGAGCGATATCCGTGGTCAGGATCCCATCGCATGCGTTCAAGTAGGCTTGCTCGGTCGATGCCAATTCACTCGCCGCTGCCGAGATGCCAGCTTTGATCTTCTCCATCGGTAGAAACCGTCCGATGATGCCGGTGCTCATGACGACAAATTGTTCGGCCGTTAACTTGCCCGAGGGATCAACTGCTCCTGCAGCATGCTTTGTCATCTCGACGGCATCCTGGTGGCCGCGTGTCCCGGTGCAGGCATTGGCGTTACCGCTGTTGACTACAATGCCCCGAATTGTATTCGAGGGCGTTCGGCTTCGAGATACCACAACTGGTGCCGCCACGATTTGATTGGTGGTGTAAACGCCTGCGGCGACACATGGCGAATCGGAAACGATGAGCGTTACGTCACGCGCCCCAGCCCGACTCTTGATCCCGCCGACAACTCCAGCAAAACGAAAACCTATCGGTAGATGCAAGATAATGGCTCCTGAGTAGTTGGAAACCGGATTCGTATGAATTCGGGCGTTTGTGGTGAGGTGAGGCCACCCCTGCTAACCTGTTTACTTCGACTTTTCCCACGTAATTCATTGACCGGGAGGGTGAGGCTCCTGCCGAACCATGGCGGCATTAGCTCGGCAAGAGCCTCGCCCTCCCGTTGTTTTTCAGACGACTAACCGATGACAACTAACCGATTAGGTCAGCGATGTAGAAACTGCCGTAGGTGTGGACACGATCCAATTGATGCAGGCGGCCTGAAAGTTCGGAATTGAAACTCAAGAGTTCAGGCAATTTTACGGATCGCCCGTTTCGCTGTACGGTGACTTCGTTCATGAACTCAGTCCTCAAACCGCCAGATCGCCATAGTATACGAGTCTTCGGTGCCGCTCGGCTTAGGATCGCTTGCCATTCGGATTCCAACAGCGGAAAGTAATGATCGCTCAACCAATCCATGTGATCCAACAACACAAACCTCGATATTTGCCCATCGTGCTTCTCAAGGAAGCCCTGGACGGAATCGGTATTGACCGTGAGTCGATCGATAAGTCCGCCACGCAGCTTTTCGTAGTTGGCTTGCTTGACATATTCCGGACAGCATGTCAGTGTGTAGCTGCCAGTAATGTAGACACGCCAAAAATAGTTGTCTTGAATCGGGATCTTGGCAAAGACGGCTTCCAAGGAATCCTCAACGAACTTAACAATGCCGCCGGGATACTGTTCGTCAATCTGCTTGCGTTGAGCTTTGGGGACTCCGAGCATGCTCAGCGTCGTGTCCCGATTCATGGCAAAACGCAACGTCTTCGACCAGATTTTACCTCTGGTTCGGGAGTAGATTTCTTGCTGTTCCGCTAACGATGGAGCGTCCAAGATCTCTTGAACTTCTTTTCGGCATCGAGCGACTCGATTGATGTAGATTCCGATCATCCGTGCAAAAGCGCCGGAGGTGCCTCGGAAATAGAACGACTTGGCTGGGTTATCGAAAAATCGAATCCATCGATCCCAATACTTTCGACTCGGTGCGGATAATGACTTCCGCAAGTGCGAGGCGTAGACGGATTCCGCATTGGGCAAATAGCCCTGGCCAAACATTTGAAAGAAACGATCGTAGTCGAGGTTGCGAATCGCCGACAACTTGAGCTCTAACAACGCGTTCTGGCGTGGATTCATGTCCACCGCGTATACATGCCCTGCACCCGCCAGCAAGTAATCCAGGGCATTGCAGCCCGCAGAGGTGATTACCAAAACGCGATCTTGAGAGGTTAGCTCAAGCGCCTGACGGTCCAACCGTGGGTCTTCCCAACAGGTGTTATAGACAAGATTGTTTCCATGGACGAATTTGAAAACGCGCCCGCTAACCCATTCACTTATTGCCATCTACTCGTTCTTACTTGGGTTTTTTAATGTTTGGGTTATTTGGGTTGGCTGGTTTATTTGGATCTGCCGGATCGCCAGCACCTGGATTCTTGGCACCTGGTGCGGCAGCGTTTGGCATGGGCATCGTCGGCTTCTTGACCCCAGCATTTGATTCTCGGATTTGGGCACCGCTTACAAAGATCATTTGTCCACCTTGTGGTGAGCCGGCAGAGGATTCTAACGTGCTATTCCATGGCGCCGTGTAAGCAGCAAAATAACCCGATCGAGTGTCGACCACATAAATAAGTGACTGAGCTAACTTGACGTTGCCACCAAGACGGGCGGCGGCAGTATGGCCGCTCACAAGTAGGTACTCGGGATTCTTACTCTGCCCCAATTGTGGTATCACGTTCGTAACAAACATCCCTCCAAAGGCGCCTTGCCTCGGATAGTAGACCCAACCTCTTAGGTCGCCCGTGATATAGTCCAACGTGAAGAAGCCTTCCGCATCATCACCGACCGCCGCGGTACAAACTGCCATGTTCGTTCCACCATGCGTCGACGTTGCAGAAAGAAAGTCCGGATGAATGCGGTCCCTAGGGATGTCGTTCCAGGAAGTTGATTCGTCAAGCTTAGAAGCCGATTGGCGTCCCGCCCAAAAAGCAATTCCCAACAAAAACGTCAACGCGATTCCACAAAACAAACCACCCGCCCAGTAAGTCCAGTTGCAGCAGCGTGCCTTGGGCGAGTCAACGATTTCAAGTCGTGAATTTTCCATGGACATTTTTCGGTTTCCTTGAACTGAAGATACTACAACGGTTTGAAGGGACGGACCTTCTCCAGAACTACCCATTAAGTGTAGCGTATGGATTCCTTCCCCATAACACGGATCAATAAAATCCTGACGGCTTTTCACGTCTTGGCGACGTGAAAGCGATCAATCATAACCCGACACGTAAGTGAGGGACCTGTGAAATTGTCCCTCGCTCACGCTTCGAAATTGTCCCTCGCTCACGCTGCAAAAGTGTCCCTCGCTCACGCTTCGGGTTGGGATTGGATGGGAGCGAGGGCCTCATTTTAGCCGTTCACCTTGGACGCAAGCTTGGCGGCTTGCTCCCGCTTGACGAACCAAATCAGAATCGGGGCTGCGATGAAGATCGAACTGTAGGTTCCGACCACGATGCCGATGAACAAGCAGTACGCAAATCCATGGATGCCTTCGCCTCCAAACATGTACATCAATAAAATCGCGACGATGGTTGTAGAGGATGTCAGCAAGGTTCGGCTCAGCGTTTGCGTCACGCTCGCATTGATCATTTGCTCCGTCAGGTTTTGACTCTTACCCTTGACCTCTCGAATTCGGTCAAACACCACGATCGTATCGTTGAGTGAGTAACCGATAATCGTCAAAAAGCCCGCAATCGTAGTCAACGATACTTTAAAATCCTCGATCAGCAGAAAGCCAAAGGGCTTGAATAGCCAATGGCTTACGGCGATGAAGGCGAGCGTGATCAAGACATCGTGAACCAGAGCAATAACGGCAGCGATACCGTAGGCCAAGCGTTGAAAGCGGAACCAAATGTAGCCGATAATAAACACCAAACTGAGCAACAGGCCAGCAATGGCTCGCCTCTGCATTTCGCCTGCAACTCGCGATTCGATTTTGCTCACCGACTCCCAGACTGGTTGGGATCGCAGTTTTTCCTTCATCTTTTCGACGATTGCGATGGCCGACGGCGAATCGAACGGCAACGTTATCTTCCAATCCGTGTACCCATTTAAGGATTCGGGGGTCCAACCCGTTGCGCTTTTTGGAACCAGTTCAATTTGCGCGGTGACCAAGGTCATTTGTATCGACTTGGCAGCATCGATCAACGCATCGGCAACCTGCATCGCATTCATTCTGGCCGTGTCCCCTTTGCCACTCTTGAAAGACACATCAAACGACGTCTTCACCGTATTTTCGTCGCCGGGCATGTTCGCGGGTGCGACAGGACTTGGAACAATTGGAGCGGCCGTCTGGTCTGCAGGTGTGGCAGTCTGGTCAGCTTTCACTTCTCCATCCGTTTTTACGTCAGCACCCAGTTCTTGAAATGACACCAATCGGATAGGACTCTTTGAAGTCCACGAATCCGATTGCGGAGATCCGGATGGCTTGATGATGACGTCATAGGTAACTAGTCCTGCTTTTTCGCTTTGCGCAAATCCATTGACCAGGCGAGACGTCACGTCGTCTTTGTCTTTGATCGAAACATCCAGCTTGTAAACGGTATTCTTTTCGTGCCCTGTCATTTCGACGTTGGTCAACGATGTCTGAATAGGAAGCCCTTCGGAGTCTTTTTCAAAGGCCTTATTGGAAATAGCCCTCACGTCTTCAACCGGCATGCTTTTGTCCAGCGTGAAAACGATTGAGGTACCGCCATTGAAGTCGATATCTAGGACCTGCCTACCGCGAAGTCCGGTCGCAACCAAGCCTCCAACGATCAGGATCAAGGATCCGGTGTAGCAATAAAATCGGTATTTCATGAAATCAACGTCTTTGTCGCCGAAATACGCCTTGCGACCTGTGTTGACATAATCCGACATTTTGAGCGAAATGAACTTCCATTTTTCGGCAACTTCAAACAATTTGTGAGTGACGAAAACCGCTGTGAACAAGCTGATTACCAATCCGATGATCAAGGTGATCGCAAAGCCCTTGATCTGTTCGGTACCCACGAAATACAACACAACAGCTGTAATCAACGTGGTCAAATTCGAGTCGAAAATAGTCGTCCACGCTCGGTCAAAACCATTTCGAATGGCCATTCGCGGTGTGGCTTTTTTCTCCGTCTCTTCTCGTATTCGCTCAAAGACGAGAACGTTCGCGTCAACACTCATACCAACCGACAATACGAGGCCAGCAATACCGGAAAGGGTCAGCGGTTGCTTGATCAGAATGATGCAAGCCATAATCATTCCCAAATTGAGCAGCAATGCAAACGTGGCAACAACACCCGAAAAACGATAGTAGATAAGCACGCAAACGATCGTAACCAACAGCGAAATCGCGCTTGCGTAACCCGCCTTGTTGATGGCATCGAGACCCATACTGGCTCCAACGGAGTTTTCGCTGATCGGGGTCTTGCTCAAGGCACCAGGAAGAGCACCCGCGTTTAAAATATTAACAAGAAAGTCGACTTCCTTTTCCGAGAAATTGCCTTCAATCAACCCTTGGCTGCGAATCGTAGAATTCAAGCTTGGAGCCGACAAAATGCGATTGTCCAGTAAGATTGCCATTCGTCTCTTAAAGTCACTTTGGCCCATGCCACCCTTACCAGAAGGCAAATTCGCTCCGGTTAGCCGCATGAGTTTGTCACCACCGCCAACCGACATCGTAAAGTTGACTTCGTAGCCACCCTTGGAGGAAACTCCCTTTTTTGCGCTCGTCAGATCGCTACCATTGACCTCGACGTATGGCTTACCTGATTTTTCCAATGCCAAAAGGATGTCCACATCAACGATTCCCTGGGCCGCAAGCCATTTTTCAAAATCGTTAGGTTTGCCTCCGGGTGGGGGCGAAATCAATCGACCTGTTTGTGAGTTACGAATGAGATCCCCGGACTGATAACCGGTTACCTGCCGAACCCCATCGACTTCGATTCCCCGGCCCAGCGTTCGCCACAAACCAACCACTCTCTCCTCATTGGTCGTTTTGTCGGCCATCACGATGTTACGCTTCAGGCGAACATTTTGGTCAGGACTGTTGGCTTGAGCGATTGCCAGATCAATGATGTTCTTGTGGTCATTTTGATTCGCAACGATTCGAAATTGGAGAATCCCAGAGTCGGTAATCTGCCGCTTGATCTCGGAAAGTTCGATATCATCTACGTCCGGAATCGTGATTTCAATTTGGTCTTCACCGATCGGACGGATCAGCAACTCCTTCGTTCCAGAAGGATTTAGCCGATTGATAAGCGGGACCATGAAGTCTTTTGCGGTAACCTTGACTTTGACGTTTCCTTCGCTGGATCGGTCGATCGCGTAGATTAGATTCGTCCCCCCGACGATTTCTGGACCCCATTTCAGCTTCAACCCAGTGTCAAACAATGGTTTTTCTTCAGTAGTCGCTGAACTTTGTCGTTTCTGTCCTCTCGCAGGATTGAAAAACGTCAGTCCTAGAACCAGCGAGGTGGTGAGCACCGACAAAATGATCCAATAAAACGCACTCATGTGCGTGGGCATCTTGAGCTTTTTCGAAATGGTTCGGCTCAAAATGAACGGGAGCAAAACGGCTCCACCCATAATCGCGAGATTCGAAAGTCCGGAGTACCAATCCGTCTTAGCGTTCGCACCGTCACCGAGCCCTGGTACTGCCCCTGCCATCGAGGAGCCTTGTGCGATTATTTCCTGAAAGAAATTTCCAAACATCTGCTAGTTAGTCCGTGCGTTGGATTCAGTGAAGCTTTTGGCTTCGCTATCAAGGGTGGTTGTGGGGGAAATTGTGATCAACTGGCAACAGACCGAATCGAGTCCCGATCAATCGTCAGTTTTGCATTCGAGTTTTCGTCAACGCGGAGTGTCACCGTTCCAGCGTCCGTATTGATGCTGGATACGATGCCATGAATCCCTGCCGAGGTCACAACTCGATCGTTCTTCTTTAAATTGTTCAATCGTTCCACTTGCAACTTCTTTGCCTGGCGTGCACCTCGAGGCTGTACAAACATGAGGTAAACGTAAAGACAAACAACCAAAACTAAGAAATAGTTAAGTGGGCTTGATAAAAACTCCTCAAGCAAACTTGGTTTGCTCTTGGAACCTTGCACAAGCGAAGTTTTCGTTTCAACCAGGTTCTCTTTCGTCGAAACGGACGAATTCGTGTCCGGCTCAACACCCACCATGGACGGGGCAACTGCTGTCTCGTTAACTGTTTCTTGATTCTGCGCGAGCAAATCCTCGGTTGCAAAGCACAACAGAGTCAGCACTATCAATAATACGAATGCAATTCGGCCCATTTGGGTAGTTCAAATTCCTCTGGCTTTAGCGAGATTGGTTCGAAACGGAAAACCAAGCAGTGTACGGCTATGCAAATAACGTCACAAGTCCAGACTTTCCCTTAATCGCTCTTTACATTGGGGAAACAGACGGGTGGATAGGTTACTTCGTTTAACCGCGTGGGCATCGCCCCGCGTTTCCTACCGTTCGCGGCCCGATGGGCACGCGGTTAAACGAAAAAGCTTTTGTGTGGGTGCTGAGTTCTCACGAATTCAGCTAACTCTAGGTATCCACTAGCGCCTTCCGCTCAAGTTTAGTACGATATACCCACTCCTTTTGAGGCAGCCTCCTCCACTGTGTAAAAACAACGCTTGACTACGTTCCAAACATCTCAGAGATTTGCCGTGAAACTCCGCCTTTTTAAATCCATCGCGTCTCTAATCAATGTCACCTGCACACTCGCCGTCGCTGTTATCGCGGCGCTGCCTTCGCATGCTGACGATAATCCCGCGCCAAACGCGGCTTCCGAAGTGCAAGCCAGATTGTTGGCGGACATTAAGTTCTTGTCCTCGGATGAATTGCAAGGACGGGCGGCGGAAACTCCAGGCCTGAAAATGGGGGCCGATTTCATCGCGAACCGTTGGAAAGATCTTGGTCTGAAGACGGATTTGTTCGACGGTCAGCCTTTCCAGGGGTTTACTTTGCCGGGTGGTGCCCAGTTTGCCGACCCCAGCAATAACAAAATTACTATCGTCAAGCCGTCGGGTGAAAAGTTGGAACTAGTGCTTACCAAGCAATTCCAACCTCAATCGATCGGACGGAGTGGCGACTTCGACGCTGGAATCGTCTTTGCAGGTTATGGCATCACTGCCGCCGAGGACGACCTCAAATACGATGACTTTGCGGGCTTAGACGTCAAAGGAAAAGTAATAATCGTGGTTCGCAAGGAACCGCAAATGAACGATCCCAACAGCCCATTCGATGGCCTTGCCCCGAGTCAATTTGCCTTGTTTACCGCGAAACAAGCCAACGCCGCCAAACATGGCGTGGCTGCCCTGATCATGGTGAACGACCAACAAAGCGAAAAAGCCGGTCCGGATATGGTGCTTCCAGTTTCCGGCAGTGGAACCGCTGTTTCCAAGGATCAAGTGCCAACTCTTTTTGTGCGACGCAGCGATGTCGAAAGTTGGTTGAAGGACTCGGGAAAGTCACTGGCCAAGATCGAAACCGAAATTGATCAGGATCTTAAGCCGCGATCCTTCGAGATGGCGGGCTGGAAAGCGGAGGGCACGGTCTCGCTCAAAAAGCTGCCGTCGATGAACGTGGTGGGCGTCCTGCCAGGTCAAGGAGCCCTGGCGAACGAGTACATAGTTCTCGGTGCCCATTTTGATCACGTTGGAATGGGTGGTCCTGGTTCGCTCGCCCCAGGAACCATCGCAGTTCACAACGGCGCGGACGATAACGCGTCTGGTACCGTTTGCCTACTCGAAGCCGCTCGGCAGTTGAGCCTTTTGGCCAAAAAGACCGGCCCAGATGTGCCTCGACGCACGCTTGTTTTCATCGCTTTTTCCGGAGAAGAACGCGGACTGCTGGGTAGCCAATACTACGTAGACCACCCTCGCTTTGAGCTCGAGAATACCGTCGCAATGCTCAATATGGACATGGTAGGCAGACTCACCAATAACGATCTGACGATCTATGGGACCGGAACGGCGACTGAATTCGACGCTATGATCACTCAAGCGAACGAATCGCTAGCGTTTTCTGTTCAGAAGTTACCCGAAGGCATGGGACCGAGCGATCACCAATCGTTCTTTCAAAAAAACATCCCCGTGTTGCATTTCTTCACCGGATTGCATGCCGATTATCATCGTCCAAGCGACGATTTTGACAAAATCAATCTGAATGGTATCGAACGCATCACCGATATGGTGACGGGTATTGCAAATCGAATCAGCACGGATCCTGCGAAGTTAACCTTCGTCAAAGTCAAGGGTCGAGCCAATCCACAGGCGAGTGTCCCTAAACGAACTCGACTTGGTGCGCGTTTGAAATTGAATGTGACGGGCGTTGTTGTGGACAGAATTCTCTCAAGCGGGCTCGCAGTACAAGCTGGTCTTCAACCCGAAGATAAAATCCTAAAAATAAACGAGGACGAGACGACTAGCCGAGCGGAACTAGATCGCATCATCCAAAAATTGAAAAAAGGAGATACAGTCACAATCCTAGTGGAACGGGGTGCGGAAAAATTGGAACTGAAAGTCGTGCTTACTGAATAGTTCTGCCAGATCGCTATTTACGCCGAATAACCGAATTGTCAGAATCGCGGATGAAACAGTGTGGCGACTTACCAGGTCGGCATAACTCAAATGGAAAACGATGGAGTGTTTTCCGCAAAGCCGTTGAGATTAAACTCGACCGCCCACAATTCACTTAGCAAGGAGTGCTAACAAGTGCATTTTCGAATTTCAATCGCGACAATTGCTCTCATGGGCTTTTTTGCCGTTCCTGCCGCTTTGGGCCAAGCCCCAACCGGTTCGCCTCAGGCCGCACCCGCTGGCCCTAAAGTCGGCCCTTCTAGCATCGCACTAGTCGATGTCGGATACATTCTGAAAAACCATCCCAACATGAATGCCAACATGGAAGGGATCAAAGCCGAGATGACTCAGGCTCAAGAAGACATCGAAAGCCGTCGTACTGCGTTGCTCAAGGACCAAGAAGCCATCGGCAAGATGTTTGAAGCGGACACACCGCAGTTCAAGCAAAAGCAAGAAAGCCTCATCAGCCAAGAAAGCAAGCTGAGAGTCGACTTCATGGGGAAAGAAAAGGAATTCGCCGAAAAGCAAGCGAATGTCATTTTGAATTCCTACCAGTCGATCAATCGAGCCATCACGGCCGTTGCTAGCCACTATCAATACGACGTGGTGCTCCGATATAGCCGCGAACAAAACGAAATGGACGCCAAGAAGCCACAATCGGTCAACTTCGGAATCCAGCGAGATGTCCTGTATTTCAATCCAGGCATCGACGTAACCGAAGTGGTTCTAGCGGTCCTCAAAAGGGACGAACCAGCGAAAGCAGTTCCTGTGTCGACTGCACCCGTGGCACCAGCGAATCGAGTAGCAACTCCGCCCATGAACTCGAAAAACCTCAAGTAATTTGGAGTGTTTTTCCATTCACTCACTTCCTCATTTTCGAGGAGGTGAGGCTGGGTTCAGGATGAACCCATATCCTTACATTTATTCCACGGACACGAAACGGATTTCGGCGTCACGCATGCAACAGATTCGATTCCAGCAAACGATAGAGAACATGGCCCATGTGAGCGGTCGGGGCTATTGGTCCGGCCGGCCGATCACATTGACCTTTCTGCCAGGCTTGCCAAACGCGGGAATCCTCTTTCGCAGAGTTGACCTTCCAGGACGCCCCGAGATCCAATCGATCGCTGCCAACCGCCGCGACACAAGCCTTAGAACAACGCTCGTCAGCAAAGCGTGCCATGTCGAAATGGTCGAGCATGTCACGGCCTCGCTTTATGCCATGGATATCGACAACTGCATCGTAGAATGCGATGCACCAGAAATGCCGGGTATGGACGGCAGCGCCGTGGCATTCGCAATCGCCTTGGAACGATCCGGCATCCGCAAACAACCTGCGTCCTGCACCGAAGTGGAGCTGACGATGCCGTTTAAGGTTGGCACGGACAGTCAATGGATCATGGCCGTCCCGTCGTCAGACCCCGGCTTAACCATTCAATACCAGCTCGATTACGGACCAAATAGTCCGATCCCTGCGTCCACTTGCACGTATAAACTCGAGCGAGATTCTTTTGCACACGATATCGCTCCCGCTCGCACGTTCATGACGGAGGGCGAAGCCCGGGGACTCCAATCGCAAGGGATTGCGTCTCATGTTACCTACCGCGACTTAGTCGTCTTCGGTCCAAGTGGTCCTATCGATAATGCTCAACGCTTTGACGATGAATGCTCACGACACAAGCTTCTCGATCTGATTGGTGACCTGTCCCTTTGCGGATTTCGGGTACAAGGAAAGATCATCGCACATCGAAGCGGACACATCCTCAACGGATACCTTGCCGAATCGGTCCACATGTTGAAGAACTCTCAAGTGCCAGTGCGCAATAAGGTTGCAGCATGAGTGCACGAAATACAAAAAACCTAGTCAAACAGACACGTTCGGAAATCAATTCATGCCAACAATAATCGCCCATACCGCGGTGGTGGATCCTCGCGCCGAACTCGATGAAGACGTTCGCATTGGCCACCATTGCGTCATTGGTGCCAATGTCAGAATCGGTCGCGGTACGCGTTTGGAAAATAGCGTCACCCTGACCGGACATACGTCCATCGGCCGAGACAATCGTTTCTTTCCGGGCTGCGTCATCGGTGGCGAACCTCAAGACCTTTCTTATCAAGGATCGCCGACCCAAGTGGTCATCGGTGATGCAAACGTCTTTCGCGAATGCGTGACCGTCAATCGAGGCACAGAAAAGGACGAAGGGGTTACGTCGATAGGTAGCGATTGTTACTTCATGGCGAATTCCCACGTAGCGCACGATTGCGTTGTCGAGGACAGAGTCATCATGGCCAATACCGTCATGCTAGGTGGCCACGTTCGAGTCGAACACGATGCAACCTTGAGCGGCGGTGTGGCCGTTCACCACTTTGCGTCCATCGGCTGCTACAGCTTCGTAAGTGGACTTTCGCGAGTCCTGCAAGATATACCACCATTCATGTTGGCCGAGGGGTTTCCCGCCAGACCTCGATGCGTCAACGTCGTTGCCCTAAAACGCAAGAATTTTTCGGTGGCCGCCATCCGTACGATTGGCGAAGCCCACAAGTTGCTCTATCGGTCCAAAGTGGGCGTGAAGCATGCGAGGGAAATTCTTCAAGTCAACGGAGTATTGTCCCCTGAATTGGATATCCTCTTTGCGTTCATCGATGATTCACAATTAGGTCGACACGGTCGAGGACGCGATCGCCGGTCTGCCTCAGCCGCAGCATAACGCCCATCGTCGCCTTTCGCTCCTAGGCTGTGAATTTATTGATTAACCCCAAAGTAGCAGGCACACTCCGTGTGCCGTAGCCCCAAAAACCAAAGGTTTTTGACTTGCGGACGGCACATGGAATGTGCTGCTACTATAAATTCACAGCCTATCCGCGAAAGTGCGTATTCGAAAAACGCACCTATGTTCTGCGATTTACTTGAACCGTCGGCGAAGGCTACCGGCGAACAAAATCATGATCCAAAACCTAAATTTGTTCGATGCAACGAGGCCCAGAATTGGAGTGATCGGAGGGGGCCATCTCGGTCGCATCCATGCCAAGCTCATCGCCTCGAACACTTCATGTGAATTGGTTGCGGTCGCAGACCCGTCGTCGGATTCCCGGCAATTCGTAGAATCCCAATTGCACGTGCCCGCTGTGGCCGATTACCAAGATTTGGCTGGGGCCATCGATGGAGCTATCATCGCGGCCCCCACATTTCTCCATCATCAAATCGGGGCTTGGTGTTTGACTCACGGCATTCACGTTTTGATGGAGAAACCCATCGCAAGTACGCTGGAAGAAGCGCGAGAACTCGTGCTCTTGGCAAAAGCGAACCACCGAACACTTCAAGTAGGGCACGTCGAGCGGTTCAATCCCGCTTGGCAATTTGCGTCGATGCAATTCTCGAACAATACGATTCGATACGTGGAAGCTGCGCGCGAGGGAACGTATACCGGCCGAAGCACCGATATTGGAATCGTTATGGATCTTATGATCCACGATATCGACCTCATTCTCAGCGCTGTCAAGTCGCCTGTCGATTTGGTTTCAGCTTACGGATGGAGCGTGCTCGGCGATAACGAAGATTTTGCGACCGCTTGCCTCCGTTTTCGCAACGGGACTATTGCCAACTTGCGAGCTTCAAGAATTTCGCCGGTACCGAGGAGAACCATGCAAGTGTATGCCGATGACGGGCTAACCGAAATCGATTTTGCTTCGAATACCGTTTCGCAAACCTGCGCCGTCGACGACGTGGCTAACGGCTCTC
Source organism: Pirellula sp. (assembly GCA_031372345.1). Taxonomy (GTDB): domain Bacteria; phylum Planctomycetota; class Planctomycetia; order Pirellulales; family Pirellulaceae; genus JBKCUI01. Next base: position 29,738 of record JANMLD010000443.1, read on the forward strand.
GACAAGCGGACCAACTTCCAGCGGACCAGCGTGCTAAAGTAAAGGAGTGCCTCTTCGTGGATTGGCTCAGCAAAACTGAGCACAAGACAGCACCAGCTAACGCGATCGAGTTGGAGCAAAAGGAGTTTGTCCATGCGATCCATACAGGCGTTGCAGTAACAGTCCCAGGCGAGCAAGGGTATCAAGCGCTTGAGGTGGCTGATCGCATTCTGGAGCAAATCGCCGTCAACCGTCCTAGCCGGTCCATCATTCCCTTTGACGACAGACTCGCCAAAACAAAAGCAGCTTAGAGCCGCTCTCGACGAGCGAACGTTTGTCGCCTTTCGCTCTGCGAAAGTGGTCTGCCCCCCCAGGCTCCGTGGGAATCGTTTTTTGGGAGGCGAATCGCCTGGATTGTTTCGACTACACTGACCGCGAGTCGCGGAGCGACGTCGCCCACGTAGGTCCGTCGCTCCGCCGACGGACGTCCTGGCTGATGGCTACGCAATCGAGGATAGCGTGTCGGCTCCGTGGGAATCGTTTTTTGGGAGGCGAATCACCTGGGTTGTTCCGACTACACGGACCGCGAGTCGCGGAGCGACGTCGCCCACGTAGGTCCGTCGCTCCGCCGACGGACGTCCTGGCTGATGGCTACGC
>JANMLD010000506.1:0-10156 GCA_031372345.1 Pirellula sp.
GTCGGTGAGACCGGCTAGTAGTAGTTCGATTTGATCGAAGCTGTTTTCAAGTCTATTTTGGACAACGACATCGTTGTCTAGTACGTCGTCGACGGTATCATCGAAAAGCGAATCACGGATGCTAGCAGCATCCGCCACGTGGCTGATGCTGCCAGCATCAGAATCGGCCATGTTGACAGCGCCGGCCGTAGCGTCCGCATCCAGGCCTCGAGCGACTTTGATTGCGTCCGCGACCATGAGAAGCGACTCGGAGGTCGAGCCGACAGCAATTCCCAACAGGAACGAGTCCCAATATTCTTGGGTCAGGTGGGGAGGGCACTCGAATTCCCCGAGCGGCTCAGCAACGTCTCCGCCGCCCCCCATGAAGAAAGGGTTGGCGCTGTATAGGATACGACTCTCAAGCTCGACGATATCGGGCTTATTTGGGTCCTTAGGGAGCCTCAAGTCCGTCAAGGCGTAGACGATGCTATCAAACTTATCCATGGCTTTATTCAGCCAAACGGAGTCTCGCAGTGCGAGATAGCAATAAGTCGCCTTCTTAAGAAGTTTGAAATCCATTTTGTATCGCTAAGGAGTCTTAGGTCGCAAATCCGTGCGGTCGGAACGAAATGGGGCGTACTTCGTTCTTTTCCGATGGAAGCCTACCCGACGAATAGGACTGGGAGAGCGATTTCGAAAAGAGAAACCGTAGCAATTCGACAGGACTCAACCGATAGAGCGGTTTGAAGCGATTGGGGGGGAGTGGTGGAGTGGGGGATTGGTGGAGTATGGGAGTGGAATCGCCGTAATTCCCACAGTTTTTAATGCAAAAACGCTTCTAGAGGTAAACCAATACACACAACAGCAATCACGAAATAGCAAATAGCAAATAGCAAATTCCCCTCAACCCTCAACCCTCAACCCTCCCTCCAATCCTCCAATCCTCCAACGAAACGGGAGGTTGGGTGCAGATTTCGATATCGCGTCGGGAATGCCGAATTGCTATGGTCTCAAGGCGACCCGCTTTGATGTTGAATAATTGACTTTTGCAATTCAGGCTGTCGGGTCGCCAGGAGTGAATAGTCCATGGCCCGATCGAGAAGGCGAACTAGCCGACGCACCACAACGCAACGCGCTGCTGGGCTCATTGCGCTCGCATTGCCCGCCCCTGTGCAGCGGGTGGCCGATACCCGACTCGGTTCGTTGATTATGCTGGTTGGTGTGCCAGCCATGATTGTCTTTGGATTGCTGAACGTCACCTGGGTAGATGGGTTTCCCACATTCACCTTCAATCGCAGCAAAGCGGCCGAATTGAGAAGTGTCGCGAGCCAGCAACTGAACAACCTTGAGCATCAAGCCGCAACACAAAACTGGGGGCAATCTACGGTGGATTTTCTGCATGCCGCCCAAGGTCCAAACCACGAACATCACTTTCCAACCTTGCCGTCGACGCAGCCCCAAGCTTCCAGCCCTGCCTACGATTGGCAGCAGCAACAAATGAGTCAACAACAACAGTACTCGCTGCAATATCAACAGCCGCAATATCAACAACAGTACCCGCAGCAGTACCAGCAACAACAGTACCAGCAACCGCAGTACCAGCAACCGCAGTATCAGCAACCACAGTATCCATCGCAGCCACAGCATCAACAATGGCCAGCCAATGGAAGCCAACAGGCCTATCAAGGGAATTACGCGCCAGCATACGGTCAATCGCAAGTTCAGCCATACGGCTATCCCGCACCGCTGAAAAACAACAGTTACCCGTTACCGTCGACAAGCGGCAATGGTCAATCGCCCTACAACACGCAAAGCGGGCAGTTAGGGCGATATTAAGTTTAGGGCCGAAGGCCCGGTAGTTTGCCTAGCCCAGGCCAACGGCCTGGGACTAGGCAAAACGCAATTACGTTAGGGCTGAAGGCCCGTCCGTTTGTCAAATTGCCGGGCCTTCAGCCCTAACTACTCTCGTTTTTGCGTGTCACCCAGGCCGTTGGCCTGGGCTAGGTAAATGATTGGGCCTTTGGCCCGAAATACATCTACTCTCATGTTTGCGTGTTGCGCCAGGCCGTTGGCCTGGGCTAGGTAAATGATTGGGCCTTTGGCCCGAAATCTCCATCGTGAAACAATTGAGGACAATTGTTTTACAATGCTTATCACGTTGCATTGCAATCCGACGGGTCGACTGCAAAAATGGATGCTTCTACTAAAATCGATGGCCCTAGAGAAACACAACATGAGCATCCGAATCACCCGTTCGATGATTCTTCAACGTACCGTGCTCTACCAAGCGACCGTCGCAGTTCTCCTAATAATCGCACAGAGTACCGCACTTGCCTTCGACCTCGGATACCAACGCGACGTCAAGCCGATCTTAACAAAATACTGTGTCGGCTGTCACAATGAAAAGGACAATGAGTCCGAAGTTCAATTGCAGTCGCTCGCGAATATCTTTAAAGGGGGCCCAAAAGGGGCCATTGTGGTTGCAAACAATGCCGCCGAATCGTCCTTGATCAAGGTGATGCTTGGGACCAAAGAACCCAAAATGCCTCCGGACGATTCACCGCAACCCACTTCGTCGGAGATAGCCGTTATCCAGAAATGGATTGAACAAGGTGCCAAGGGAAGCGATGCTCCCCTCCCTTTGAAAGCCAGATTAAGCGTCAACGCTATTCCGACGACCTACAAAGGGCTGATGCCAATCACCGCACTAGGTAGGACTGGAAACGAACAGTTGTTAGTCGGTCGATTCAATTCGGTTTACTTCAAGCAAGATCAATGGAGCGAGCCGCTGCCATTTGACATCGTCGGAAAAGTGACCCAGATTCGAACAACTGCCGACGGGCGATTTACGGTGATCGCTTCGGGCATTCCTGGCTTGGGGGGACAAGCCACCATTCTTAAAAACGAAAAGGGAGCTGCGAGGCCGGATTTGGTACGTGTGGTGGAGGGACATCAGGACTCGCTTTGCACAGCGGTCTTGAGTCCAGATGCCAAAATCCTCGCGACAGGTGGCTACGACCGCACGATCCTATTATGGAGCATGCAAGATGGAACACTATTGCGAAAACTGACCGGGCACAATGGGGCTATTTACGATTTGGATTTTGATGCAACGAGTCAGATCCTAGCGTCGGCCAGCGCCGATGAAACCATAAAAATCTGGCGTGTGGATTCTGGCGAACGACTCGACACATTTGGACAATGCGAAGCGGAGCAGTTTGCTGTTCGATTCGACTCGCCGCGAAATCGCGTTTTGGCAGCAGGTGCGGATCGACGCGTTCGAGTTTGGAAATTGCTGTCTCTGGACAAGCCATCCGTGAGTCCAATGTTGTACTCAACTTTTGCGCATGAAGGATCCGTAACTCAATTAGCACTGTCCAAGAACGGTCGCTTCCTAGCCACTGCGAGCGAGGACAAGACGGTAAAACTTTGGGGAGCCCAGGATATGTCTCCCCTCGGTCAAGTCGGAACGGTCGATGAAGTTCCCTCGGGACTGCTGTGGGATGTGAATCAGACAACCCTAACAGTCAGTTCGCTGGGTGGCCAAATCGCATCGTTGGACGCGTCAGCTTGCATGCTAAAAGAGCCTTCCACCGCCACTCCCAAGCTAGCCGCTGTAATGGGTGCTGATAAGCGAGAGTCGGGGGCTGCAATCTTGAAAATCGACGAAGCCACGGGTCGGCATTCTGTTGCGACTTCACACAAAATTTCAGGTCCGTGCGAAATCAATGCAGTTCTGACACTGGACGACATGTCGGGCGAGTCCCCTGGCGACTGGTACTCCTTCAACGCAAAAGCTGGCGAACCTTGGGTGGTCGAAATCGATGCGAGTCGAAGTGGTTCGCCTATGGATAGCGTTATCGATATTCTTCAGCAAAAAGGTGAACCCATCGTGCGGACTCGGCTTCAAGCTACCCGAGAAACGTATTTCACGTTCCGCGGCAAGGACTCCACCAATGCAGACGATTTTCGTTTGCACCGTTGGGAGGACATGGAGCTGAATGAGCTGCTGTATGCCGGCGGTGAAGTGGTCAAGTTATGGCTTTACCCGCGCGGTCCAGATTCTGGGTTCAAAGTCTATCCGGGGGCGGGAAGCCGATTTACGTATTTTGATACAACGGCAACGACGCACGCGCTTAATGAGCCAGCCTGGATCGTTCGCGAGCTTGCCGATGGCGAACCGGCGGTACCCAATGGATTGCCTGTTTTTCCAATTTACTACACCAACGATGACGAAGCCTCTCGGCAATTGGGCAAGGATAGCCAAATCACTTTTACTGCCAAGTCCGATGGGCTGTATTTGATCCGAGTCCGCGATACGCGAGGTCAATCTGGGGACAATTACAAATACAAACTCTCTCTTCGAAGTCCGATGCCGCGATACAAGCTCCGGGCCGAACAGAAAGAGATCACCTTGAGACCAGGCGTCGGCACCGAGTTTGATGTCGCCGTAAGTCGATTCGAAGGATGCGATGGTGAAGTCGACATCACCCTCGAAGGGGTCCCTGAAGGAATCCTTGTTACGCAGCCGTTGACTATCCAGGCAGGACAATCTCGCGCGACAGCGGCGTTGCATCTACCAGCCAGTCTAGCCAATACGATAAAGGAATTTACAGTTCAAATCTCCAGCCAATGTAAGCTGGGCGATCGTACGATCACGGATAGTGAGAAGGTTCAATTGCTGGTAAAGATAAGCGATAAGCCTGCAATGCCCTTGAAGGTGGTAGCGAAAAATCAAGGCCTGGATGCAACCGCAATTTCGGAGCTGGAAATTCGTGCAGGCCAAACGGTCTCTGCAAACTTGGTGATCGAACGAGGGGAGAACAAGGGAGATATCTCCTTTGGCGGGGACGATAGCGGTCGCAATTTGCCGCATGGATGCTACGTGGACAACATCGGTTTGAGTGGTCTACTTATCCCAGCAGGGCAGTCGGTTCGTGAGGTATTCATCACCGCGGCCCCCTGGGTCTCGACGCAATCGCGGTTGTTCCATCTACGCGCCAAAGTCGATGGCAACCCAACCACACTCCCCATTCGGATCCGTGTGGTAGGGGAATAAGTGTAGCTCGGCACTCCGTGCCGAGAATAACGGCACGGAGTGCCGTTCTACACTGTGGCCATCCACTAAGCGAAAAAAAGAACTTAAGAAAGCAGGGTCACCGAGTGCCTTTGCAACTTTAGCCCCTAAGCGACTCAAGCGGTTTGAAACGCATGGCAGAAAGGGCTGGCAAAAGGCCCCCGAAGAAGCCCATCAGCATGCTGAGCATCAATCCGATTCCTAAGACCCCCCAGTCCACTACAATGCGAAAGACAACGGCTTTGCCACCCGGGCCATTACCGCTGCCCACAATACTGGTTACTTTGTATCCATTAAACAAATAGCCGATCAAGCAGCCGATCAGCCCGCCTAGCAAGGCGATCAAGAGGGATTCTAGGAGGAAACTGACCAAGATGCGCCACCGACTAAAACCCAACAAACGGAGCATTCCAATGTCGCGCACACGTTGACTGATAGCCGCAAACATGGTGTTCATTACCCCCATCACACCACCGAATGCCATCACTGCAGCCACCACCATAGTCCCAACCAACAACTGCAAATTAGTCTGACTGAGCGATTTAAAGTAATTGGTTTCTGTCATCGCATTCACTTGCGACTTTTCAAATGCATTGGTCGGGTCTTTGCCGCTGAAGTAATCCTCCAGTTTCTGAGCGTCTTCTTTGCTTTTCGCTCGCAGAACCAGTGTGGTGTAGTTTGACTTGCCTAGCAATGGTCCAATGACACTCTGCTTGGCCCATACCTCAGAATCAAAGGTCGTTCCTTCGGTTTTCATGATTCCGGTTACCAGAAGCTCTCGGGTGTCCAACTGGATGGTGTCACCCACTTCCAAAGACTCAGGATTTTTGGCTGTGCGACGAGTTGCTTCGGATCGATCCGATCCAAGGCCTCGTGCGATACCCTCCCCAAGCACAACTTCGACTTGCGGTTGTTTATTAGGATCATCCGAAGATCGAACGCCCGCCTCCGAGAACCAATTGCCACCTGGGAATAATTCAAAACCATGCACCTTGGCAGACGAGCGTGGATCATAAAGTCCTCGCATCTGCAGCAACCTACGGGTAGGGCTATTGGGCTGTGGTTCGGCAATGGGTAGGCTTACCACTAGATAGACTTCTCTACTACTCAAGGGTTCGTCGTTGAAACGGACGACGCCGTCCTGTTGCGCGATGTCCCCCATGCTTTCGAAAGCCAGATTGCTGATCCCCTCATCCGTAGCCCCTTGCGAAAGGACAATTACGTTTTCCGGGTTACCACTCGACTTAGTCAATTTCTTAAGACCATTAATAAACCCCATCATGAAGGTCAAGACGCCAATCACCATCGTAAACGCGACGGCGGTCAATAGCGTCGTCCTGTAGCGCACGATCAAATTGCGAATGTTGTAGCCGATCGGGATGCGAGCCACATAAACGAACAACATCATTAGTGCCATGAAAGCAAATGAAATTGGAATAAGTACCCACGCGTACAAATCTATGGTTTCCGTTACTAAATCTATATAGCTTTTCATTGGCATCACTTATGGAATTCGACCAAACACAAAAACGCTAAGCAACCTTGGAGAACACGTCGACCACTTTGATCGATCGCGTCGACAATGCGGGCAGAATGCTGCCAGCAAAAGACGTTGCAAATCCGATCGCAGCTCCCCACCAAAGCGCCCCGTCCAAGACTGGGAAACTAGAAAAGAATGCGATCGGAAACGGTATACCGCCCATAACACGATTCACGAAGAAGTACGTGCCGATAGAACTAATGGAACCAGCCACGACCCCTAGAAGAATTGCTTCCCCCAGTACCAAGAACATAATCTGGTTGGGCTGAAAACCTATCACCTTTAAGATCGCCATCTCTTTGCGACGTTCACGGACGCTGATACTGATCGCATTCGAAATCACTACGGTCAAGGTTGCAATAATGGACGGGGCTAAAATCCAACGAAAAATGGTCAACAAGTCTTTGTACGCAGCGAGAAAATTCGACACCCCCGAGGAGGCGGTCTCAATCTTGACTGGTGGCGATGTGAACATGGGAGATTGATCTATCTGACCGCTTACCTTCGTAAACGTTTCTTTGTTCGGAACCTTAACCCAGACTAGGTTCATCGTCTTATTCGCCAACGGATGCGGTTTTCCTTTGCTCGCCTTGTAGGCATCCAGCGAGGCGTTCAAGTAGTCGCGGTTTATGAACGAGTTATTGTCATATCGTCCTAGTGGCAAGGTACCAACAATTTCACACTCCAGTTCCAAATCGCGATAATTCGTTCCGAATATTTTGATGCGCTCCCCCACCTTTTTTTCGAGAGCGGCTAGCCGTTTTTGTCCGATAATAATCCCTTGTCGATTCATCTCCATCTTTTGAATAGCTTCGTTTAACTCCGCTCGCGGACCTGGTTGCAACGAGTCCAGTTCATCCATCATCGTGAGCATTTTTCGCGGCTCCATGCAAAATGCGAACACAAATGTTTTGAGACTGAATCCTTTCCCTTTTTCCGTCGAACCGATGAAGAATTGCCAGGTCATTGAGTCCATCGGCTTAACGTCGGTCTCCTCTCGGGCGGCTCCGTTCTCAAGCGTCGTTGCGTACGCGAAGGGCATCTGGCTAGGGATGCTCCATTTCTCCGTGACTATTCCCTTGAAATTGCTGGTCTTCTCCGAGGTTGCAACGTCTAAGAATCCCAGGATTGACCAGATAAGGGTGATCACAAATACGAGCACCATGACCCCAGCGCTGGTCAATATGGACCGAAGCAGGTTGCGCCGAAGGTTCTTGAAAATCAACATAAAAAATTTCATTTTTGGTTCCTAACCCGCTTCGTAGAGGGCTTCGTCGGGTTGATCCACAAGTCGCCCCTTGTCGAGGTGTTGAATTCGATCTGCGCGACGTGCAGCCCGAATATCGTGGGTCACCATTAAGATGGTCTTGTTGAGAGAATGTTGCAAAATCCCTAGCAGATCCAGAATCTCGTGAGCCGACTTGGCATCCAAGTCTCCAGTCGGTTCGTCCGCCACGATCAGCGTTGGATCGGTAACAATCGCGCGAGCGATACCGACGCGCTGCTGCTGGCCTCCTGAAAGTTGGCTAGGCAAATGGGAATTTCGATCGTTGAGCCCAACCAGCTCGAGGGCCGTCATGACTTGCTCGCGTCGCTTCTTTGCGCTGAGAGGCAACAGCAACAAGGGCAGTTCGACGTTTTCAAAAGCCGAGAGCACCGGTAGGAGGTGATAGAACTGAAAGACAAATCCAACGTGCTCGTTCCGCCAACGTGCGAGTTGGGCCTCCGTCATCGTCGACACGCATCGATCTCCAACCCAGATTTCACCTTCGCTGGGTGTGTCCAAACCAGCAATGAGATTGAGCAGCGTTGTCTTGCCTGAACCGCTTGGTCCCATGAGAGCTAGAAATTGCCCTTCCGGTACCTCGAGATCCAGTTCATTGAGGACGTTGACTCGCTCGGATCCTCGCTTGAAATACCGGGATACGTGCGACACTCGGACAATTGGTTTTGCGGTCACTCGATTTGAACCTTGGAAATGGACTGGGAGTTTTGTTGAGGAGAGCAGCAGATTGTAGAATCCCAACCCGATGCGTGAGCGAGGGACACTTTCGCAGGTCCCTCACTTACGTATCGGGTTAGGATTGGTGGTTGTAACATCGTCGCATGCCTAGGGGGTACCAGCTATGGGTTGGGACTACTAAAGAATACAACGATCGCGCTCATTTCTGGTTTGAGGTAGACCCCTTCTTCTTCTTCTGGAACCCGGACAGCCACCCGGACGGGCACGGCGCCTTTGGCTCGGTCGGCAATCGGCATCAGTCGCGAGACGGTCCCCTTGTAAACGCGTTTCGGGAATGCTTCCGATCGGACTTCGCATTGCTGGTTAACAAACACCTTCGAGACATCGCGTTCCTGGATATTCAAATCGATTTCCAAGTCGGACAAATCGGCAATATCGCAGACGCTGGTAGATCCACTGAAAGCTACGGGGTTTACGAGGTTTCCTTCTTCGGCATTCTTTTTCAAGATCGTGCCGGAGATGGGAGCCCGCAGGGTGCAATTCTCAAGTCGCCACAGAGACTTGGTCAAGTTGGCTTCAGCCTGGATCACGGCGGCCTTGGCCATGGCAATGCGTTCCTTGCGCGGTCCCTCTTTCATCATGTCGAGCGATTGACGTAGTTTTTCGATGCGTTTGCGGGTGCTTAAGAAACTGCTTTGCGATTGTTCGAATTCGGTCATGGACACGGAATTCGTTTTCAATGCTTCTTTCATTCGCTTGAATTGCGATTCAAGTTGCGAGACGACCTCCTCTTGTTCTTGAAGGTCTGCCATTGCGCCCGCAATTTCCTGTGGTCGAGCTCCTGTTTCCAGTTCTGACAACTCGGCTTTGTTTCGCATCAGAATGCCGCGTGTTTGTTCAGCATCCGCTTGGTACTCCGTTCGTTCGATCTCAGCCAGGATATCCCCTTTGTCCACTCGGCGTCCTTCTTCGATGTTGAGGCTCATGATTCGCCCGCTGACTTGAGGACTCACCAAAACTTGATGCTTGGCAATGACGTAGCCCCGCGATTCCAGGGCGATAGAATTCGATGAGGGTTGCTTTTCGGAGCCAGATGCAGGGCTATTGGATTGGCGAGAAGCATTCGAGGGCGTTGTCGAAACGGCTGAATTATCCGATATCTCACGCGCGGACGAATCGCCAGGATTAGCATTTGTCACCTCGTTCTTCGCGTCCGAAGCAGGTTTCGAAAAACCAATCGAGGCCATTAGTTGATCGTCGCGATACGCCAACCAAAGACACAAGGACGCAAACACGATCGCTATCAACCATGGAAACCAACCGCTCGAGCGTTGTTGATCGAGCCTGTCCTCCTTGGCGATTCTCAAGGAACGCACGCGTTCGTCCATGGAGGTCGCTTGCTCCTTTTTTGGATCTTTGTCCTTCAAAGACAACGACGAAGTGTTTTGAGAACTCAAGGGAAACCCAATCCAAAACCAAAGGTTACATTGATCGCAATCAGAGGTGATTATAGTACGCATTTGCCCGCGGTGATATACGCTGCCAGAAACCAATTGGATTCCATGACGACTATCTTTTTGTGGCTGAGCGAGGCCCT
>JANMLD010000511.1:0-3537 GCA_031372345.1 Pirellula sp.
GGCAGCGGCCGCGAGCCGCAGCAGGTTGACATCGGTATCAAGGCAGGCTTGATTGTTTCACTGGGACAGTTGTCGAGTGACGCGGATACGATCATCGACTGCGCAGGCCTCGTGGTCTGTCCGGGTTTTATCGATCTCCACACGCACAGCGATTCAGCCATCTTAGACCCCAAGACCCGAGGCAATGTTAACTATTTGATGCAGGGATGCACCACGGTCGTCACCGGCAATTGCGGTAGTGGACCAGTGGATGTAGGAGGTTATCTTCGCAAAATAGACGAGCATGGGTCCGGGACACATGTCGCTCACCTCTTGCCGCACGGCAATCTTCGCGATCAAGCCATGGGAAAAGAGCGCCGTGAGCCAACCGTCGAAGAACTCGAAAAAATGCTGGCTTTGGCCGAACAAGCCATGAAAGAGGGTGCTTTTGGAATGTCCACTGGGTTAATCTACGTCCCCAGCATGTTTTCCAAGACCGACGAACTAATTGAGATCGCCAAGGTTGTTGGACGTCACAATGGGATTTACGCAAGCCACATACGCGACGAAGGAACTGGCTTGTTGGAAAGCTTGCAAGAAATATTGAAGATTGGCAAAGAAGCGTCGTTGCCAGTCCACGTTTCGCACCTCAAGGCCAGTGGCAAGAAAGCCTGGGGAAGCTTGCACCTTGGCGTTCGCATGATTGAACAAGCCCGTGCATCGGGACAAATGGTAACTGCCGATCAGTATCCCTACGCCGCGTCCAGCACGTCCCTCGAAGCCACGCTTTTGCCCAGCTGGGCTCGTGAAGGTGGACGCTCGGAACTTACGAAACGATTAGTTGCACCGGAGACATTCGCAAAAATCAGGTCGGATGTTTCTGAGAAACTAGAGACATCGAGCAAGATTCTGATCGCATCGTACAAACCACGCCGCGATTGGGTCGGAAAGACACTCGACCAAATTGCGGCAGCAGAGAATCGGGAAACGCCGGATATTGTTCTCGAAATGGAAAGCAAGGGTGGGGCAAGCGTCGTGAACTTCAGCATGGACGAAGAGGACGTTCGGATGGCCATGCACTTGCCTTGGGTTGCAACAGCAAGCGATGGCGGTGCAAAACTTCCCTCCGCGGATCGGCCTCACCCTCGCTCTTTTGGCACTTTTCCTCGCAAGATCGGTCGCTATGCACAGGAACTCAAAATCCTATCGCTCGCTGCCGCTGTGAGGAGTGCATCGGGCTTGCCAGCGGATATTCTTGGGCTGACTGATAGAGGGTATCTGCGACCGGGCATGGTGGCTGACGTCACCGTTTTCGATGCTAAGACTTTCTTGGATACGGCAACCTTTGAGGAGCCTTTTCATGCACCAACTGGATTGCGTTACGTGTTCGTCACAGGAGTTCCCGCCGTGTACGAGGGGCAGGCGACTGGCGCTCTGGCTGGAACTGCTTTGCGCAAAACGAAACAGAAAGAACCTGCTGTTGTCAAGAAAACAACGGACTCGACAGCACTACCCGCGGGTTGGGCTGCATCTCAATTGGCAGAGACAGTTCTGGCTACGAATGGGCACAGTAATCGCTTCTCGATCGATTTCACAAGCTACCAACGAAGTCTTGTAGATTTGCCCATCGGCGTTTTTGATTCCGGGGTCGGAGGCTTGACGGTGCTTGAGACTCTGTTGGCGTTCGACCAGCATAACAACAGCAACGGGCAACCGGGTCCCGATGGTGTGCCGGACTTTGCAAACGAACGCTTCGTCTATCTTGGTGATCAAGCCAATATGCCTTATGGCAACTATTCGGCCGCAGGCAAAGAAGACTTTCTGCGTGAGTTGATCATGAAGGATGCGATTTTCCTGCTGGGAAATCGCTATTGGCCAAGCGCAAATGCCAAAGCTCCCTTGTTCGACAAACCCGCGGTGAAGGCCATTGTCATAGCCTGCAATACCGCCACTGCGTATGGGCTTGACGATATTCGAGCAGCCATTGAACTCTGGAAGTTGCCGGTGATGGTAGTTGGGGTGGTCGAGGCTGGTGCGGATTCCTTTGTTCAGGATCTACCGGCTAATGGTGCACCCAGCGCGGTGGCGGTCATGGCCACCCTGGGGACGTGCAGCAGCGGAGCCTATCCTAAAGCCATTGTGCGAGCGGCGGGACTAGCCGGCAAACGCAACCCACTTATCTGGCAACAGGGAAGCCTTGGTTTAGCCGGTGCAATCGAAGGCAGCTCGGCATTCGTCAACAGCGTCCCACCACCTTCGGAGCGTTCATCCAATCCGTCGGAATACCAAGGACCCGCTGTAGACAACGCACGAGCACCGATCGATGTTTCGCTGGCTAGTGTCTATCAATTCGAGCGGCAGGGCTTGCTCGGAGAATTGGATCGTCCTGAGACATGGCGGCTGAATTCGGTCGAGAACTATGTTCGATACGATGTTGTCACGCTTGTAGAAGGCTATCGCAAATCGGGCGCCAACCAGCCGCTCGAGAAAGTCATCTTAGGCTGCACCCATTTCCCATTCGAAGCATCGCGAATATCGCAAAGCCTCGCACGCTTGCGCAATTACACCGACAAATTGGGAAATCAACCGTACCGAGAACTGATTGCCGAACAAGTTACATTGATCGATCCCGGTCAGTTAACGGCAAAACAGCTTTATCGCCAGTTGTTTATTAAACGCCTGTTAATACGTGGTGACTCGAGACGACTTCCACTCGTCGAGCGGATCTATCTTTCCGTACCCAGTGTGACGCTGGACGCCTCCATGCGGACAGCCGATGGCGGATTGACCAGTGAGTACAAATATGGAAGGACTGCGGGTGACCCCGAACAAGAAGATACGCACTTCATACCGCTGACAAGCGAACTGCAACCATCGAGCCTCGTCGAACTCTTAAAGAAACACTGCCCTAACATATGGAAGTCACCCTCCTTCAACGAGGGTCGGCCGTAGGCCGGCGTAGGCCTGAGTTGGTGAACTTAATTATACGATTGCAGTTGGTACAGCACGCCTGGAAATAGGAGGCGAATAAAGTGAATGTCGGTGATGCAGGGACTCGGTCACAACCAATAGTTACGATGCCGCTGGACGAAGAACTCAAACGGTTTCCCCAAGCAACGTGCCAAGACATTCTGGAGTTTTGTGTGCGAGAACTCGACAATTAGTCCTGCTGATGATCGGCATAGGAACGGATGGTCGCTATTCGTTGAAAGTAGTTATTTGGACAATTGAGTTCGTTCAAAAATAACCATTGATGCTTGAGCATGCGCCAGCAAGCTTCAATCATGCTGTTGGAAAACACCACGTCGACTTGAGCCAATATGCGTTTGAGGGTTCCTGACTCTACGAGAGCCGTGACGGCGGAGCTGGTGTTTTCGACCCCACTGTCCATGTAAACTTGTGGAACGGCATCGGTTAGCCCTGTCGCCGCTTGCTATAAGAGCGTGGCGGTGACGGCAGGATCGAATGTTCCTCCGACGCACCACGCGAGAATCCGCCGCGAGAAGTTGTCGATGATCGCATGTAGATACGCTCGACGACCATCGAGCAATCGCACAA
>JANMLD010000026.1:0-4245 GCA_031372345.1 Pirellula sp.
AACGATCTTGAGGAAATGGCGGAGCCAGAAACCATTGCAAATAACGCAACCGTAATCTTGAAGGAATTGAAATCGCATAACAGCAAGATGCCCATCGTACTTTGCTTAATCTTTCCAAGTTCCGAGTCCAAATCACGGCCAACGTCAAAAATCCAAGCGACCAACAAGTTGTTGACGCAGGCAGTCAAAGGGGATTCGCAAATCACAGTGTTGGACACGTTCAAACTGTACGCGAACGAGGCAGGTGACGCCAAAGTTGAAGAGTTTCCTGATTTGCTCCACTTGAACAAAGCCGGATACGATAAATGGGCGGCCGCGTTGCGACCCTTGTTCGCTACTCTCGGATTTATGGAAACCGACGATGACAAGTTCGATGTGGAACCAGGCTTCAAAAGCCTCTTTAACGGCAAAGACCTCACAGGTTGGGAATTTCGTGCCAAAGCACCTGATAGTGAGCCAACCCGTTTTGATGGAAAGAAAATGACTCCCGACGGTCGGTATGTCGCCATTCACGGCCGACTGGTAGTCACTACGCCATCCGAGGGGAGTAGGATCCAACAGCTTTGGACAACAAAAGAATTCCCGTCGAACTTCGTCTTGAAACTTGAGTTCCGAGCGACTCCAAACGCTGACAGCGGCGTCTTTATTCGAAAACCGCAACTTCAATGCCGAGACTATCCGCTAGCTGGACCTTACAAGGGACTTCAAAATTACCATGCTCAAGATTGGAATGAAATGATTGTCAAGGTGGAGGGGGGCATTGCACACTGCACCTGCAATGGCGAAGTCTTGGAAGCGGCTTTAAGCGTACCCCCCACTGGGCCAATTGGTCTCGAAGGTGATCGTGGCCAAATGGAGTATAGAAGAATCCGAGTGCAAGAACTTAAACCCTAAGTGTGGCACGCCACTTCGTGCCTAAGTGTAGCACGGCACTCCGTGCCGTGATTCTCTAAACCTTGGGACAATCAGTCGACAAGAGTTAGCGATGCCAACTGTCGCTTTTGCCTTCTTGTTAAAAAACTTGTTAAAAAATTCATGCAAAAAAAAGGATTTGAGTGCAAAGTGTGGTACTTGGACTTGGAAATGTCTGCATAAGTAGTACTATTCAACGTAGAGAGTCTCGCCCAACTTTTTTTACCCTTTTCTTGCCTTTTGCCGACGTCAAACCGCAATTTGTAATTCGGCGATCAGGAGATTCTTTTCGATGACTAGTCCCACAGTATTTGTTGTTGATGATGACGAAGGCTCGCGAAATTCGATTGAGTGCCTTTTTAATGTTCACGGAATCAATTGCACCACTTTTGAATCCGCCGAGAAATTTCTTGAAGGCCGAACGGAACAACCCATAGGTTGTATTGTTACGGATCTTAATATGCCTGGCCTGTCTGGACTGGACCTGTTTCAAAAGACACGCGAATTGGGCTGGTGCATCCCCACGATTATCGTGACGGCTTTTGGTGAAGTCGCCTCATGTGTGCGCGCCTTTAAGTCAGGCATTCTTGACTACCTTGAAAAGCCAGTTCCCACGGAAGCGTTGATCACGCGGGTCAAGGAGTGTTTGGCAGCCAGTCAGCAAGCTTGCGAAATGGAACTCTCTAAGCAAGACGCGAAAGTCAAACTTAAAAAGTTGACCAACAAGGAAAATGAAGTTTTGGAACTCTTGGTCGCCGGCAACTCGATGAAGAACATTGCCGCGGAATTTGGTACGAGCTTCCAAGCCGTTTCGCGACACCGTCAACGCATTCTCGAAAAGATTGGCGTTGAGGGAGATGTTTCCCTGGCTCGCTGGGTACTCGATCATCGCAGACTTACCGTTACAAAGTAAATCGGCTGCCTTGAACTTGCTACTCGAAAATTTTTGCACTCGCTTCGTCACCAGCATTTTTTTCTTTCGGTAAAGTATCCAGCGTGGATGCGATATCGACGTGTATCCAAGATGGAGCGGATGTGATCAGAGTCGCAAGTATATGAGACGCTTGCAATGCGAAGAGAATAACGCCGGATGCAATCACCGTGCTTACGACTTGATCCAAATTCATAATAGCCCTTGTCGGCTCACCGGCGTCCAACAATTCATGAGAGCCGTTGGCCCATATCAAATCCGACGGAACAGTCTCTCCCCTCCTTCTGGAATTCTCCGAATCTTCATACGAATGAATAGTCGTCCATTGATCGATATAAATCCCATTCACTCGTTCCGACAAGGCTGCTCTGAAGTCGCCCACGCGATGTCCCTCCCGTAAGTCGTACCGACCGACTTCGCTGCCCCTTGAGCTGCGTACTGTTTTTGCCCCCTGAAATCCGTCCGTTTCGACAACCGAGATACTCAATGGTACGTCAGTTTCTTTAGACGTCCCGTCCAACGCCAGAGTTGGTTTCGAGTCTCCACCGCCGTTGCCGCTTGGACCCAACCCTGACCCAGGACTCGGAATGTTGGCTGGTAACACCACGTCAATCGTTACGTAAATCGGCTCCGACTCTAGAAATCCATCGAACGCAACGTACGCAAATGTCACTTGACCGACGAAGCCCGCGTGCGGTGTGTAGTCAAACTTTCCATCGCTCGTGAAAGCCAATACTCCGCTCGATGGCCCGTTCAAAACCCGGAACGAAAGGATGTCTCCATCCGGATCGAAGTCATTGCTAAGAACTCCATCGCCGTGAACTCGCAACACATCGACGTAGCTCGTGGAATAATGGTCCGACAAGCCAATCGGACGCTCGGCGACGTTGAGCACTGCGATCTCAATCGTCAGGATCGACCAAGTACCATCTTCGCTCGAAGCCCTCACGATAATACTGTGACTAGCATTCGCCTCATAATTTAACTTCGAGCCGTCGGCGACGGTCACCACACCTGTGGTCCCGTCGATTGAGAATCGGCCTCCTGCGTTGTCATCGAGTGTATAAGTTATGCGATTCAAGGATGCGTCCGCGTCATACGAAAACGCCTGGAACGGCACAATTGTTCCGGAGACCGCGTTTTCCGATACGGAGTTGGCCGCTGCATTCGTGTCCGCTACGCTGGAAGTGTCGAATTCATCAACGTCGGTCAAGCTCACTATGAAGACTTCGTCGTACGTAGCACCCGCTATGTCTGTAACCCGAACCGTAATGCTATGGCTGGTCGCGGATTCGTAGTTCAGTCTCGAGCTATCGGCGACGGTTACGACGCCCGTGGTGGCGTTGATTGCAAATCGTCCGCCTGCAGAATCGATGAGGGAATAGCTCGGCATGTCGCCGACATCGATATCGCTGCAAGTGATGGTGCCAACGCTAGTGTTGTTGACTGCGTTTTCGGAAACCGCCAAGCCCGTAGTCGACAGATCCGTCGGAACGCTATTAGCCGCATGGATGTTGACCGTGATCTGCGTCGTACTTGTAAAGCCAAAGTCATCCTGCATCGTGTAGGAAAATACATCAGTGAGGCTATTCCCGCCTGGAAGAAGTGCTCGAACAGTTGCGTTGCTGTTATCTAATGCATAAACGTAGTTGCCATTAGCCGCGATATTGATCGTGCCGTAAGTGCCGGTCACCGTGGAACCTACCGATCCGCTGACGGAACCTAATATCCCCGCTGCGACTCCCGCGACGCTTTTGGTATCGCCGCTATTCATATCGGTATCGTTGGATAACACATTGCCAGTTGGATTCATTCCACTCGATGTACTACCCGATGCAAAAGCATGGGCGGTATCGAAGTTGCTCACCGGCGCATTATTGCTGATCGCTATCACATTGAGTCCAAATTCCGATGTGCCGCCGTACGTGCTAGCGCCGGTCTTGCGGGTCGCCGTGGCCGTTACCCGATCGCCTACCGCTACCGTTACGCCGTTGAGTGTGGTGCTGATCACGGCGTTACCCGATCCGTCCGTCGTGACCTCCGTTGTGCCAAGATAAACGCGCCCTTCGCCGTGGTTGGTCGGATCCTGGGTACCTGCTGGATTCGAATAGAACTCGATGCGATACGTTGTGCCCGCCTGGCTGTTCAACGTCCCCTCCAGGGTCATGTTGCCACCCAATACATTGGCCAATGTCAACACCGGAAAGTTCTGCAGGTCGTTGGCACCCGTGTCGATGTCGCCCATATCATTGGCGGTCACACCGTCGTTGCCAAGGTCGATCCCTAAGTCTCCGTTATCATAGATCGTGTTGCCAAGCACAATCGAACCAGATCCCGCACCGGCTTGGATACTCACTCCGTCCGATCCGTTGAACGCGATACGGTTCGATGTCCCAGCCGTC
>JANMLD010000041.1:0-2853 GCA_031372345.1 Pirellula sp.
AACAGCATCCCGTTTAAATTCATCCGTGAACTGTCTTCGTGTTATCGATGCCTGCTTCGTGCTCTTTGCGCTCATCCTGAAAGTCTCCTTGAACGTTCATTCTAAGCTCTGAGCGCGCCCGGAATTACGGCACCACCTCAAGGATCCTGGCTGACAAAATGCGACAACGTGTCTTAGCCGGAAAATGTCTGCGTGAGGAGGACCAACAACTTTATCGGGAGACGGTGGTATTTCTTCTTTATGGCAAGCACTTCTCGATCAACGAAGTGCCATTGGTTCGCAGAGCTAGAGACAGAACCGAGGAGCTAGGAGAGTCCTGGGCGCAGTTCCAAAAAGACTACGACTGGTATTTGAGTCTGCCGGATTTGGTCTTGCCGCCACACTTCGAAGCGGCACATTGCTTTTCCATTTTCTTTCAGATCGATCGGGCATTCAGCCATATTTTCGAGTTCATCATCGGCAGCTCGATGCCGATTGCAAAATTGCGGGCGTCGATCTGGGAGTCGATATTCACACACGACATGGGTAGGTACATTCGAGGGATCCATAATTCGATGGGAGATATCACGACTCTGATTACCGGCAAGTCAGGGACGGGCAAGGAACTCGTCGCGCGGGCTATCGGTCTGTCTCGTTATCAAGCATTTAATCCAAGAACAAAGAAGTTCGACGGTGCCGAAAAAGACCCATTCTTTGCCGTGAATCTCTCTGCACTTTCCTCAACTTTGATTGAATCAGAACTGTTTGGGCATTGCAAAGGTTCGTTTACAGGCGCGGTGTCGAATCGAAAAGGATGGTTGGAAGGTTGCGGTCAAAACGGGACTGTCTTCTTAGATGAGATCGGGGAGTTGGAACTATCGATCCAAGTTAAGTTGTTGCGGGTTTTACAGTCCCGGACTTTCTCCCCCGTGGGCGAAACAAAGCCCCATCGTTTTTTAGGTAAATTCGTTACCGCTACCAATCGCGACCTCGCTGCTGAGATCAGCCGGGGACACTTTCGAGAAGACCTGTACTATCGCCTTTGTGCCGACATGGTTCGAACTCCGACTTTGCAAGAGCAACTCATGGATCGCCCTGAGGACCTTCACGAGCTAACGCGGTTCATCGCGAGACGGCTTTTGGTCGAGTTGCCCGATGAAGCGGATTCCCTTGCCTCGGAGGCCGCGCAGTGGGTTGAGCAACATTTCGGGAGCAGTTATGATTGGCCCGGCAACATTCGCGAACTGGAGCAATGCGTTCGCAATGTAATGATTCGCAAATCCTACACACCGTCGAGTCGCGTCTCATTTCAGAGAACGGATGCAATCCCCTTTCATTCCATGCGAGGTACCGACGAGTTCGTGCGATCCATGTTGGCTGGTGAATTGACGTTGGATGAGGTTTCGGAACATTATGCTTCCCTGGTCTACGCACAAGTAGGACGGTACGACTTGGCCTCGCAAAAGCTAGGCGTCGACTGGCGAACCCTCAAGCATAAAGTGAAAGAAGATCTGATAAGCAAATTTGGTTACAGGCACTGGCAGAGTCAAAGCAAAAACTAGCGCTAGCTTCAGCCAGTGAAGCGACGACAACTGACAATCGCTTTTGCAATCGACATCAAGATCGGTCGAAAACGTTGGATATTCCTCTCAAACTGCGTTTGCATCACAATCATCGCATGTTAATTTTTGAAAATGGAGCCCCGTATGAAAACCCTATCCAAAAAATTCAGCGCACAATCGACGGAGCGTTCTCGCTTGATATCGTAGAAGGTCCGAGCGGCTAGTTTCGTTCACCTCGAAGCCTAGGCAACTTCATCCAGTCTCAACCGGACTATTCGCTCTACTAACCCAAGCATGTTTTGCTGTTTCGCGACCCGTTGCTACGACCAATTCTTGAGGGACGGGCGGAATGGATTTCGGTTGTACTGTTGGGTGCATGCGGTTATGGAAACCCTATCGTTCAAATCCCATCCTTCTACTTCCTACAGGAACTCAAAAATGCACTTTAACGAATGCAGTACGATCTTTCGCGGTGTTACATCCGTCGCCGCGATTGGATTCCTATTGTGGACTTTGAGCTCGTCGACGTTTTTGGACGCAAGCTCCACTTTCGTTGAGAAAAAGCTGAATACCGTGAAGGAGTTTCGAGATCGAGCCGCTGTGCATTTGGAATCTGTAACCCAGCACCTGCTGCGATGGCACGCGATGTAACCAGACAAGCTTTCGCATCAGAACGATCAAAGTGTGCAGATGCAAAATATCGGAACTCTTCGGATACTAAGAGTGAACACTGTAACCTACCGGACGTTGCGATTCGAGCGTACGGAAAAGTCGAGAAAGAAAGAAGGCATTCCACAATGAGCAGTCCCAACACTTTAGCGCAGCGTCGAATCCACGCTATTCAATCGAAATAAATCGCTGCTAACTTCAATCTGCCGCGTGAAGTCTTGGCAACCTATTCAATTCGCCGGCCCTTCGATCAGGCGTCACCGCGATCCGCTTAGTCCTTTGCGAGCAATCCATCGAGTCAATATCGCCGCAGACAAATTTAGCTTTAAAACCGTTACAATTTAGGAGTAGGCAGAAAAATACGGGCGGAAAGATCTCAAGCACTCCATTTTCCTGCCCCCATTTTCCTGCCCCCATTTTCCTGCCTCCATTTTCCTGCCCTTCACCGCGCACTTCCCATGACATATATATCTATGAGACAAACTTCATTTGTCGCAATTGCCTTTTTCCTCCTCGGTTCGACACATGGATTATTGCTCGAGCCATCGACTTGCGCGGTCCGCGCTGCGGACGATAAGCCGTGGCAGTCGCTGTTCAATGGCTCGGATTTCGCTGGCTGGAAAGTGGTTGCACTTCGTGAGCC
>JANMLD010000099.1:0-3044 GCA_031372345.1 Pirellula sp.
ATTGCAATCGATACAAGCCAATACGCAGTTCGTCCAACTCGACAGACCACCTTGGGCACGCGGAACAACGTGGTCAATCGTGAGTTCTTCGCTGCCAGGCTGCTTTCCACAGTATTGGCAACACATCTTGTCACGCTTGAATACGTTTCTGCGGCTGAACGTAACCTTCTGCGTCGGCATCGCATCGAACTTGGTCAATGCAATGACCTCCGGGATACGAATGCGCTGGCGTACTGACTGGATGAACGGCTCGTCGCGAGCCGGTACCATTCGGCTCCAATCGCTCCAGTCGTACAACTGGTAATCGATCGGGTCAACGATCTTGGCCGAATCGTTCCACAGCATGATCAAGGCACGCGCAACCGTCGCCACGTTGATCGGCTGCCAGTTACGGTTCAGCACCAGAACAGGCTTGAGGAGTGAGGCTGGAGACTTGAGGTCAGGCTGGAGACGGTAGAATGAAGGCTTGAGTAATACGGCTGTCATTTTGGTTTTTGAGGAGTTGAAGAATGCGGGATCACAAGAAGTTACGAGCATTCGAGTTGGCCGATCAGCTTGCAATGTTGACTTACAAGCAAACTGCAAAGCTGCCAAAAGACGAATTGTTCGGATTGGTTTCCCAAATGCGACGGGCTGCCGTTTCCGTCGCCTCCAACATCGTCGAAGGCTGCTCACGTAGTTCGACTGTTGAGTATGTAAGATTCCTCGAGGTCGCTTATGGTTCGGCTCGCGAGCTCGAATATCAAATTTCTGTCGCCGAGCGTCTCTACCCTGACTGTGCCCTAAATGAATGGTCATCGCGCGCAACCGAAACCTGCAAAGTTCTCAATGGCTTAATGCGATCATTGCGTGAACGTGACGCCTGAAGCTGTCGTCCTACAGCCTCAAGCCTCACCCCTCCAGCCTGTTCAAGTAGCTCGACCAGGAATCGAACCTGGAACTTCTCGTTAGAAGCGAGAGGTGATATCCGCTTCACCATCGAGCCGGGAGCAGGCTTGAGGTGTGAGGCTTGAGCCTGTAGGTTTTTCCTCAAGTCTCAAGTCTCAAGCCTCATCCCTCCAGCCTGTTCAAGAGCGGAAGGCAAGGGAGTCGAACCCTCATCTCTTGACGAGAACTGCGTTAGCAGTGCAGCCCAGCAAACCGTATCTGGCTACCTTCCAGGTTATTGAGTGGAGTCACCGAGATTCGAACGAGCCGCTCCCGCAGGGAAAACACTGTTCCCCATGCCATGGCGATGTCTTCCCGCTGGACCATGACCCCATTTCATAAAGAGGTTCGTTCGAGAATCGAACTCGATCTTCGTTCTTACCAAGAACGCGTGCTCCCGGAACACTTACAAACCATTACCATCAGTGATCGCGGAAGGAATCGAACCTTCGATTTCCTGCGTGTCATGCAGGTGTCTTAGCCGCTGGACCACGCGATCGTGCTAGGTGTTTAGGCTGTAGCTTTTTAGACTGTAGGCTGTAGGTCTTGGTTTTTTCCTACAGCCTAAATTCCTACCGCCTACAGCCTGTTCAATGGCGGGTCCAGGAGTCGCACCTGGCAGTCCGAGCTTATGAGGCTCAGATGAGCACTAGCTCACCCGCAAGTTGCAAGCCCCGGAATCGAACCGGGTTACCGACCTTATGAAAGTCAGCTCAGTCCCAACTAGCCTGCAATATATTAGGCTGTAGGCTTTAGCGATTTAGACTGTAGGTTTAAGAGGGAATCATGAGAGATCACACGAAGTTGCGTGCTTTCGAGCTTGCCGATGAAGTTGCGTTGCTTACTTACAAATCCACCGCTGAGTTCCCAAAGAACGAGCAGTTTGGCCTTACTTCTCAAATGCGTCGTGCTGCGGTCTCGGTTCCATCAAACATCGTCGAGGGTTGCTCGCGAGAATCGTCAGCTGATTACACGCGATTCCTCGAGATTGCCTTCGGCTCAGTCCGGGAACTCGAGTATCAAATCACACTTGCGCAACGCCTTGGCTACATGCCTAAAACAAACGATCTACATCCCAAAGTCATCGAATGCTCGAAGGTCCTTGGTGCCTTGATCCGTTCGCTGCGCAAACCTACAGTCTAAATACCTACAACCTAAACACCTAACCAGTGACTCGGACCGGAATCGAACCGGTGAACGCCAGCTTGAGGGGCTGACCGCAAATACCAACATCGCACCGAGCCGGAAACAGGAGTGAGGTATGAGGCTGGAGGCTTGAGGAAACCCAAGGCACGAGAATCCTCATGTCTCAAGCCTCATCCCTCAAGTCTGCTAAGTGACGCAGGCGGGATTCGAACCCGCAATCGCGAAGGTTTAAGCTTCGCCGCTGTAACAGTTTCGAAGACTGTCGTGCGAATCCATCACACTCGCAAGCCATGAGCAGGCCGGAGGTGTGAGGCTAGAGGCGTGAGGAAAAACAGTTTGCGAAGCGACACGCAAAGCCTCAAGTCTCAAGCCTCATCACTCAAGTCTGTTGACAGTGGTGCAGGTGGGATTCGAACCCACAATCACTTGCTTCTAAAACAAGCCGCTCAGCCGTTGGCGTACCACACCAGATGAAGTTTGAAGTCGGAAGTTCGAAGTGTGAAATCTCAAACTTCTGACTTCCCAATTCAAACTTCTTAGCGACCCATACCGGATTTGAACCGGTGATCTCCGCCGTGACAGGGCAGCGTCCACTCCTGGCTGGACCGATGGGCCAAAGTTAGGCTGTAGCCTTTTAGACTGTAGGCTGTAGGAAGAGATGCCATTGAGAATCGAACTCAAGCAAACGTGCTTTGCAGGCACATCCCGCACCACGCGGACTGACTGGCATCATGTATTGACCTACAGCCTAAATTGCTACAGCCTAAAGCCTATTTCAGTAGTCCTGGACGGACTCGAACCGTCGATCGACTGGGTGCCAGTGTTTATTGGAGACAGGGCAGGTGCCTTCGCCGCTGGGCCACAGGACTATTTGTTTCAATCAAAGCGGAAGACCAGGGACTCGAACCCCGAAGCGTGATTAGCGCCAGCTGTTTTCAAGACAGCGTCCTCATCCGGCCGGATGTCTTCCA
>JANMLD010000148.1:0-12580 GCA_031372345.1 Pirellula sp.
AACGCGATCATGAATACGGATGTGCTAATCCAAACAAAGAATATGTTTGCGGCTCCCTTAGCGAATGCGGTGGAAGGAGGGGTATAGGAATACAGATCCGGAAAGTCTGCCATGTTGATGAGTGACGCAATGCTTCCTAAACCCAACCATATTGTAAGCAAAAATGAATACTTACGAAAATCCACCAGTTCTGCGTAAATGGCAAATAGTCTATTCCGATTTATCAAGACATATACCATCGCCATCAATTCTGCCAGCTTGAGTACTCCAACAAAACTAACTGGGATGTTAGATGTCAAGCCCAACAGAACAAGGAAAACTTTTAAATAGATCGGTTTTGACAGCATTGTATTAGACGGCAATATGACTTTTGCGGCTTCCTACGCGAATCAAGGACTTCTTGAACGGCAATCAAATCGACGGCCAAAGAATCGCGCGACTACCTTTCTTTTCCAATTCCGATTCGATGATGTCAGATAATAACTTTCCATTTGCTTGATAACTGAAGCTAACGTCACCAACTGATTTGATCCCCTTGGCAATGCGACTCCGGAGCTCCTGATCCAAGATCAGGCGTTCAAGTCCCGCTTGCAAAGCCTCGAGGTTTGATCCTTCTACAATGTAAATATCGTCTAGATGTTTGAAATAGTGTCGTATGTCACCGACATCTGTAGCCAGAACTGCTTTCCCTATAGCAGCGTATTCAGCCAACTTGGTAGGCAGTCCAGCATTATTCGCTTCCGTATTTAGGTGTGGAATGGTCAATATGTCGGAAGCGTTCAAAATGCCGTTTACGAGTTCGGTATCCGCCCAACCCGTCAAGATGATATCTTGTTCGGCGTTCAATGCCTTTGCTAATTCTCTCGCGTCGAAACCGTGCGAGTCGAACTCAAGTCTTCCGGCGATAACAAGCTTCGTTTTGCAGGGTACGTGCCCCTTTATCCTGCTGAATGCCTCCATCAGCATATCGGCACCGTACGTCTTGTACATCCCGCCAACATATCCGATCACAACGGTTTCGTTGTCAATATCATGTTTTTTACGAAAGGCTAACCCTTTGGCTGAATCCGGCTTGAAGATATCGTTGTCGACCAAGATTGGAACCAAATACGTCGTCGTTTTCGGAGCGAATTTCAATACGAATTCCCGGATGTTTGCACTGATTGGCAAAGTAGCATCCGCAAACCTTGGCAGCAGTCTCTCCCCCCAATAAAACAAGAATCCCTTAGCCGTCTTGGGGAAATTGAAACTAACCAAGTCGCAAACTTCAAGTAACGTGACAATCCGTGTAAACTTAAACGCGATCATAGATAGAAAGCAATCTATCGTAGGAGAGTAGTATATGACCGCTTTGCACTTCAGTTTCCGAGCTGCAAATGGCAACATGCACCAAAATGCAATTCGATTCAACAATGGAATCTTGTCGAAAAAGCTACCAATAAAGCAAACCTCGTATTCCAACTCGTCGAGGTTTCGTTCACCGCTATTATGCCATCGTGGAACAAATACATAGACCTTCCTGCCCGCGAATTGCAGTCCTCTTGCCATGTCCCTGACCCTTCTGTCCGACGCGCAAAGCTTAGACTTAGGAGGGAAAACTGATGTGTATACAATGCCAACTGACATAGCAATTAGATCGCGTTGAACGAAAAAGTACTTGAAAACAGAAAAACTAGTTTTGGAGGATTTCTTGCGACGCCAACTCCGAACTCCTTGGATCCTTGACTCCTACAATTAGGTAATGATCCTTTCCAAAACTATAGTAGACCTTTCGACCCTTCTTCCAGAATTGCCCCAAATAGGGAAATCGCTGAATGGAGAAGCCGATCAGGCTTTGTAGGTAGGATCGCCAAAAGAGCACTTGTCGAATGTCGATATTGTTCATTCGATCGATTCGTAAAACATCGAAGCCAGTTTTTCGGAGAAGAACATGAGCACTTTGCTTAGTAATAAAAGAAATATGTTCCCAACTGCAGAAATAGGACCATTTTTCTCGAGCCAATTTAGCAGACCAACTCTCTATGTTGCCGGTTCCCAACAGAACTATCCCACCGTCCTTGAGGTAGAAATGAATCAGCTCCAAGAGGGCGGCGGGCTTCTTTAAGTGCTCCAAAACGTCCAGCATAACTATGACATCAAACTTACATTGGAAGGTCGTCTTGTCAAGGAAACCGTTCGCGATCGTAACATTTGGAATGTCCTTTGCTTTTACGGCAGCAAGCGGCGATGGCTCAACTCCATATCGCTCCCATCTTTTCTCATTAAAATAGGCAAGAAAATGACCTGGACCACATCCAATGTCTAACACTTTACCTGATCGCTTCAATCTCTCAATTTTTCGTAAAATACTCAGGTGTTTTAATTTGTAATAATCAACTCCTTCAAGTCTGGCATCGGAGTAGAAAACGGAATTCATTTTTGAGTAGTATACGTCAAAGACGCTTTCCGTGATTTGCGGGCTTGTGTAACAATGCCCGCAGTGGGTACATTTCAGCAAAGAAACGCTTGGTACATCGCCAGAAATCTCCAACTTCTTGACAACTAAGTTGTCCTCGTATTCAAAGGAAAAGACCTTTTGTCTAGAGACAGACTGGCAAATCGGGCAATTTGAAACCTGCTCGAATGTGTCAATTTGCGACTCAATCGTCACTATAAAAAACCGATTCTCTTTAGATACATGTAGGAGGGAACAAAATACAGTCCTACCAAACCGAAGATACCAACGTAGATCAGGCTAGAGGTCTCGAAGAAATGAAGGACAACACACTTGCAGGCCACAATTACGCAAGCGGATGGGACATAGATCATTAACAAGACCCGAAGGTTCTTTGGCGACATCATCACCGGACTTAGGAAATCCTGCACGTTGCTAATTACAATATAGACTGCGAAAGCAATCAACATGCTTAACGGAATATCCACTTCTGGAGAGATCCATAGGTGGACAACCAGGTTTCCAAAGCAAACATACATTGTCGCGAGCAGGACCGAAATGCCTAGAATGAGACTGAAAGCGCGCCGAATGGACTTTCGTATCCAATGGACATCTTGCTTACTCACTGCGTCATTCATCGCGGGCAGAATAGCAGTCGAAAATGCCTGCACGGGCGTCATGAAAATGGAGTAGAGTCGATAGGCAATGGAATAAACTGCCACGTGCGAGGCGGAAAGTTGCAAGGAGATAATCACGCTATCCGCCGAGACCACCAACATGGCCATGAACTGCAAAATCAAAAAGACGAATCCGTCTCTTGCAATCGAAGAAAATATGCTCCAATTAATCAATCGAGGATCAGGAAAGTATTTTGTTTCTCGGACGCAAAAAACATAGACGAATTGAAATATCGTGAAAAGTGATTTTACGCCGTACGTCGCGAGCAACATTCCCAAAACGCCACAATTGGCCCGTACGCAGTAGTAAAGTACCGGGAGACTGCTAACGCTTGCCAAGATGTTCCAGACTTCATTAATATGTGCTTCCTGTTTCCCAAGCTGGAATTTACTTACGAGAGTGAATGGAAGAGTAGAAAAGAAAATAATGAAAAATGCGATTACGGTTGTGTTCGCTTCAACAATCGCAACGGGTGTGGCGACGTTAAACAAATACCTGAATTCGAAATTGGAGGAAAGGCTCGCGATGCATATCATGGCGAAAAGCGATAGAGACAATAGAAAATAAAACGTACTGGAAACCGCTTTTCGGAGTTTAATGCCACTTGGATCTAAGGAGTACTCCGCAATCTTATTTAGTAAGCCTAATCCCAATCCAAAATCAGAAAAACTCATTACGCTGATGAATGACATGATCGTCATCAGCATTCCGAACCGCTCCTCGCTCAAATAGTTGTATGTAAGCGGAACCGTTACCATAGTCACCAGTAGGTTTGCAATGCGGGATCCCAAAGTGAAGACTCCTGCCAAGAGGATTCTTCTTTCGCGGACGTTGCTTCCTCCAATTCTAAGCTGCGTCATTTTGGACGCGATGGTAGTTCCCATGCAAACGACGTCGTCGAGAAGTCGGACAATCATAGTCAAGGCGTCGAACTTGGTATGTTGGCTAACGCATTTTCAATGTCTTCAATCAGTTTTGTTGTTCGTATTTGCGTGCCTTCGCCACGTAAATGATAAGGGGAATCATACATAAAGGTATCCTGCATACTAAAACGCTCCGCATTTCCAAGAATAGTCAATCCACTCAACTGGAGTTGTAACTCGACCTCCTTTATTTGTGCTCGACACTGAATAAAAGACGTTCGTTCGAAGCATGGAAACGACAGGAATAGTCGAGCCCCCGCTCGATTTATATCTCGCTCAAATCGGATTAGTTCAGCAATAACTCTACTGTTAAAGGCTCCTGCAAACGATCCTGTATGACTAAAGGAACCCTTCTTTTCCGATCTGTGCCCGGTGAGGTCACCGAACTCATTAAAAGAACGACGTTCATATGGCCCTGGAACCTTGGGAGGTGTAAACATATATTCAGTTGGCTTGATTTTCGACACGGCAAGTTTGGGGATGAACCCGAAAGCATTTTTCAGTTGCCTTGTTGACAGGTAAGCGAAGTTCTTCCTGTCAACGTCAACAATCGTCCGGAGGAGCTCTTCGCTTCCGAAGGCAAATTCTCCAAAAAACTGTTCGTATTCCGAAGCAACCACTACCACATCACCGCGTTTTACATTTTCGCGAACCCAGTTTAACATAAATGGCAAACCAAGTTTTGCATGGATACCAGTGTTGATGGGATTCAATTTGAGCTCTTCTTTAAGCATCATGCTGTCAATTCCAAGACTCAGATTCGACCCGCCAACGAGAATCAATCGAGGACTTGGCGTTTGTTTTAGTAGAAGATCTTTTTCGATTTGAGAAAACAACAAGGACGTCGAAGCTCTTGGCGTAGCAGGAAGAAGAAAAGCAGTGACGCCAAGAAACGAAAACGGCAGAATCAAAAATACCGCGAGATTGAATAGAAATCGACGATGTTCTATCATGCTAAAACTGAAAATAAATGAACTGCTGATCTTGTCCGGCCAATAAAACAATCGTGAACATCAGAGCGTAGTACGCGCACCATCGAGCAGGTCGTGGCCATGCCAAGCCGATTTTTTCGATTGCATATTTTTCTTCACGTCCAATCCATTCGACTAAGAACAGTACGCCGATCATGACGAGTGTGATTTCCTTACGCTCACCTGGAAACCTTGGTACTGTAAACAGGCTACTTGAAAAAATACTTCCAAGCATACTAATCGCTTGCTGCAGACTGGTTGCTCGGAAAAATATCCATGCTAAAAGTACCATGCTGAACGTGGAAGCAATGGACAATAATTCCTGGAGCGAAGGGAGTAAACGTCCGTGAGCGACGGTATCCAAATGCAATCGGTTTTTGTTCCTTAGAAGCAATGGCAGGAAGTAAAGTGCGTTCAAAGCCCCCCATGCAATAAAGGTCCAGTTGGCACCATGCCAAAGTCCGCTCAAAAGGAACACAACCAATGTGTTTCGAATTCTATAGTAGAGCTTCCCTCGGTTTCCTCCCATTGGAATGTAAATATAATCACGAAACCAAGTCGAAAGGGATATGTGCCATCGACGCCAGAATTCTGCGACATCACGCGAAAAATACGGGAAGGCGAAATTTTGCATTAAATCAAATCCAAAAAGGCGCGAGGTCCCGACGGCGATATCTGAGTATCCAGAAAAATCACAATAGATCTGTACTGAAAAAAAGAATGCCCCCAACAGCAGAGTACTCCCCGAGAATTCAGTGTAACCGTCAAATATTGTGTTTGCATGCGCTGCACAATTGTCAGCGATTACCATTTTTTTAAATAACCCCCAAAGGATTTGTCGCATCCCATCGGCTGCCAAATGGTAATCAAAAGTGCGTTTTGAATAAAACTGAGGGAGTAAATGTGTCGCGCGCTCTATCGGGCCAGCAACGAGTTGCGGAAAAAAGGAGACAAATGCCGCGAAGGCTATCAAGTCACGCGTAGGTTCAAGCTTTCGTCGATAGACGTCAATGGTGTAACTAAGGGTCTGAAATGTATAGAAACTAATTCCTACGGGAAGGATGATGTTCAGCGAATCGATCCGCAACTCCTGTCCAAACAGCGAGAATGCGTCGTTGAAACTGCTTATGAAGAAATTACAGTACTTGAAGAATGCCAGGACGCCCAGGTTAACCGTGAGGCTGACACACAAAAGGAATTGTCGCATCCTTTGAGTGGTACATCGACCCATAAGCAAGCCGATGCCGTAGTCGATAACAGTGCTAAACAGCAGCAGGGACAAAAACCGTGAGTCCCACCAACCATAGAACAAAAGGCTTGCCAGAACAAGAAAAAGGTTTTGAGCCTTAAGGCTATTGCCAATGACATACCAATATACGATGAAGACAATTGGTAAGAAAATCGCAAAATCGACGGAATGGAAAAGCATTTGGCGAAAATCGAAATTTAGTTGTTGATCCGTTAGAAAACGACTTCGTTTCTAACGAACCTTTGGGTTATCTCATTCGCTTGCAATAGGAAACAAGTTGGACCGGAATTCGGATCTCGATTTTGTTGTCAGCGATTGAAAACCATGACGCGCGCAAGGAGACTGCTTGACTACTTGCTCCATACGACCCGATTCACATAGTCGGTGTAGCTGAGGATTATGCGAACGACTTTCTCAGACACGTTGGGCATCGAATAGTCGCCCACCGCTCGAAAGCTTCGTTCACTTCCAACGGGTTGTCGAAGCAAGATGGCCATGCCTTGTCGCACTCGAATGGGATCCGGACCCGTCATCATGACCGACGCTTCCTCCATGGCTTCTGGTCTTTCGTGAGCTTGTCGAATATTCAACGCACGGAAGTTCAAAATCGACGATTCTTCGGATATCGTTCCGCTGTCCGACAAGACCGCAAAGGATTGCATTTGCAGTCGAATGAAGTCAAAGAAGCCTAGTGGCTTAATGATTTCCACCAAGGAATGGAACTGGACGCCAGTCGCTTCAATCCGCTTGCGGGTTCGAGGATGTGTCGAAAAAATGATTCGCTTGCCATAGTCTTCGGCAAGTTGGTTTAACGTCGCAACCAGATTCGTAAAATTCTCGTCCGAGTCGATGTTCTCTTCGCGATGCGCGCTCACCACAAAATACTCACCTGGCTGCAATGTGAGTCGCTCGCAGATGTCGCTCTTCTCGATCAACGCCTTGTAGTGATGCAATACTTCGAACATCGGACTCCCGGTCTTGATGACCCGATCCGGCGGAATGCCCTCGCGAAGCAAGTATTCTCTGGCGATGTCACTGTAGGTCATGTTGATGTCGCTAATGTGGTCAACGATGCGACGATTGATTTCCTCTGGCACACGCTGATCGAAACATCGGTTGCCTGCTTCCATATGAAACACAGGAATTTTTCTTCGCTTCGCGGTGATCGCGGCCAAACAGCTATTGGTGTCACCTAAGACCAACATGGCGTCGGCGTCGATCTTTTCCAGCACATGGTCGAATTTTGTAATCGTGTTGCCGATCGTTTCGGCTGCGTTCTTGCCCGCCGCTTCCAGAAAATGGTCAGGGCGTTTCACGCCCAGATCTTGAAAGAAAATTTCGTTCAATTCGTAGTCGTAGTTTTGACCTGTATGCACCAAAATCAACTCAAAGACTTCGTCGGCCACCGCCAGGACTCGCGATAACCGAATGATCTCCGGCCTTGTTCCAACAACCGCGACTAAGGTGAGTTTTTTCATTTCAGGACGAATTCCATATGCGTGTCAGGACGGTTGGGATCAAAGATCTCGTTCGCCCAGAACAAGACGATCATCGGTACGGCACCCACGTTCTCAATCGAGTGCGTGTAGCCAGGTGGGATATCCGTAATGCGGATTTCACGGTCGTTGACCGGATACTCGATAACTTCACTCGAATCCAACTTTCGGAGTCGAATGATTGCATCACCTTGAACAAGGCAGAACTTTTCAATTTTTGAGTCATGGTAGTGATTCCCTCGGGTGACGCCTGGTAGCGTACTGGAGACAAACACTTGGCCGAAGGTCTTCGATTTCGTCAATTCAAACAGCCAGCCGCGAGGATCGGTTTTCACCGTCGCCATGCTCGACATTCCGCGTGGGTCGACGAACGACAGGTAGGTCGTATGAAGTGCCTTGGTCAGCGGGTCCGAGAAGTCAGGGATGAGCAACGTGTCTCGAATCGCATCCACTTGACGGATCCGGTCTGCGAGTCCCTGAAGCGTGCATCGATGCTCCGTCTCAACCTGCCAATCCAGCCGTTTATCGTCGGTGGGACTTAAATGACGCAGGAAACTCTGTACCACATCGTCAATGTAGACGAGCCGCAATTCATGCTCAGGATTCGAAATGTGAATCGGTTGCTTGTTAGCAATTTGGCTGCAGAAGGTTGCAACGACCGAATTGTAATGTGGCCGCGATAACTTCCCAAAAACATTCGGAAGTCGATAGATCCTCGGAATGATGTTGTTGGTACTGACCAAGTTTCGAACACACTCCTCGGCAGCAAGTTTGCTCTTACCATAAGGATTGTCAAGCGTCGCTTGAATTGTGGACGAAAGGACGATTTGCTTCTTCGAATCGCTGTTACCCAGCCAGTCGCAAATCGTGGATGTCAGGTCGCGGTTGATCCTTGCGAAGTCGTTGATGTCCGACGGTCGATTCGCACCAGCCAGGTGGTAAATGACATCTGCTCGTTCCACTTCGACGCGGAGACCATCCATCGAATCCTTCGCGCCGAAACGGACGATTTCCACTCCTTTCTCTCGCCGAAGGGCCTGGACAAGATTCTGCCCGATAAAACCATATGCTCCAGTGACAAGTACTCGCATTGAATCTATTCCGTAACTCTCGATACTCTTTTTTGGCGAGCGGCAGAGTAAAAACTACCTGCCAAGGGTTTCAATGGGAGAGCGAGGCTCCTGTCGAGCTTGGCGTTGGTTCGGCAGGAGCCTCTCCCTCCCGTTATAATCAATGCTGCCGCTCGCCTTAGCCAACCGACGTTACTTCGTTTGGCCGAGGGGGCATTGCCCCGTGTTTTCAAGTGCTCGCGGCCCGTTGGGCACGCGGTTAAACGACGTTCAACGCGGTTAGACCAGGCTGGAATGCAGCGGACTTCGTTTCGCGTTCCATGCTTCCAGAGATTGTCGAATGTATTCCAAACCCAGAAGTTTCTCTCTGATCTGTGGGATGTTCAGCCGTTGCGTGTTGTGAGAATTGTAATCTTCTGCAACCGAGACGCTCACTTCCCCTTCCACAAAGTACTTGTTGTAGTTGAGGTCCCGATTGTCGGCTGGAATACGGTAGTATCCAGGCAAATCGATAGCTTTGGCCATTTCCTCACGCGTCAATAGAGTTTCATATAACTTCTCACCGTGACGTGTCCCAATGGTCCTAATTTGTGAGTTGACTTCGAAGAGGCGAATGAGTGTTTCTGCAAGATCACCGATTGTCGAGGCCGGGGCTTTTTGTACGAAGGTGTCCCCTTGTTCTCCGTTCTCAAAGGCGTAAAGCACCAAGTCGACTGCATCATCCAACGACATCAGGAACCGGGTCATGCTGGGATCGGTAACCGTTAGAGCTGTTCCCTGAGCGATCTGATCGACAAACAACGGGATAACCGACCCGCGGGAAGCCATGACATTTCCATACCGAGTGCAGCAAAACCGGGTCTTGTTGGCATCGATGATCCTCGATTTCGCCACCACGATTTTCTCCATCATGGCCTTGCTTATACCCATCGCATTGATGGGGTAAACTGCTTTGTCTGTGCTTAAAGCAATGAGGCACTCTACCTTGGCTTCTATGGCGGCATTGAGGACGTTTTCCGTGCCCAAAACGTTCGTGCGTACTGCCTCCAATGGATAGAATTCGCAAGAAGGAACTTGCTTTAGCGCGGCCGCTTGAAAGACGTAGTCAACATCACGCATCGCATCGAGAACGCTTCGGTACTCTCGAACGTCGCCGATAAAGAACTTAACCTTGGGATTTGCCAAGCGAATGCGCATGTCCTCTTGCTTCTTTTCGTCGCGGCTAAAAACCCGGATCTCTCGAATATCCGTGTGGAGAAAACGATTTAGAACCGCATTCCCAAAGGAACCGGTACCGCCGGTAATTAGAAGGCATTTGTTATCAAACATAGTTCAATTCCGTAACTGTCTTAAATTCCAAAACTGTATTGATTTCTAGAGGTGACCGAAACGTCGCGACTCAACGCCGCGCAAAACTCAGAATGGCAACTAGGCTCGAATAACCGTCGCCACACCCGATATTCCTTTGGTAGCGTTGCGTGTATCGATAACCAGTTTTGACCAGTTCAGAAGTTCCTGATAGTTGACGTTTTGATGCGCTGTTGCGATGATCGCAGCATCAAATTCAGAAATCGTGGAACTATTCCACAAAACAGGTTTCGTCCCAGCCCAATGGGGATGTTCGCGAGTCAGTTTGATGACCGGAACGTAAGGATCGTAATAGCTGACAACGGCACCAGCCTGTTTCATCAAGTCCATCAGAATATACCCAGGAGACTCTCGGTCATCGTCCACATTGGCTTTGTAAGCCAACCCAACGAGCAGAATCTTACTACCATTTAACGGTTTACGAACCGAGTTCAGGGCTTCTGATAGCTTGCCGATGACGAACTGCGGCATCGATGTATTGATCTCGCCAGCCAGTTCAATGAACCGAGTTGCTTGTCCATACTCGCGAGCCTTCCAAGTTAAATAAAACGGATCGATAGGGATACAGTGGCCACCTAGTCCTGGACCAGGGTAGAAGGGCATGTAACCAAACGGTTTCGTCTTGGCCGCTTCGATGACTTCCCATACGTCGATTCCCATGGCGCCGTAAACTACTTTGAGTTCGTTCACCAACGCGATGTTGACGCTACGGAAAATGTTCTCGAGGAGTTTTGTGGCTTCGGCGGCTCGGCAACTCGATACGGGAACCACGCGTTCTACTGCCTTTAAATAGAGCGTTGTGGCTTTCTCCAGGCATTTGGCGGTCAGACCACCAACGACCTTCGGTATCTTGGCGACTTTGCTGTCCGGATTGCCTGGATCCTCTCGTTCTGGCGAAAACGCAAGATGGAAGTCCGTACCAGCAGTCAGTCCTGATCCTTTTTCAAGAACTTGCCTCAAGTCCTCATCTGTTGTTCCCGGATAGGTTGTCGACTCCAAGATAACCAGCATGCCGACCCGCAGAAACGGAGCAATCGCTTCGCCCGTCTGGATGATATAGGAAATGTCTGGTTCGCGATTTTTGTTCAGTGGGGTCGGAACGCAGATGACGACCGCACCGCACTCACTTACTCTTGAAAAATCGACATCAGCCGTGAACCTCTTTTTTTCGACTTGCTCATGAATCGATTGGTCGCTGATGTGGTGTATGTAAGACTTGGAACCGTTAATGGCATCCACTTTCGCTTGGTCTATATCAAGACCCAGCACAGTGCATCCATTCCTCGCAAATTGCAGCGAAAGTGGAAGTCCAACGTAACCAAGACCTATTACCGCAAGATCAATCATTTTAAATTAAACGAACAAAGGCTTAAGAAATAATATGAATGGACTTCGTTCCTCTGGGTGACACCCGAAAATCGGATGGCACTTTGCGAACAACGTCGCACGGAGAATAGTCTGTTGGGGGGGTGGGTCACAACTTCGCTGCACCACAATACATCCGAGAGCAATGATTGCAAAGGGAATTCGAGTTTCCCAACACGCAAAGGTTCCGTAACCGCACCATTTTGACGGCTAGGTATGGACTGGTAGAAATTGTAAATTCTGATTTGAGAAGTGCGAACGAAATCAGTATTGCCCGCAACCAAAATGTTTTGAAAAGAAATGCACCACCGAACCGCACTAAAGGCGAATAATACAACATTGCTTTCTACTTCTTATTTCCCTGCTAACGCTTTCAGATCGTGATCGACCATCATTTTTACTAGTTCCGGCATTTTCGTTTTGGCGGCCCAACCCAGAATTTTTTTTGCCTTGGTCGCATCTCCCAAAAGTGACTCTGGGTCAGCTGGCCGAATGAACCTTGAATCCAGCTCTACATAATGCTCCCAGTCTAGCCCCACATGTTCAAAGGCCGCTTGGGTGAACTCCCGAACCGTATAGCTGGTACCCGTCGCTAACAAGTAGTCGTCAGGTCGGTCATGTTGCAGTATTAACCACATGGCTTCCGCGTACTCCTTGGCATATCCCCAGTCTCGCGCAGAATCGATAGATCCAAGCATCAATTTGGATTGCAACCCGAGCTTGATTCTGGCGGCAGCCAAGGTGATTTTTCGCGTCACAAAATTCTCAGCCCGACGCGGGCTTTCGTGGTTGTACAAAATCGCATTGCAAAAAAACAAACCATGCGATTCTCGATAGATCCGAACCATCTGCGTCGCAAACGACTTGGCACAACCGTAGGGCGAATTCGGATTTAGCGGGGTCGATTCGTTTTGTGGACTAACCGCTGGCGTGCCGAAAATTTCTCGGCTGCTTGCGTGTAGGAACTTGGGCTTGTTCGGTTGGTCGCGAAGAATCTCCATGATTCGTAGCGTCCCCATGGCTGTC
>JANMLD010000185.1:0-69026 GCA_031372345.1 Pirellula sp.
AACAGCATCCCGTTTAAATTCATCCGTGAACTGTCTTCGTGTTATCGATGCCTGCTTCGTGCTCTTTGCGCTCATCCTGAAAGTCTCCTTGAACGTTCATTCTAAGCTCTGAGCGCGCCCGGAATTACGGCACCACCTCAATCTTTATCGAATTGAAGTAACATCGCGCGACGCGGGCCTTTTACCAATCGTTCGCCAATTCGATATCAGCATCAACGATCTCAATACGTCGGTGATTACCGCGCAACCACGTTATGACCTAAGGATTGTGGCTGATATTGACAATGCAATTCAATCCTCGAATCCGGAATCAGCTCTTCAACTAGCCGGGCTAAACTATTTTGTTGCATCGACGCCTACCTTTGGCAAGGAACTGTTTCGAACCGATTTGACCATTGGAGGCACTTCGGTCCTGAAGGATCTGGTGACTGGTACCGGAGATGCCAGCCCTCAATCAATCACGGTTTTTGGCAATAGGATCTTCTTTGTGGCAAATTACAGTTACATTGATCCAATCGCACCACCCGGCGGCCCGGCAATCACCAAGTACGGACTATGGAAGACCGATGGGACTGAAGTGGGAACGGAATTGGTTAAAGACCTTGGACTCTTCCCAATTCTACCCACAAGTGCCAAGCCGATGGTTGTCACCAACAACTTGCTCTTGTTCTTCGTCGGCGATAACAGTTCGGGCGAGCAACTTTGGGCCACCAACGGTTCCGCTGCAGGCACCCAGTTGATTAAGACATTCAACCCAGGCTTTGCACCGATATCGACTAGTAATCCGACGGCAAACACCGGAAGTCTGTTCTACTTTAACCGCAATGTAGACACGTTGATGGGCAGTCATGAACTATGGCGCACCGATGGGACTGCGGCAGGGACTTTTTTGTTGCGCCAGAGCACTGGAGCTCCCCTTGGTCCTTCCAGTACGTTCGATCCAAGTCTAGTGGCCGTTGGCAACACGGTTTATTTTGTTTCCGCAAACTTCAGCGAGGGGCTGGAGCTATGGAAGTCGGATGGTTCGGTTGCGGGGACTGCACTATTCAAAGACATTAATTTCGGACCAATGGGAGCCGCACCGACCGGAATGACTAACGTTAACGGAACGTTGTACTTCTCCGCGGACGACGGAGCCGTTGGCCGCGAATTGTGGAAAAGCGATGGTACAACTCTCGGTACGATTCGCGTTAAGGACATTCTGACCGGTACGAGTTTCGATAGCGGAATCAATGGCGATCCCGCGACCTCCAATTTTACTTCTTGGAACAACAAGCTCTATTTCGTCGCGAACAACGGTGTCAACGGAACTGAGTTATGGACCAGCGATGGAACATCCACAGGAACACAAATGGTGTTCGACGCAGGGATTGGATCGCAATCTCTGTGGCCCAGCAAGCTGGTACCCATGTCGACTCAGATGTTAATCGTCACAAGTCCCTTCGGTCTAGCAGGTCAGCAACTGTGGGTCACCGATGGAACGTCGACTGGAACTACGGTGCTATCCAGTTCGTCAGGCGTCAGCCAATCAACCAGCTTCTTCGTCGCGGGGAACAAAGCGTATTTCCAAGGAAACCAAGCTGCTACCGGAAATGAGCTTTGGGTTAGTGATGGAAGCGTTGCTGGCACCAAGCTCGTTAAGGACATTAACCTAGGTGCACCTTCAGGGCTAGTGAGCATCCTTGCGATTGGCCCAAGCGGTGTGATGTTCAAAGCCAACGACGGTGTTCACGGCAACGAATTCGGTTTCTCGGACGGAACGAATACCGGCACCATGTTTATCGACGTAGCGCTCGGCACTCCAAGTTCAAATATCTCCGACGTCGTCGCACAAGGCTCGATGCTTTTCCTAGCTTCAAGCAATGGTTTGTACAAATCGCTCGGAACGGCTGCCACCACCGAACAGCTTTCGACCAAGATCGGTTCCTCTTTGACTGTGGTGGGCTCCAAGGTCTACTTTGTTGCACCCGCCACTACCGATTCGTCGAATCAAGAGCTTTGGGTAACCGATGGCACGAGCACGGGAACGAAGCTTGTTTTTGACATACGGCCCGGCGCCGCGGGAAGTTCACCTTCGCAATTGACCAGTTTTGGCGGTGGAGTGTATTTCGTAGCCGACGATGGAGTCAATGGAAAAGAACTATGGCGAAGCTTCGGCGCGCCCCTCGATCCACTAAACACAACCCTGTTCTATCAATTTGGAGCTGGGGCAGCCGATGGAAAAATCGAACGCATCGTGGTCGTGGGTGGGAAACTTTTCGTCCAATCTGACGGGAAGCTGTTCGTGCAGAACGCAAACACGTTTACGCAACTTGCGACAATCGGCAACGGCAGCATGATGCCGTGGGATAACCTTCTCTATTTTGCGGGCTTCGCAGCAGATACAGGCTACGAGCTATGGCGAACCGACGGAACCACTCTTGGCACGTATCTGGTCAGTGACATCTTGCCTGGTGCCGAGAGTTCCTTTCCTGGAGGTGGCGTCGTTGCCAATGCCGATCCCAACGCTCCGGGAGGCGCTGCCTTAGAAGCAAAGCTCGTTTTCCGCGCGAACATCGCCAACGGAACGTCGCAGTTATTCGCGACCAATGGGACCACGGCAGGCACCATAGCGCTTACCAATGAACCGCTCGTTACGAATTCGCAAAGTCAGACCGCGTCTCTAACTCCTGTGAGCCTCACCAAAGTCGGTGGCAACGTCTATTTTGAAGCATATCGACAGGACGTCGGGCGAGAGCTCTGGATTACCAATGGAACCATCACGGGGACGCAATTGGTGGCCGATCTGCGTCCTGGAAATGCACCGGATCCATTGAGCATTCCTCCAACTCCAACGCTATTCAACATGAAGGAGCAAACCGCATTTCGAAATCGGCTTTTTTTACGGGCCGCGAGCGATTCGGCAGGAAATGAGCTCTGGTCTAGCGATGGAACGACGGCAGGGAGTGGGCTCGCAATCGACATCGTCCCCGGCACAGTCGCCGGCAATCCGATGAGGCTAACGGTCGTTGGAAACCAACTCTATCTGGCTGCTAACTCGAACGACTATGGAGTGAGCGCAAGTTCCGTTTCTGCGGGCGAATTATTCCGGCTCAACGAAGCGCCTTATGCGTTCCCGGTCAACGGAATTACCACCGCGGGTCAATCCAAAGAATTCCGTCTCCGGGGGCTTGACCGAGACGACGATGCAATGACCTATGAGATTGTATCGCAGCCGCTCCACGGAACCGTGGTCTTGAATGGTTTTCGCGCGACTTACACGCCTGCAAACGGTTACGAGGGTTTGGACGCCTTTTCCTATCGCATCCTGGATGGCTCTCTCTATTCGGAAGTGTCAAACGTCTCTATCGGCGTACGAGGCACGAGCACACAGTCAGTTCAATTCGCCGTTGCGTCTCAGAATATTGTTGAGCGAAATGGAAATTACATTGCCAATGTGACTTTGACGCAACCGGCAACTGCCGTAACCTTGATTCCCTATTCGTATGGTTTCGGTCAAAATCGAACAGACGGAATTGTTGCTTTTGCAGTCGGCGACACAACGAGCCAGATTCTAATCCCGCTCCTCGACGATAATATGAGAGTGGCTAGCGGACAGCAATCCTTGCTCGAAATTTCCTTGCTCCCCAACGAATTTGTTGCATTGGGACCCATTTCGCAGCATGTCGTTGCCATCTCCGATAACGATCCGATTCCATTTGTCTTTTTCGTTGATTCACAGCGAACCTATTCGGAGGTGGACGGATCGATTGGCTTCGATGTAGGCTTGTCGAATGCATCGGACCAAATTGTATCAACAACGATTTCCGTTTCGTTTTTTGGGAATGTCAACGACTATATAGCTGCGCCGCAAACGCAACTCACCTTCCAGCCGGGACAAGTGCGACAACGGGTATTGGTGAAACTCATCAATGACAACCTGCCGGAACCACGCGAGGTAATTGAGGCAGGAATAGCTGCGGTCACCAACGCGACTGTCACTTCAGATCCGAATCGCTTCCGCTCCTTTGCTTGGATCGAAGATGATGACATTTCGAAGATATCACTCTCACCTGTCACAACGTTGTTGGAAGAGGGCCAATCGGTACTTTTGACCGCAACGCGAATAGGTGGTACTCAAAGTTTGCCTTTGACAGTGCCAGTCAATGTCTATTTTGGAGGAGCTATCGCAGCAGACTACACGCTCTCTTCACTGAGCTTTCAGTTTACTGCTAATTCCTCGACAGCCACCATCCTTGTTTCGACGATCGATGACAGCCTAGTTGAAGTGTTTGAGGCGTTGACTGTAGCATTAACGACAAACAGCTCCTACATCTTGGGTGAAACCAATGAAAGCTATATTGGGATCTTTGACAACGATAGGACTATCATCAGCTTGGAATTTGGAGCGACCAACGTTCCGGGAATTTCCAACCCGAGTAAGATAACGGAGTCGACATATAACGTCCCTGACAATCGCAATTGGAAAATCGACGTAACTGCAAGGCTGTCGGCTCCTTCATCGCAGACCATTTCTGTACCGGTGGTGGCGAACAATGGCAAGCTTCCGGGATACGCAACTACTGGCAGTGACTTCCTGTTTTCGACAGCCAATTTTGTGTTCGCACCTGGGGTAACCCAGATCACTCGCACTCTAGAGATCCTAAACGATACACTATCGGAATCCGACGAGAAATTACAGATTTCGCTCGTTCCAACAGAGACTCAGTTTTCCTTGCGCAAGAACGGCATTCGCAATGATGAAGGCCTTTCAAAACAGCTCGTCATTCTTAACGACGATTATCGCGTGTCACTCGATGCGCCCAAGAGTGTTTCGGAAAACAGCGGAACACTCAATTTCACAGTCAGTTTGGATGTCGCACCAACAACGTATAACGTCTATGTCGACTTGGAGTTGAGCGGATCGCTTTCCAAGTCCGAGTATCAAGCGTTAGGTTTTGACAGAGGTCGGACGAAGCGCATTACGTTCAGTCCAACGGACCCCAACCCGAAATCTCAAACCGTTGCGATTCAGTTGATTGACGACAATATCTTCGAAAAAGATCCTGAGAAAATCACGCTTTCTGCCTACGAAAACTCGGCTCAAGGAAAGATCAAGCGGTCGGTTACCATCACTGACAATGAGAGCCCTCCAACCGTTCGTTTTGGCAAGTCGACAAAGTCTGGTTTTTCGTTATCAAGCAACAGCAATGCTCCATTCACAATCGCATTGGACACGACTGGGATATCGACTTCGGACACCAAGATAGACTTGAAATTCGGTGGTACTGCAAAACGAAATGTGGACTACACGGTTGTTGGGGCTGGAGCTTCAGGAACGTTGACTATCCCCGCAAATCAATCCTCGACGGAACTTGTGATTTATCCAATCGACAATGGAATCGTTGATGGCGACAAAATTTTGGATGTCACGCTCGCTGGAACGTTAGCGATCTCGATTCCGGCCGCGGACAGAACCACAAGCCGCACGATCACTGAGGCGAGCCGTCCGCCATCGTCAAACTGCAGTAGCGACTTCGCTTCCTATCTCGCGGCCTTCCAGCCTTATGCGTTAGCCATTAGCACTTCACGAACGTTCGAATCGTGCCTTGCCAATAATCCGAAAGCATCAACCGGTTCTAACATCGCTTTTTCAAACGATGCTCTCAAAAACTATCCTGTTGGAACTTTGGCGATTTCATTTAATCAACAAGGAATCATCAAAGATGGTCATGTTTTCTTCGACTCCAATGTCAATGGCGTTCGTGACTTTTTGGATCTCAACCAGGACGGAAGGCAAAACGAAAACGAACCGACCGAACCCGAGTCGATAACCGACTTGTCTGGAACATTTGCAATCACGATTCCAAGCTCCTTTGACCTGGACCAAAGCGGCATCATCGAAACCCGCGAAGGAAGATTGGTATCGTACGGTGGGATTGATACTTCTACGAATTTGCCGTGGCGGATTCCATTCGCAGCTCCAATCGGCCTGTTTACGGTCACTCCCATCACCACGCTTCTTGAAAACTTGATGAGACGAAAAAGCC
This sequence comes from Pirellula sp., assembly GCA_031372345.1. Classification (GTDB taxonomy): domain Bacteria; phylum Planctomycetota; class Planctomycetia; order Pirellulales; family Pirellulaceae; genus JBKCUI01. The sequence goes on from JANMLD010000185.1 coordinate 6,030, forward strand.
TGTCTCTCGACAATGCCCTTGTCAAGATCAACGGCTCGCTCGACCTCGGTGATTTCAGTCTGACGTCAGGGGCTTCCATTTACCAAGTTTTGGCAAATGACCCGACCGCTGCGTTGGCGTACTCCAGGCAGGTGGCTCTGAGTAGCACTGCGCTATTGGCTGCGTCTCTCTTCAGCGGTAAAACTGGGGACGACTTGCGGACCTACTCGGATCAGTTGTTTGATCTTTGGTCCGACATAATCAGCGCGGGAGCGACTGAGATTGACCTAACAAACAGTGGCCAGGTCGGACAGTTACTTTCTGCCCTAAATGCACGTCTCAGCACTCCGCTTCCAACGAATGTAATCGACGGAGCTAGAGATTTGATCACGCTGGGAATGAATCGAGTGCAGTCGATTCGCTTAAACGACTTCGCTGACCCAATGCCATTTCTTGAATCCCTGATTCGAGTAAAGAAGCTGATGCATGGAGACTTGGCGATGGATCTAAATAGTGTAGGAGCAGGAACCACGACCATTGCAGCAGTGCTCGCGTCTTATACGAGCGCAACGGCCCCGAATTTCGATTCGCGTACCGTCGCTCAAACTATTGGTCAGATAATACCCGCAGCGATCAATGTTTCCGATGCGACAGTTCGCGAAGGCCAAAACGGAACAAGCATCATGGAGTTCACGGTTTCCTTAAATGGAAATCACTCCAGTCCTGTTTCGGTGAACTACTCGACATTTGATGGGACTGCGACGGCCGCGAGCGGTGACTACACGTCAACAAGCGGTGTGCTCAACTGGCCGGAAAATGACATCAGCCCGCGAATCATTCAAGTTACCATTGGCGGCGATACCAATTTTGAGATCGATGAGTACTTGAAACTGGTCTTATCCAATGCATCCAATGCGGTCATCCGGACTCAACAAGGAAACGGATACATTATCAATGACGATGCGGTTGCAGTAGTCGCAAATAGTGGAGGGAGTCAGTTTCTCGTTGAACACGGCACCGATGAGATGGCTATCTTGAATGATGGAGCCATTATCGCGAGCGGCTTCTTCGTGGACCTCGTAAACGCATCATTCACAGGCCAAGCATCAAGCCTCAATGGCCTCACGGTGGACTACTCATCGAACACCTATCGCGCCGATGACTATTCCTTCGTCGGCGGCAACGCCACAGACAATGTCACTCTCTTGGCCGGGCGATTCCAGAAGATAACCCATTTCGTATCGAGCGGTTCAACGGGCAAAATTATTGCGAAACCGCAAGTTGGCGATCAATCCACCATCCGTTGGAGTTCGGCGGAAGCGTTCATCGATCAAGTTTCAGAGGTCGACGAGATCATTGTGCATCTACCGCAGGAGGTTGATAACTATATTGTTGATGACCCTGACATCAATTCGTCAGGACAGATGCGGGTGCGAAGTTCAAATGGTCAATTCGCACCCATTCTTTTCACCGTCCCCAATTCCAAACTGACCATTGTCACCATGAACCGGTCGGCGGTCCGGTTGGCTGGTTCCATTGATCCGAGTTTTACAGGCACCATCGAATGGTTGTTTGGCGGAGTGACCTTGTCCTCCGGAAGCATCGCAGAGAATCAACCGATTGGGAGCATGGTAGCCTCATTTCTGACACAGGACCCAACACTAGCAAGCGGCTACACGATTGCATTGGTTGCTGGGAGTGGAGACACAGACAATGGCTCTTTTGTTCTGACTGGACTGAACATCAACTCGACGCAGGTTTTTGACTTTGAAGCCAAGAGTTCCTACAGCATCCGAGTGCGTACCACCGATCCAAGCGGTTATACCTTACAGCAAGTTTTTACGATCAACATCACGAACGTCAACGAATCGCCAACGGACATTTCGGTGGTTCCTCAAGTTGTGAATGAAAATACTGCGACACCAGTGGATCTGTTCTTCGCTAGATTGATTGCGATCGATCCTGATGCGACAGATTCCTTTACTTATCAATTTGCAGTTGGCTCAGGTGATACCGATAACAGTCGATTTGTAATAAGCGGAGATCAGTTAATGCTTAAAGCTGGACAGTCGCTTGACTTTGAGACACAGCCAGCCTACTCGGTTCGAGTGCAAGTGAAGGACGCCGGATTGAATACCTTTGCTAAGAGCCTTTCATTAGGCGTGGTGGATGTTTCCGAAGTGGAGAGCCTTCAATTAGACAACGGCACAGTTCAGCGATCGATGATCCGCTCGGTCGCCCTTGCGTTTGATGGAGTCGTGTCAATTGACAGCGATGCCTTTGAAGTAACCAAGCGTGGGGCAGGCGGCGGTGTGGTCAGTACATCTTTCGTCACTCAACTGTTGGGTGGAAAGACGGTGGCCCTAATCTCCTTCAGCGGTGGATTCACTGTAAATGGTTCACTAATCGATGGCAACTACGATCTCCGTGTGATTGGATCGAAAGTGAACAGTGCTCGCGGTCTACTTGATGGCAACAAGGACGGAATCCTTGGGGATAATTATTCGTTTGGCCAGCAAGCGGCGGACAATTTCTTCCGGCTTTTCGGTGATGCAAATGGTTCTGGAATTGTGGATACATCGGATCTATTAGCTGCCAATGTTGCGTTGAGAAAACGCACTGGGCAATCCGGTTTTGACTCCGCATTCGACTTCAATAATGACGGTGTTATTGACACCAGTGAACTCCTTCGCACACGCACCTCGTTACGAAACCGACGGGCTGCATTCTGAGAATCCTTACTTTTATTAAATTCGAGAATCCAATGATGTTTAGTCTTCGCAATACCATCCCAATGTTCTTTTTTTTCTTTGCTGCTGCGCTTCCTCAATACGGTTTCGCTGGATTTGTCCTTGGTTTTACCGATACGGGAACCGCGGGCGACTTTAAATTCGTTGAGGGAACGACGTCATCGGTTCCCGTCTTCCTTGTGCAAACAGGTATCAACGCTCAGACAGGCATCAACGAGGACAGACTTTTTACGGTAGGACTATTCTCCGCCGGAGCTACAGTTGATTTTTCAACCAGTAATAGCCTTCGGGGCGCCAGCTTAGCGTCGCACTGGACGGACACAATTGCAAATTTTGTCGATGTGGACTTGGCCACGGGCAGAGTCACGTTGGAGGGGGTTGTTTCGGGACTGACACCGGTGAAAACTTCGAATGGTTCGAACGCGATACTCATTGGCCAGATATCTCTCATCCCCGGGTCTGCAGGAAGTAAAACAGATCTTAGAATGTCATTGGATAATAACCTGCCCGGCATCAATCTTTTTATCAACAACAGCGTGATTGCGCCGTCGTTTGCAAACGCATCGGTCACTAGTATCACCGCCGTCCCAGAACCAGCATCCATCGGTTTATGCTTGATTTCAGTTGGCCTTGTACAAGGTCGACGCGTGATTCGCAAAATGCGAAAAAGGTTCAATGGATTGGTAAAGGAATAGCCATTGCCGGTGGGGATTTGCCGGATTCGTCGTCGATGGTCGTCGACGTTTCGGAGTCCAATCGATATAGGGCAATTGTATCTGGGTCAGCCGCGAGTCGCGTTTCCGGCTTGAAGGTGTCTTTGTACCGCACGGAAGTCGACACCCGAACCTCTCGAATCGAGCCAGTAAAAGCATAATGATTCTTTTTCGCGGGATCGACAGAAGCGCATCCGATCATCATGCCTGCATCTGGATATAAATCGTCGAGGCGAATCGATGTCATCGCCGGATTCTGTTGAACTTCCGTTCCAACTTGAATGGATCTGTCGCATTCCACTGGTAAACCGTCGACAAATAGTATTACGGTATCCCCATCGTAGACGACCGCAAGGTGATGCCAAACTCCGGCAGGTATCGATTGAGACGCCCATTGATAAATCATCTCATGTTCACTCAACCCAATATTTACCGTTGGTCCCACCCATGGGTTCCCATCGTCGGATTGAAGTGAGACGACGCCGTGGAAGTTAAGGATCATTCCCTTTGGATACTCGGGACGAACCCAGGTTTCCAACGTAAAGGGTTTCGTTACATCACACTCCACGGCTGCTTGATAGACTCGCCTTTTTTCCTGCGAAAAAGCAATACCCTGCAATTTGGCTTCCTCAGCCTTTTCAATCGGAACGATTCCAGTGCGAAACCTGCGCCTCTCCCAAACGAGTCCGATAGAAACCGTAGTCAGCATCGCCACGAGTAATAACAAGTAACGCACCAGGGTGGATCGTAGCGACTTGTACAACCAACGTTGGGTTGCTTTCGACCATGCATTCCGATAGGCTTCCGGTGGCTGCCCGGTTAAGAATCGCTTCAAATCGTCTCTGAGGAGTACTGCTGACGCGTAGCGAACCGATGGATCCTTCATTAAACACTTCATGCAGATGCTCTCAAGTTCTTTCGGAACTTGGCTATTGTGCTTGCGAATCGGTATCGGATCCTTCATTCGCACTTGATCGAGCATTACAGCCAGTTCGGCTGGTGGAAACAGGGATTTCCCAGATAGCAATTCGTAGAGAATTCCGCCTAAACCATAGACGTCTGTCGCCAGGCAAATATCATCTTTTCGGCCCCAGGCCTGTTCGGGTGCCATGTACAAAGGGGTTCCGATCAAACTGCCACTTGCAGTATCGGCTAGGTTAGAATTGTCAGCCTTGGCAAGCCCGAAATCCATAATGCGGGGCCAAAAAGGGAGCGTTCCACATTCGATCGGAAATAAAAGTATGTTGGAGGGTTTGAGGTCGCGGTGCAAAATATTTTCCGAATGACAATGCGCGAGCCCTTCTGCAAGTCGCATGACGAGTTCAGCCGCTTGCTTGGCCGTGAGAGCGGACGGATTCTCCAACAACCATTGAGCCAAGTTTAGGCCATCGCAATAGGCCGACACGATGTAATCGCATTCGCCGATGGCTCCCACCTCAAAAACGGGGACGATATGCGGGTGATCAATTCCTGCCGCCAACTCCCCCTCTTGAACGAACCTCTTTCGCAAGCCTGGATTGCTAAGCGTTTCAACCCTCGGAACTTTGATCGCAACTTTACGTTTTAATAGTGGATCCAAAGCTTCGTAAACGATTCCGTGCCCACCGCGACCGAGTTCCCGAATGACTTCAAAGCGTTCGAACAATGGGGAGGTGTGCGCCACCGAATTCAAATCGAATTGCATCGAATTCAGGGCACCAAAAAAAAGACTCAGGTCAACAAAAGTTGACCGCTCTTTTTCAATTCGCATTCGAAGCTCCGCGGAACACGTTCGATTGACCCAGAACGTAGATTCGGTCCCTGCCGCACATGCTTGCTCGAAATCATCCAACAAACTGGCCAGCAAGTCTTCCTCTTCTTCTGGCGTCATGGGTGTCCTTCCGGATCACAGACAGAACTATTCATTTGAAGCCGAAGAGTTGCAATGGCGCGAGCCCAAATCTTGCGAACAGCTTCGGCTGAACGTCCAAGCTCGCCGCCAATCTCGTGAAACGATTTCCTATCTCGATTCCTTCCGACGATGACATCTTGATAGACCACCGGCAAGTTTAAAAATGCCTTTTGCATCGTATCCAGATCAACCTGATGCAGGAATTCTGCACTAGGAGTTTTATCGTTCGCAATTGGATCTAATACGCGTCCAAAGGAAGCACCACTCTCTTTTATTCGCAGTTCCCTCGCAATCTGACGCTTGTCCGTTGAGTAGTGCCGCCGCGTATTGGAGAGATTATTCAGTAAAATCTCGCGAAGCCAACAGCCAAACTCAGACGAGGTGTTGCCGCGAAATCTATCGATAACCGCTCCTGCTTCCAGAAACGATTGCTGTACCAGATCGGACCCACCTACCTTGCTCCTTAAGTTGGGAGCGATCTGTTCATTGGCGATTTGCAACAAGTACGGTCGGTATTTCTCAAGCAATTCACCTAAAGAAGAAGCACATCCGTTTCGTGCACTTTCCAACAATTCAACGATAGTCACTTCGTATCGGATAGGGCCGCGAAAGATATCAGACATTTTCCACTCTAGTAAGGTCCACGCTTAGATAGGGTCCACGCTTTGGGAAAGCGCTTTGATGCTATTTACCGGTCTATTCGGCTTTTCTCAGAACACGCTAAAACTCCGATTTTACCGACTGTTCGATAAATAGAGCCATGCATCCGAGTGTACTCGATTGCCGCGCTGTATTCAACTAGCCAGTTGGATGCGTTTCGAGGTTCGCCAAGCGTCTGCATAGTGCGTTTGACAATCATTTGCTGGAGCATAAACAAGACTGGCGACATTCCTTTGCTCAATGAAAACCTCGAAACGCTTGATGCCTTGAGTGCAATGCAATTGCTCGACTCTCTTTGAAAGAACTGATTGCCGATGAGGGAAGAACCTGATGTTGCGCCGGTTTTGTTGGAACCGATGATCTCCACGAAAATCCGTAAGCGCTACTACCAATCCCGCAGGCTCATCCTGCGGATCGTTCGGCTTAACGCTACCTACAGCACAATCTGTCTGGTGGTGATCAGCGAGGCGAGTAAAAATTGTCGCCTTTAGCTCCGCAAAAGTGCATTAACTAACGAGGCGCACTTTCGCGGAGCGAAAGGCGACAATGGTTCGCCGTATGTCAGACGGCAGGCAATGCTATGAGCGCTTGGACAGCCTGTTTGATTGCCGCTTTGTGCGATTCGCCTAATTCGCCTAAGAGAGGTTGCATTGGACCGGTTGCCGCGATGCCCGCTGCCGCAACCGCTTCATGCAAGACGCGAATCGGCTGGATCGAATTCCTTAAGTCTTCCAGCGGACCAAAGCTGGCTCGAATCCTCTCTGCTTTGGCAAAATCATGTGCTTGGATGGCTCTGAGCATCGCCATCGAGCGCGCTGGCGCAACGCACACGCATCCGCTTGTAAAGCCACCCACTCCGAAATCCCTCAAATGGATAATGGCTGGTTGCTCGCCGATGCCACTGACTACGATATTGGCGGGCACCGACGAAAGAATCTCCGTCAAGTACGGGTCAATACTGGGATTCTCGCGAACCACCGCATATTTGATCCAACTCACGAGTCCATCGCGGACCAAGGAATCGACAATCGATGGCGAGAGCCAACGGTCATGCTTGAGATACAACACAATCGGCTTGTCGTACTGTTCTACAAAGAGTCGGATTCCCGTTGCGATCCCGGCTTCGTCTGCGATTTCTTTCTGGGGCAAGATCATGACGGTTGGGAAATCATAATCTTTCAATATCTGGGCTTGGTCCATCATGATTCCGTAGGTGGGCCCAACCGATGGCACAATCCAAGTTTTTGGCGCGGCAGCGTCGGCAAGGATTGAGAGCGCGTCGGCGTATTCCGTAAGTCGCATGTGATAGAAAACCGCGTTGCCGCCGTACAGCAATGTGGAAACACCACCCGCTTCGATAGCTCGAATGATTTTGGTGTTTTCCACGATGGAGATTCTTCGGTGTGCATCGCGTGCAAGCGGCGGTACTGCAATGACGCTGGCGGCGAGCAATTCAGGAGTGACATCAGAAGTCCACATTAGAAAATATCCGGTTCTCGGTTCGAAGAATGGCCATGGAGGAAGTCAAAATCGCAGCCTTCATGGGCCTGCGTGACGTGATCTGCAAAAATACGATGATACCCTCGCGTCCACGTGACGGAAGGCGGCACCCAATTTTCTCTCCGCTTGCTCAGGGTCGCTTCGTCGACCAGCAGCATGAGGCTTCGGTTTGCGACATCTAATTCAATCAAATCGCCGTTTTCCACAAACGCCAGCGGACCACCCACATGCGACTCCGGTGAAATATGAAGAACACAAGTTCCGTAGCTGGTACCACTCATCCTAGCGTCCGAAATCCTAACCATGTCCCGAATGCCCCGCTTCAGCAGCTTTTCAGGAATCGGCAGCATGCCCCATTCAGGAAAACCAGGCGCACCAATCGGACCGGCGCTTCGAAGGACAAGAACTGTGTTCTCGGTGACATCGAGCTCTGGATCATTGATTTGCTTCTTGAGCTCGGCATAGCTGTCAAACACCAGAGCGGGCCCCACATGCTTTTGCAAATGCGGTTCCGCCGCCACGGTTTTTATGACACATCCATTCGGCGCCAAATTTCCTCGGAGAACACACGTCCCGCCAGTCGGCCACAATGGATTGTCTCGAGTTCGAATGACCGAATCGTCAATCACTTCGGCAGACTGAATTTGCTCACCTAGCGACATGCCGTTGACAGTCCTTGTTTCCAATCGCAACAAGTCTCGCATTCTGGATAGCAAGCCAGGTAATCCACCAGCGTCATAAAAATCCTCCATCAAATACTTGCCACTAGGACGAAGGTCTGCCAGGACAGGAATTTTTTTTGACATTGCATCGTAGTCGTCCAGCGTTAATGGGATATCGGCTCGTCCCGCCATGGCAATCATGTGGACAATTGCGTTGGTCGAACCGCTGATCGTTAACTGAGTGGCCATTGCATTTTCGAAGCTGGCGCGTGTCAATAAGCTGCGTGGCGTGATGTTTTGCCAAGCCAACTCCACTGCCCGTCTGCCGGTCGCAACAGCCAATCGACTGTGTTCGGCCACTACGGCTGGAATACTTGCGGCATTGGGTAGCGTCAGCCCTAGCGCCTCTGCGATGCATGCCATCGTCGAAGCAGTCCCCATGGTCATGCATGTCCCGGCTGATCGTGCAATGCAGTTCTCGACCCCTTTCCAATCGCTATCGCAGAGATTTCCTGCGCATCTTTCCGCCCAGTACTTCCACGCGTCTGTACCACTGCCCAGCGTTTGGTCTTTCCATCGTGCCTTGAGCATCGGCCCGGCCGGAAAGAAAATCGAAGGAACATTGGCTGAGATCGCACCCATGATCAGGGCTGGCACAGTCTTGTCACAACCACCCATCAGCACCACCGAGTCGATTGGATGGCAACGTATGACTTCCTCCGTTTCCATCGCCAGCAGATTGCGATAGAGCATGGTCGTCGGTTTCATCAGCATTTCGCCAAGACTCATCACGGGTACTTCCACGGGAAAGCCACCCGCTTGCAATACGCCACGTTTGATTTCATCGACACGCTGTTTGAAATGGGAATGACAAGTATTGAGGTCGCTCCACGTATTGAGCAACGCCACGATTGGTTTGCCCTGATAGTCGGCGTCGTCAATTCCCATGCCTTTCAGACGTGAACGATGGCCGAAACTGCGCAGGTCATCGGGGCCAAACCATCGATTGGATCGTAGTTTGTTTGGATCTCTCGTTTCAATCGGCTTGTCTTTTTCAGACATTGATATCAAGTTCTTTTCTAGGATAATTTCGTGTCAAATAAGTCACCCTCCCTCGGGGAGGGTCGGCCGTAGGCCGGCGTAGGCCGGGGAGGGTGACTAATCCTAACAATCTCATCACCTAACAATCTCGACCGGGACGGTTGCTAACGGAACGATCTCTTTTGGTGCTGGATTGATCGGCATCTCAATACTTTCCTTTGCGAACTAGCTCCCTCTGGAGATCTCCAAGTGCTTGCGCCAATGTTCATTATCGACCACTGGGAAATCGGTTCGGAAATGCACACCGCGAGACTCTGTTCGGGCCAGAGCAGCAGCCGTCATTTGCAGGCTGACCGTCAGGATGTTCTGCAATTCCCAACCGTCAACGCCCGACAAGTCTTGAGCCAGAACATAACTACAATACTGCTGTATCGCATGCACGGCTTCGGTAAGGCGATCTTCGCGTCGCTGGACTCCCACATTACGCCACATCAAAGCCCGAACCGCATTGCGAATGTCGGTCAAGTCAATCGGTTGGCTAGGCTCACCTTTGGCTGGATTTGAAATAGGCAAAACTCGCAATTCACTATCCTTGTTGCTCAAGGCTGCCCGCGATGCATTTCGTCCCGCGATCGCACCATAGACAAGCCCCTCGAGAAGGCTATTGGATGCGAGGCGATTGGCTCCATGTAGACCAGTGCTGGTGACTTCCCCGGCGGCCCAAAGTCCAGGCAGTGTTGTCTGTGCATTTCCGTCCACTTCGCAACCGCCGATCATGTAATGGGCTCCAGGTCGCACGGGAATTGAGTCCGTTGCGATGTCGAGCCCGAATCCGGAGCATACCTTTGCGATGCCAGGAAACCGCGCCCGCACATGCACTGGATCTAAATGCTTCATCGTCAAATACACACAGGGGGACCGCGTTTTTTCCATTTGATTGACAATGGCTTTGCTCACCACATCTCTCGGAGCCAGTTCCAACCGCGGATCGTAGTCTCCCATGAATCTGTAGCCCGTCGCATCGATCAAATATGCCCCGTCGCCGCGCACCGCTTCGGTGATGAGCGTTCGTGAGCTACCAGCGATGTACAAAACCGTTGGGTGGAATTGCATGAATTCCATGTCTCGCATAACTGCACCAGCTCGGAATGCAATTGCGTGACCATCGCCTGTCGCCACACGTGGATTCGTTGACTCCCGAAACACTTGGCCGCATCCCCCGGTGCATAAAATGGTTTCCTTCGCCCATATCAAATAGGGCTTTCCGCCTCGAGAGGACGCGACCGCTCCACGGCATCTCCCCTCATGCGTCAACAGGTCGATGGTGAAGGTCTCTTCGCAAATCTCGGCAAACGGACGCTCACGAGTATGCGCAATCATGGCCCGCATGATCTCTTTTCCGGTTGCATCCCCCAAGGCATGTATGATGCGTTGATGCGAATGCCCACCTTCTCGACCTAACACGAGTTGACCATCCTGTCGATCGAAGCGTGTTCCCCACTGGATCAGTTCTGCGACCCGATCCGGGGCTTCTCGAACCACCAACTCGACGACGCTTGGATCGCACAAATCGGCCCCCGCAACCAACGTATCCTGCACGTGGTTATCGAATCGATCCTCCGGATCCCAGACACTCGCGATGCCACCCTGCGCATAGGCGCTATTCGATTCCTCAAGCTTGTCCTTGGTCAGAATCATCGTTCGCAACGAAGGATCCACCTCGTGTGCCGCTCGCAGCCCCGCCAAGCCACCACCGATAATCAGTACATCCGTAAAGAAATGCCCGCAGCGTTTGGGTTCGATCGGCACAAGATAGCGAGGCGTAAGCTGGGACCACGGCTGATTCAGGACTCGACTTGAGATTGTTGATACGGGGGAATCGAGAATCGGCATTGGGACTTGTTTATTCGTTCGCGGCAATTGCTTCTTGGTCCTGTTTTTCTGCATGTGATTGTAGCATTAAGCAAACTGGGCGTCTTGGAAGTGCGGTGCCTGAGCCTTCCTTTTTCTTTTTGAAGCGTTTACGGAACAACCCACCATTTCTTTTCGGTACAATACAGCTCATGCAAGGCGATCGGAAGAGTGGGGTATCCCAATCCTAAATGTAAGCGCGGGACAATTTCGCAGGTCCCTCACTTACGTATCGGGTTTTGATTGGTAATTCTCACATCGCTGCTCGCCTAAGGTAAATCGGCCCTTCCATTTCCCACTTTTTTTCAATTCTAAATACCTCTCCCATGCATTCGCCAACTCTGAATCGTTTAAGCTGGTTCGTTTTTTTGACGCTCCTAATCACTTGGAATAATGGAGACGCTATGAGCCAAGTCCCCAAAGCCAACGAGGATGAATCGTCGGTTGTCATGAGTCCGCTCCCGGATCCATTGCTGCGCGTCGATGGAACCCTCATTTCCGATGCGAAAGATTGGCCAGCTCAACGTGCTCGATGGATGAAGCTCATCGCTGAACACGAATACGGAATCGCTCCTACGGAAAAGGCCGATGTCACTTGGGAGCTTGTCGAAGAAGGCCTAATGAACAACGACAAAACCAAACGTCAACAGTTTGTTGTCCACCTGAAAACGGCTGCGGCTTCGCTGGATATCGACTTCGCTCTCTTTTCACCGAATCAGCCGGGCAAAGTCAAAGGGACATTCCTTGGCTTGAATTTCCAGGGTAACCACACCATTGATGCTTCACCTGCATTACGACTTCCAAAGAGCTGGGTCGCCAACGATGCCAAAACTGGAATCACGGAAAACAAGGCGCTCGAGGCCACCCGGGGTGCACAAGAACGGCGATGGCCAATTGCAGAGATGACGGATCGCGGCTACGCAGTGGCTACTGCCTATTACGGGGATATCGACCCGGACTTTGATGACGGGTTTAATAACGGCGTGCACTCGCTTTTCCCGTCGCATCGAGCGTCGCCCGAACATCGCGACCGTTGGGGCAGTATCGCCGGTTGGGCTTGGGGATTGTCACGGCTTATGGATGTCTTGATCCAGCAGCCCAATATCAATCCTGATCGGGTGGTCGTCATCGGCCATTCTCGACTTGGAAAAACTGCCCTTTGGGCTGGCGCATCAGACCCTCGTTTTGCCATTGTTATTGCCAACAATTCCGGCTGCGGAGGTGCAGCCCTAGAACGCCGCAATTTTGGCGAAACCGTGGCCCGCATCAACACTTCATTTCCGCATTGGTTCTGTCACAAGTTCAGGGATTACAATCAAAACGAAGCTGCCATGCCATTCGATCAACATGCGATTGTGGCTTGCATCGCGCCCCGGCCCGTTTACATCGCCAGCGCCACCAAAGATCTTTGGGCGGATCCAAAAGGGGAGTACTTAAGCGGATGGTACGCATCCCCTGTTTATAAACTACTTGGCTATAACGGTTTACCCTCGGAGTTGCCGCCTCAGCCAGACGTGAGTGTCGGGGAGCGTGTCGGCTACCACAATCGCACGGGCGCGCACGATATTCTCTCCTACGATTGGCAACAGTACATGAATTTCGCGGATCGGCACTGGAAGTAGTTCCTCGAATGCCAAACCCAGTTGCACCTCTATAAACTTGTCTTCATCGACTTTGTACAGCCGATTCATTACTCGGGAGGTTGAGGCTCCTGCCGAACCATGGCGGCGCCAGCTCGGCAGGAGCCTCGCTCTCCCATTGAAACCCTTGGCAGGTAGTTTTTTCTCTCCCGCTCGCCGTAAGCGGTCGAAGCAGGCGCGGTAGCCTTCCGAAAAAGTGTGCCGAATTTTGACTCTTTCTTAAATTGGCTGTCCGTAGTTTGAAAGGCTGTTCGTCGTATGTTTGTCTAGGCGAGGCGAAGTGCCTTCGCTTTCCAATTTCATTCAAGCTTTGAAAAGGATACCGTTACTATGGCAAAGTTCTTGTTGTTGTATCGCGATGCTGCCGAACCACGATCGCAGCCATCGCCAGAGGAAATGCAGGCGTTTTTGGCAATGTGGGGCGAGTGGTTTCAACAGTTTGGACCTAAAATCGTAGATGAAGGGGATGCTCTATTGCCAACCGGTCGCGTTTTGAAGCCGGGTGGCGAGGTAGCCAATGGTCCTTACGTTGAAGCCAAGGAAGTCATTGGCGGATTTTCGGTCGTCGAAGCAGAGCACTACGAAGCTGCCGTTCTATTTCGACGGCACAATTTGAAAGATGCCATTTCTCATTGGCAGGACGCTCTTTTGCTGGCCTCGAAACCGGATCAACGCGAACTAATCGCCAAACGAATCGAGCAGGCAGAAAAAGAAAAAGCAACACCCTCCGAATGATCGGAAGGTGTTGCTTGGGCTAAAACCCGTTCGGTAGTCAATGCCGCAAAGTAAATTGCTCTTCGATCGAAGGAGATCACTTAGGAGGCATAATTACCGAATCGATGATGTGAATAACACCATTAGAAGCGTCGACATCTGTTGCAATGATCATCGCGTCGTTGACGAAGGCACCCTTGTCGGTAGCCTTGATCGTCACGGTCGCACCTTGAACGGTCTTGGCGGACTTTGCTGCCACAGCAGCTTCAGAGTAAACACGACCCGAGACAACGTGGTAGGTCAAGATTCCAGCGAGAGTCGCTTTGTTTTCTGGCTTCAAAAGATCAGCCAGAGTTGCCGCTGGGATCTTTGCAAACGCGTCGTCTGTTGGTGCAAAAACCGTGAATGGTCCAGGACCGCTCAGTGTTTCTACCAAACCGGCAGCTTTTACCGCTGCAAGCAAAGTCTTGAACTTGCCAGCTTTGTCGGCCACGGCAGGAATGGTGTCCGAAGCAGGCAAAATAACTGCGTCGATCACGTGGATAACACCGTTCGAGCAAGCGATGTCTGTGGTGACTACCTTGGCACCGTCAATACTTACTGTCTTACCGTCAACTTTAACGTCAACGCGTTGACCATTCAACGTAACAGCACCCTTCACTTTCACTACGTCGCCGGCCATGACCTTGCCACTGACGACATGATACTTAAGGATGGCTGCAAGCTTTGCCTTATTTTCCGGTTTCAGGAGACCTTCGACAGTGCCAGCTGGCAACTTCGCGAATGCTTCATCTGTAGGAGCAAACACGGTGAAAGGACCTGGGCCCTTGAGAGCACCTACGAGGTCAGCAGCGCCTAAGGCAGCTGCAAGGGTCTTGAAAGAGCCAGCACCGACTGCAGTGTCAACAATGTCTTTGTCGGCTGCGAAGGCGAATGATCCGAAGCTGGAAATGGCTGCGAGAGCCAAGGTGAAAATCTTTGATTTCATTTTTTTGAATCCGTGGGGGGAGCAAGGGGAGGTACCTAGAGTCAATCTCAAGGCTGAATGTTTTCAACGGTCGCGATTCGTTGACGGACTATACGGCCCGGTCAACTGAATAGATTCAATTTTTTAGAAAAAACATTTTTCACGCGATAAGCACCCACACAAGAGTTTTTTCGTTTAACCGCGTGCCCATCGGGCCGCGATCAGTAGAGAACGCGGGGCGATGCCCACGCGGTTAAACGATGTAACATCTATTTGTTCTCCTTGAGTTAATGGGGCTTGACCGCCCCGTACAGTGGTCGCACCTAACATCATGTCGAATGTGGGTCAACATCTTGCCCTCTCTGTGTGCTGCAATTTTCATGAGCGATTCATCCACAAATATCAAAGCCGTTATCGTAGGTGCGAGCGGTGGCATAGGCCAATCTGTTTGTAAATTGCTTGCGAGTTCTGGAGGAGAAGCGTTTTTGATAGGCCGTTCAGCGGATAAGTTGAAAGAGCTATCGCAAGCCTACGGATGGGGATTCGCGGTTGCGGACGGTACAGACTGGACGCAACTGGATAGAGTTGTATCGAGTGCCGAAGGACTGCTGGATGGAATCAACGCTGCGATCAATTTAGCGGGTTCCGTTTTGCTTAAGCCGATGCATTTGACGAGTCGTGCCGAATGGGACGCCACCATCGGAGCGAATTTAACGTCGGCGGCCGGTCTGCTGAAATCCTGTGTGCCCCGCATGGCTCCAAACGGCGGGTCTGTTGTCTTGATGAGTTCCGCTGCAGCCTCCATAGGATTATCGAATCATGAAGCCATTGCGGCCTGCAAAGCGGGTATTGAAGGCATGGTTCGATCGGCTGCAATGACTTACGCCGCCAAGCAGATTCGGGTCAACGCGATTGCACCTGGATTGGTGAAAACACCTCTCACCGAGCGAGTTTGGGGACATCCGAGATCGGCTGAGATCTCGCTTGCCATGCATCCGCTGGGGCGTTTCGGTGAGCCGGACGATATAGCCCGAGCTATCCTTTGGCTGGCCTCGCCGGAACAGTCCTGGGTCACAGGCCAAACCATAGGCGTGGACGGTGGACTTGGAAGACTAAAGAGCGCGTCTATGCCCCCAGTCAAAAGCCAAGGTTGATTCTAGCACTTCGTGACAACTAAGAATTAGGGTTCCCTCCAAGGAGCCTAGCACCCATCCCAGTCTGGACCCTGACACAGCCGACAAAAGTAGCAGGCACGCTCCGTCGTGCCGTCCGCTGGAGTGAATTCACAATGATTCCTGGTGAACGGCACATGGAATGTGCCTACTACTTTGACTTTTGTCGGCTGTGTCGACCCTTCCGTCCCCCACTCCAGTCCTCCAATTCTCCTGTCCTCCAGTCCTCCAATTCTCCTCTCCAACCTCTTGACTGTACTGGGCTTCCGGTGTACTATTTACCCAGTACACTGGTACTGCCTCGCGGGACTGGGAGTTTTAAAAATGTTTTTTACGATCAATGAGAGCAATGGCATTGCGATCTACGAGCAGATTGTTCGGCAGGTCACTTTCGCTATCGCTGAGGAAACGTTCAAGGTTGGGCAGATGTTGCCCAGCGTCCGAGCTTTGAGCGTTCAGTTGGCCATCAACCCGAACACCGTGGCTCGGGCTTATCAGGAGCTGCAGGTGGATGGCGTTTTAGAAACGCTCCGCGGGCGCGGGCTTGTTGTCTGCGCCGGAGCCATCAAGCGTTGCAAAGAGATTCGGCGATCCATGATTGCCGAAAGCCTGAAGATAGCGCTCACGGAAGCCCTGCATGGCGGACTTGAGGCTGATGAGATTCGAGAGATTGTTCAAAAGCAATTGACCAAACTCGACGGCAATGTCGCAACGGTTGGTTCGTCGGGGAATGATACTTCGTCGTCAGTGTAGAACGGCACTCCGTGCTGTTGCGTGGATCATAGTAGATCATGTTGAGTCGATCATGTTGAGTGGATCAAAACGGCACGGAGTGCCGTTCTACAATAAACGCAATCCGTGTTAGGAATCCATCGAGTCGTTCTGAGGTGAGATGATGTCCGATATTATTACAGCGAATGGTTTGGAAATGCGGTTCCCTGGTTGCGAGGCTTTGCGAGGGATTAATCTTTGCGTGCCGAGCGGTTCGGTGTTTGCCTTGCTAGGGGAGAATGGAGCGGGCAAAACAACGCTAATTCGAATCTTGACAGGCTTCCAGAGTCCTACCGCGGGGCAAAGCACCGTCTGCGGATTTGATCCCAGTCGCGACGCACTTGAGATTCGAAAGCGGATCGGATACGTATCGGATCAACCGGCCCTCTACGACTGGATGCGGGTGGACGAAATCGGGTGGTTCACTGCATCGTTTTACCCGGATGGATTCTTGGAAAGATACGGCGAATCGATCGCCCATTTTGAAGTGCCCCGCAATCGTAAAATACGACATCTCAGCAAGGGTCAAAAAGCCAAAGTTGCATTGGCATTGGCTCTCGCTCACGATCCCGAGTTGTTGATTCTCGATGAACCTACCTCCGGACTTGACCCACATGTCCGCCGGGAATTCATGGAGAGCATGGTCGATCGAGCTGTCACAGGCCGAACGGTCCTCATCTCCAGTCATCAAATCGCGGAAGTAGAGCGAGTGGCGGACATGGTTGCCATCCTGCATCAAGGAAAAGTGCGATTGATGGATTCGATGACCAACCTTAAGGACACGGTTTCTGAGGTGACGATCAGCCTTGACGATCCATTAATTGCGCTGCCTCGCTTTGGAAACCAGGTGGAAGTATTGAGCGAACAGTCGGCAGGACGACAGCGAAGGATGGTTGTGCGCGGCTTCGATCATTCAGCTCAAGAGTCGATAGAATCCAGGTCGGGAGTCATCGGCGTGCGTAGCCGTCCGGCGTCGTTAGAGGAGATCTTCATTGCATGCACACGTGGCATTGTCGCGGTGCCGACCGAAGACGATCGATTCTCTCTCCCGTCAAACGAGCCCCTAGGCAAGCGGTCCACGGTGGTGGGAGGCAGCCATGAATCGTAGGCTAGTACTGAAAAGACTGTGTTGGAAAGAGTTTCGGCAATTGTGGCCGCTGATAGTGATGCTGGCGGTAATCGGCCTGCTTTTTCAAGTCTTGGTATTGATTTCCGATCCATCGAGCACCAACCTTCTAAGGAACCTGTTGTTTCTAGGTCTACCGGGCTTATTCGCAGCTGGCGTTGGGGCTTTGTTAGTCGGACAGGAGAGGGATTCTAGGACTCTGCATTGGATGGCTTCATTGCCAATTCTCAAGCAAGACATCATACGGGTTAAATACTTGGCAGCCATTGTGGGGCTGGCATCGGTCTGGATCGTTAGTTTTGTCTTGTACGTTGTTTCGAACAGTGTATCGAGGATTGGGCAGAACGTATTCCCTTACGAGGTGGACATCTCTTATGGCATTCTGTATTCGATTTTCTTGTTGACTGTGAGTTTTGCGACAGCTTGGGCCATTCGCTCGACGTTTGTTGGTTTGCTCGCCTTGGCCGGGATCGCGCTGGCATACACGCTTGCGACCAATTTGGTGTCCATCCCCAAAATCGCCGATGTCTTCACATCGGTTGCTCTCATTTCGGTCAGTGCCGTCGCGCTTTGGATCGGCTGGCTCGCTGCACTTAACGCTTTGGCTCCAGCATCGCCTTCACGTTTTGCACAACGAGCCGTCGAGGGTATCTCGTTTTTCGACCGGTCCATCGTAGACCATCGTACCGTCCAATCACCTTGGTCCGCTTTGATTTGGCAATTTGCCGCTCAGAATCGGGCGATGCTGTTCGGGTTGGCTTTGCTGTTTTTCATTCCGCTTCTGATATTTAGCCTAGACCCCACACACAATCATCCGCCGGGGCTTGCTGTTACGGGGTTCGTATTTGCTTTCGTATCAATAAGCTGGCTCGGTGTTGTCACCTTTCAAGGGGACAATTTGCATCAGCGCATCCGTTTCTTATCGGATCGAGGTATTGCGCCCAAGACAATTTGGTTGACTAGACAGACCGTTCCCATCGGTATTCTTATTGTTGGGATTCTCACGTTGGCGATCCTTGCAGCTTACACAATGCCATCGGCCAGAAACAGCAACCGATCACAATCTATCGGACTGCTCGTATTGATAACCAGCTGTCTCATGTGGACTATCTATTCGGTAACGCAGTGGATGAGTCAGGTAGTACGTAGCCCTGTCATTGCAGCAATCCTTGGGCCGGTTGTTGCTGGTTTGTCATTGGCTTATGGGGCGTTTGCATTGGACACGTTGGAAACGCCAATTTGGATTTTGGCTCTGGCTACGTTTATCCCAATGATCGCTTCCTGGCGGATGACTCGCCACTGGATGGATTTTCGAATGGGCAAGTCCTTCTGGTTCGAGCATACGGGGTGGTTAGCCTTGGCGGTTATCCTTCCTGCAATTCCGTTTTTCATCGTGTATTGCACTTATCCGTCGATGCCACGGAGCGAGTGGGTGACGTTTTCGGCGGATGCTAGACGAATGAGCGCCAACAATCGCAATCCCATTGAAATCAATTTGTTGACAAAGAAAGAGACGTTTGGCGATCTTGGTTCCGCGTCCGACATACTAGGCTTGCCGGGCATGGGTGGTGGGGTCGATGACGCTGAAATGGCTGCCGGTGGTGCCGCGGGTATGGTGGCCGTCGGCGAGCCGAGTGAACTCTATGAACTTCCTGAAAAAACCACGTTGGCGGAGGAGCGCGAATTGCAGTTGGAATTCATCGAACGTCAACTGAGTGCGGTTGACAATGCAATGCCCCTTTCCGCCTACATCGTAGGAAAGCGGTTGATGGGAGAGGCCATGTTGGCTCGAGCCCGAATGCAGGACGATGGGACAACTGAAGAACTTTTACAACGCTATCAGCGAACGATCCGATCGATCCTTCGAATCATCCGAGGTGCTCGCTCGACTTCCAATCTCAAAACACAACAAGTTGCGGACGAGTACGAAGCATGGCTCGTGCAAGAATTGCGATTGCCGGGAACGGACTCGTTCTTGGGCTCAGAGTTGCTAGCCGCGGCCATCACGCAACTCGGCGACAAAGCGGGCCGCCAAAACGCCAGATATCGAGCGCTCGTCGCAGACTGGGCAAAGAGCCAAGCATCGTCGAGATCCTCTCCTGATCATACACTTGGTGGCTATACCATCCCAACCACTGGAAGCGGAACCCGTTTGATTTCGAAGCGTCATGTGTCGACCGTAGCTTGGCGAATGAAACAGTATCTCATGGCCAGCGATGTTGAGGCCAGGAATCAAGCAAAAAAGGCACTTGCGCGCGAGTGGAATGTACCTGGTTCTCAGTTTGGATGGACCGCTACACCGTACTCGATGAACTCCGGAAGCGGTGCGCCTTGGACAAACTGGTTCGGCGATTGGGAGAGGCAAGCGGATGCATACGCATTGGGCGATGCCACCAAATAGGTTCGAGTGCCAGAGGATTTTGAGTAGGAGTGGGGCATTGGGTCGGGGAGTACCCGGACCGCGAGTCGCGGAGCGACATCGCCCACGTAAAACTATCGAAATTGGAATCAATATGACTCAATTTAGCATTACTCCCCGCCATGACGGCGGGAACAACGCGTCAGCATCGAAAGGTGGAACGACCATGCTCAGGCGAAGATTGAAATGGATCGGACTGGTTAGTCTCATTCCCGTTGTTGTCCTCGTTGTGTTCGTCAGTATTGTCGGTTATCGTGAAACCATCGCATCGGGTGAATTGAAAGCCAGGATCGATGAATTGCGTCGCGACGGTGAGCCGTTCGACAACGACTCTATGGCAGAGTACTTTGAGAAAAACGCTCATAAGGAAGGAACTGCGGCTTGGAGCGAAATTCTGACTCTAACTCAAGCCGCAAATGCCATCTCAGACAACCTGCCATTGGTTGGCGCAGGAACCCTTCCATCGGACTTGAGTCCGGGAAGCGATTGGCCTGACGAAGCACGGGTCACAGAGTTCCTCCACGAAGTTCGACCATTGATCCAAAGGATTTCTAAAGCCGATGAATTCCCAAAGCCGGTCTGGATGCCCATTCGGTTCAATGGATTCAGCACGCTCTTGGAAGAGGCACAAACCTCGCGATCCATTGCGCGGATTGTAGAATTGGACGCGATCCATGCACTCTATCATAAAGATGGTAACCGAGCGCTACAAGCTATTCGTTCGCTCAACACCGTCGCGGAAGCCTTTGATTGGGACTTCTGCATGGTTGCGAAATTGGTCTCGTTAGCCATACGAGCGACACACAGGAATGCAATCGATCGATCGTTGGATACGGGAGTTTGGAACGAGGAACAGTTGGATGCCCTTTCGGACCAAGTCAAAAAGCCATATGACGTCGCTAAGACATGGAAAGCGACTATCGCTGGTGAGCGAGGTTTTGCCTACCCGATTCTCGACAATCCTCGCATATTGCAAGATGTCCATAATTCACCATTCAACCCGCTACTCTATCTGCCCGTGACACCAAGCACCAGATTGGCGGTCCTCCGAGCCTATGAAGACTTAGAGCATTGTGCGGATGCAGGCAATGCGGGGATTGCAGCTCGAGCGAAGGAAACCGAAGCACGATTTTTCGAGAACAGATCCCTAAGTCTCTCGTATTCGTTTCTAGCCATGATGTTGCCTGCCATTTCTGCTTACTCGGAAGCCTTCGATCGCGAAGAAATCGGGCGGCGCTTGGCCTATACAGCGATTGCGGTCAAGCGATTTCAAATGAAGAACCAACGTTGGCCAAAGAGTTTGAGCGAGCTGTCTGGCATCGGCTTAGTGGCCACCCATTGGACAACCTCTGACGGCCAAAGTTTCGGATACGAAGTGGAAGATGGAAGGGCTTATCTATGGTCCTACGGTTTTTCAGACAAGAAGATAGTTCCAAAAACGCGACCAAGTCTCGAGCCAGATGCAGTCGACCGGGGTTTTCCGCATTTGGTTTCCGTTCGCTAGAATCGTGACCTGCCGCTCAGGTGGGAGCTTGTCTCCCCCTGAGGGATTGCCACCGAATTATGGCTCGTTTTTCGATTTATTGGAAATGCAGAATAGGTGCCTTTCACCTCGAATGAGGATCTCATTGCCGACGATTGCCAACGACGCATTGACGTTTTCGTCTAACCGATTGACCGCGACCGTTCGCGGAATTTCGGAGTGTGTAATAACCTCCGTGGTTCCAGACAAATCCGTGATGTACACGAAACCATTCGCACCGACTGGTGAGGCGTAGATACTACCCAGGGAACCCAAGCGAATCGGACCTGGCGAGTCTTTTCCGGTTGGACCATGGACTCGCGTCAAAACGTTTTGATAGTGCGTCAAAAAATAAAGTGACTCGTCGTACAGCAGCATCGAGGGAACGTACGGCGTACCGCGAGTTCTCGACCAAATTATGTGTTTCGAACCCGTGATATCGCCAGCTGCACCCTTCAAATCAATCGCCATGAGCACCTTTTTTTCGTAACTGCTTCCAACGTACAATACTCCATTGGCAAACACCGGCGTCGCAACGATATTGGAGGACATGCCTCCACATTGCCACAGGGTCTCACCGGACCGAAGATCGTAACCGCGCACACGATTGGTGCCGCACACCACAACTTGTTTTTTGCCACTCTGGTCAATGACGATGGGGGAACTCCATGAAGTATCTTCGTCGCGATCCCGGTGCCACAGTTCGTTGCCCGTCGACTTGTCCAAAGCCGCTAAAAACGATTTCTCTTCGTGATCCCAATTGAGGATCAACGTGGATCCCGAGAGCGTTGGGGATGCTCCTTCGCCATGCCCATGCTTGGAGTGCATTTGTCCGAAGTTCTTTTGCCATTCGAGGTTGCCGTCAAAGTCGAGGCAGTACATTCCATGCGAACCAAAGTGGGCATAAATGTGCTGGTCATCTAGTACGGGTGATGCAGAAGCAAGGCTGGCAGTGTTGTGTCCGGCTTCGATTGGGATTGCTTCGTGGACGACTTTTTTCCAGAGAATCATGCCGTCTTTTCGATCAAGGCACAGCACCACAAATTGGTACTTGCTGTCAACGGCTAGATTGTCATGCTCACCTGGACGACCACTCATTTTTGGCGACAACTTGGCTCCAATCGGTATGGCAGTTGTCAAGAAAATGCGATCGCCAAAAGCAACGGGGGTGCTGT
This sequence comes from Pirellula sp., assembly GCA_031372345.1. Taxonomy (GTDB): domain Bacteria; phylum Planctomycetota; class Planctomycetia; order Pirellulales; family Pirellulaceae; genus JBKCUI01. The sequence continues at coordinate 28,643 of JANMLD010000185.1, forward strand.
GCCCACGTCCTGGTATGGCTGTGCTCCACCGGATGTTTTTTTCGGTCCCCCACTCAATGGGTGGTTTAGCATTCAAAGCCACACCGTTCGCGATTGGTCCACGCCACTCGGACCACGAGGGCGTTTCGTCCGCAGTAACGCGCAAGGGTTCGCCTACGAACATTGAGATGGCTGCTGTTACTGTAATGGCTCGAATCATTGCATACCGCAGCATCGGTTACCCCCTCTATGGTGTACTGTTGTGTTACCTGGGTAATTGTACTGCATCCGCAGGAATACGGTTCAGCAGCGGCATGCCAATGTCCCCGAGTTTACAATGCCCCCACGAGTTCAAAATGCCCCCGAGTTCACTCGGGGGATTCTTACCATAACTCTAGAGGAAAAGGTCAGGACCCCCAGCGTAAAGCTGGCGGCATGTCCAATGCCCCCGAGTTTACTCGGGGGATTGTTACCTTCGCTCTAAAAGAACTTCAGAACCCAATTATCTAAATTGCTTAGTTCCGAATATGCTTCTACAATAACTTTTCCCCACCCCTGCACGCCAAACCCTCCTTCCTAGCTCCCGAAAGTACTGTCGATGTGGCTTCGACTGTTTATATCGACCCTAATCATCGCGGTATCGCTTTCGACCCATTTACGCTCGCAAACGGACGACGTGGGAGTGCAAAACGCGAATTCTGAGAAACAACTCCATGATCAATTTGAAAAGAAGGTTTATCCGCTTTTAAACCACCCAGACAAAGGGTGTGTCGATTGCCACTGTGATGAAGCGACCTCGAACCTAGTCCTGACTGGTGATTCGCTGGACGATTTCCGAATGCTGCTCGACGATCAGTATTTTAAGTCAAAGGGAGTCGACACGTTATTGACCCGAGTGACAACCGAACACGCTGACAAGCGGATGCCAAAGGATGCTGGAGCGTGGTCGGAAGCTGACATTCAGGATTTGAAGTCGTTTCTGGATTCCGTCCACAAAACCGCCGAAGCGACGGGACAGCCCGCCGATGAACAGTTTCCCAGGTCGTTGCTCAGGCAATACAACGGCGAGGCATTCGTCCGGTCTGAAAATCAGTTTCTGACATTTCGACAACTCAAAGGGAAGATCAAAGTCATCTTTGAGGACGATTGGGTGCGTGGCGACCGCGATCTGTTTTCGGAAAACCTGGCCATGCTAGGGGGTGCCGATTTCAAAACGCGATTCAACGAATCAAGCCAGCCTAGCGCTAGTTTTTTGACCGGGCTGGAGTTGCTTGCTCGAGATGTTTCCAACAGTGCTTATGAGCAAAAAAAGGGACCGTTCTGCGACTGGCCAACTTTCTCCGTTCGACCCAAGGATGGCCAAGCGATTGGAGCAGACTATCGATCATCGATTCAGCAACTTTATGAACGCGTTCTCTTTCGTCCAGCTTCGGAGAAGGAAGTGGAGGAAGCCTATTCGCTGCTGTGCGATGTATTCGAAGTGGAGGCGTCCATCAAGGCACGCGACGATGAATTTGGGTTCGAACTGGTAGTGAAAGATGCCAGCACAGGTCTCACGCAACGCGAAACGCTCATGATTCCAGTGAGTGGCGACAACCTTCAGGTTAAGCAAGTACTGGTCGACCAAACGGCCGGAATCACCGCTGCAGACCAAGCCCTGCAGCAAGTTTCGCCAAAGACACAAGGACGGCAAGTTGTCGCCAACCATTTGCGTTTGGAACCGGAATCGCCCACGCAACGCTTGATCGTGCACAATATTGGCACGCTTCGCAACGTTTCCTTTGCTGGCCTTGAGATTCGGGATTCGAGTGGCGAACTCGTCGAATCGATAGGGCTCGATTCACCCAAAATCGATGTCGCTGGCGCGTGGCAGATTGTCAAAGAGGATGGATACAAGAGTTACGAAGATGGCAATCAAAGCAAAGGCATGAGCTTTATCAGCGTATCGCTTTCGGTGGCTGTTGCCGGGGACTATCAAATCTCCCTTCTTTGGCGAAATAGGGAACGAAATGCTGAACGCGTACTAGTCGAGATGGTTTGCAAAGAGGCTGGAAATGAATTGGCCTTTACGTCACCGCCTACAATTCCTCCGGTTGGCGAAGCACACTTCTTTTATGATTGCAGCAATGACTCTGAGCCATTCGCTGAACCAAAAGCCTCCTTTCAGTTTTCTGATGCAGGGGCTATTGAGATCAACAATGCCGGGACTTTTGAATCGGTTACGGCAGGTGCAGTCGAATTGGTGCATTCGAACATTGACGACAGAGTCTTTCTGATCGATAGCAAGGACGCCGATGGCAATGAGAATTGGAAACGCTTTGCGGACGGGCGTTTCAAAGCGTACAACACCAAAGGGGCGAAATTGCATGATGACAATGCAAAAAAAGGTGAGCTCTCGTTGGTGTATCGCCCGAACACTGTCCCGGGCAAGGATTGGAAAGCTGACGATTTCTATCGTTTGAGAATTTACTATCCAGGAAAGAAAGACCAAGAGTGTCAGGTTCCAGTTATTGTGCGTGCCGACAATTCTTCGCCGATCATACAGATAGCCTATCCACGGTTAGCCAAAGCCGATGCTTCGCTTCGAATCGATGCGTCCTCGAGTTATACGGTTTCTCACGGCAAACTGGACTTTGCATGGCGGCAAATTTTTGGGACCCGAGTTCAGCTTGCGGATGCCACGTCGCCGGTTTTGGAGTTCGTCGTTCCCCGACGCAATGTCGAGCAAGTGGCGTGGACGTCTCTTTGCTCGGCATTGCTGCGTCATCCGGATTTTGTCTTCACGCGACCTCCCTCGTTGAAGGACAATGACAATGGCGACGTCAAGCAGCGACTCAGGCTAGTAAAGCTTGCGCTTGATTTGGTTGGGCGGCCGCCGACCCAACACGAGGCCGCCGATCTCGCCAAGGGGATCTCGCTTTCCGAACTATCGGACCGGTACTTGGATTCGCAGGAGTTTCGCGATTTTTATTTCCACCGTATTCGATTGAACTTGGAGAGCCAGGGGACTGAGATTCAAGACGAGCCAGTCCGTCTTTGGAGCTACATTGCTTTCAACGATCGACCTTTTCAAGAGATCCTCACAGCCGACTATTCCGTCGATAACATGATGCAGAAGACGGAGAGGCCGCGAGAGCATGGCAAGACCGGACTCCTAACAACCCCTGGTTTCATTCAGGGTAAACCAGGCTTGCCACACTACAACTATGCGGCTCAAGTTTCGATGCTCTTCCTCGGATTCGTTTACGAGGTGCCCCCTGAGATTGTAGAGCAACGCGAGGGAGTTACGGCGCTCGGAACGACCGACCCTCAGTCGGTTTGCTATAGCTGCCACAAAATCCTGACTCCACTCGCTTTCCAACGGTTGAACTGGTCCGATGAAGGCAAATACAGAATAGTCAATGACGATGGACTACCGATTGATGCGAGCGATCAGAACGCATCCGAAGACTATCCGTTCCCAGGCAACGGTATGGAAGCTTTTGCCACGCAAGCGGTCAAGAAGGAACGATTCCTGCGAACGATAATCAATACCCATGTTAACTTTTACTTTGGTAGGCCGATGCGATTTCGCGACGACGAGCGAGTTCTATACAAACGCCTTTGGGATTCGGCGTATCGTTCCAATTTTAAGATACGTTCACTCATTCGCGAAATTGTCAATTCTCCAGAGTACTTGCTACCATGATGGACGCTTATAGGGGGCTTTATTGTCGCTTTTCGCTCCGCGAAAGTGCGCCTTGTTAACGCACTTTTGCGGAGCAAAAGGCGACACTTGTAGACGAGCGAGGCCCTTCGCTCGTTGGACTCAACAACTGAGCGGATTCAACAACTGAGCGAGGGCTTCGCTCAGCCAAAACAGCCACCCTCGGAATGAATGCTACCTAGATGAAAGAGCCTTGCCAAGTCGATGACCAGATCCGTGGTTTGCCAGACCAACTCGCGACACCTCCATGGCCATCGCGTCGAGGCTTTCTTCAACGTTCGATTGGATCGATCGCGGGACTCACTTGCGCTGACTTCCTTTCGTACTTCAGCGCTTTTGGAATGCCCGGTGAAGACAAATCGACTAGGATGGCGGCTGACGCAACGCGAGCTTCCGAGAACCCGCGGTTCCTAGTCTATTGGTATCTCGAGGGTGGCTGGTGCGGCTATGACATGTTCAACCCGGTCAATACCGAAAACAATGTCTTGAAGCGGCTGGATAACATCTCCGATGAGCGATATCGAGTTCTTGATTGGGGCAAGGATGATCATACGATCAAGACGCATGGCGACATTCGGTACGGCTACTTGGCAGAGCCGGGCAAAGATCTGTTTCCGGATATGGCGGTTTTGAGTTCCATGCACACTGGATCGGGGCATTCTAGAGACCGACTCAAAGTGCATATGGGCGACTACGCGTTCAAACAATCCGAAGAACGGGACGAGGACGAGCGTTCAGTAATGCAAGCCTTCTCGGAAGCCTATGGCCAACCCTACGTTCTGCCGAACTTGTCCTGGCATTGGTGGCTTTCGGACGGCGAATTAAATGAGGTTCAGTATACGGGCAAGCGAGGCTACTACCATGCGCTCGGGCCGGTTCATGCCCATACGATTTATGCTGGAACGCCAGAGAAGCTTCGGAAGTTGCTGCTTCGCATGGAAGAGACGTCGGGCGATGAAGTTGCAGCCAAAGTCGATGAATTTCTGCAAAATGCACATACCGAAATCCTAAGAGATGACAACATCGCGGCTGTTCGAAGCTACCAGTCCGCTCGCAATATCTACCTGCAACTGTCAAGCCGCGGTCGTCAACTCGATCGAAATGAGTTGCAACACTTGTTTAAGGACCCTGAATTGCGAGAGCGGTTTTCGATATCCGCAGCCGATGAGCTGATCACTTACCGGAGTGTGAATGGGAATAAGGCCCGAAGCAAGTTTTCTCCAAACATCAATGTGCAAGCCATGATGAGCTATGAAATGATGCGAGCTGGCTTGTCGTGTGCCTTTTTTATCGAGTCCCGTGACGTTCGACGTTTCGATTCCCATAACAACCGTAACAACCTTTGGAAAAAAGACCAACCGGTCGGAAACAAGGATCAAACGGACATGATGAAAACGGATCTATGGGATCCTTTGCATGCATTTGTCGGCTGCCTAAAGAACACGGAATACCGAGACACACAATCTTCGCTCTTCGACCATACCAATATCGTATTGACTTCCGAGTTTGGCCGGTCGATCCATGGCAATGTCGACGGTATCCTAGCCAAGGGCAAGTCGGAAGCAGAAAAAAAATCAGAGATAGGAGGGCAAGATATCAGTGCGCATTGGCAAGTCACATCCTGCGCTTTCCTCGGAGGAAATGTCCGAGGAAACACCCAATATGGACGAGTAGGTGAAGCGACGTTGATGGCGATCCCGATCTTGCCTGACGGCAGTCTCGATCCGAGTTATGATCCGTTGACGGGCAACCTTTTGAAAGACAAGAATAAACATCCGGAAGCCTTCATTCCAAATCATGGTGATGTTTATTCAACGGCACTCCTGCTGAGTGGTATTGAACCAAAGAATCGCGGTCGCAATGAACGCCCTGCTTTACCTTTCATCGTGCGCAAATCCTAAGGGGACTATTGCTGAAATGTTAAACGATTGACTGACTGAAAAGTTCTTCTATCATTTAATGATTACCTTGATGCAGGAATTCGGTTGTGTTGAACCCTTCAATGGATAATGAGCTGGGTTGCGTCAAGGTTTACAACTCAAGAAGCGATTGTCGTTTCCTGATTTCAAAGCCGTAATATGTTGCGTTCCGAAAACGCGTGTCGTTCAAAATTTCAAGTTGGACTAGGGTTTTCTTAGTCGCTGACTATTGTCAAAGGAGGGCTATTAGTCATGTCTTGAAATTCAATCCATCGATCCGTAGAGGAACTGCTGTAAAGGAAGAGAGTCATGGTTGATATAGAACGTGTCGTTACCTTAGATGAGTTGATGGACCGTGTCCCAGAAGAACTAGTGCGGGATGCCGAAAGCCGTCGAATCGAAGAAAAATCCGAAACATTTAGAGAATCCACCGAGAATAACATGTCAAAAGAACCAAGCAAAGCAAAGAGAATTCGCGAATATCTGGACAAGCATCCAGGAGCCAGGAACAAGGACGCAGTCGAATCCCTTGGTGCGTATGGAGTTACCGCTGCCGACGTAGCAAATGTAAAGAGTCATCAGAAGCGAACGGAAGGATCGTCGCGAAAAGGCGCTTCTTCAACGAAAACGAGGCCGGAATCGACCAGTTCGACAGCTCTGACAAGCAATGGCCCAACCCTCAATTGGAAGGAGCTCGAAGCAGGTGTCGCATTCGTGAAAGCTGCTGGATCTGTTCAACGAGCACAGCACTTGCTTATAATCATCGATCAAATCAAGGATTGCTAACTTCCCACTAGACACGGATGTTGCGAAATGAAGATCGTTCGAATGATGGCAGGCATACCTGCTTTGAATGCTGGCCTCTATCGGCGCATCCGTTTTTTGGTCGGTGATCCAGTCGCTTGGATCGAAGTAGCGGATGGCAACGGCCCGACGCAATCGACGTTAATTCTCAGGGATATTGAGATGCAGCGGGCGCGAGCCTCTGCCAACGCTACCAAAGTGGCTTGCCCAGCTGATTTCACCCCGCCGGGTGGCCTTTCGGGTGATCGAGAGACCGCGACTGCGCAAAGCGCAACGGAATTTGTACGGATCACGGGATGCAAGGAAGTAATTGTTGATCGATCATTGCCGATGATCTATGCGGAAATGTTGAGCCGGGCCGGAATCCTAGTTCGTTGCGATACCGAATGGGGATTAATCGAAAGGCGACAAAAGGACGAGTCCGAAATCGCAGCCATTCGTTATGCGCAACAGCAGACGGAAGCGGTAATGAGAATGGCGTGTGAGGCTATCGCTCATGCTCAGGTTGGCGTTGACAACGTTCTAATCATCGATGGTCAGCCGCTGACAAGTGAAAGAATGCAGTCGAAGATAGATGTCTGGCTACTCGAACGCGGGTTCTCTAATCCAATGTCCATTGTCGCGGGTGGGCCCGTTGGCGCTGATTGCCACGATCATGGTCATGGAACGCTTAAGTCGATGGAACCTATCATAGTCGACATCTTTCCTCGAGACAAAAAAACGCTGTACAACGGAGACTGCACTCGAACTGTGGTCCACGGAAAGATTTCGGACAAAATCGCATCCATGCATGCGGCAGTTGCAAAAGCAAAAGAAGCTGCAACCTCCGCTGTCCGTGCAGGCGTTACGGGTCAATTTGTTCATGAAGCAACAAGTCGATCTATTGAGGCTTCGGGCTACCAAATGGGCTTTCCGCCCAATGACGCATCGGACGACTTTACTTCGATGACGCATGGAACTGGACATGGACTCGGCCTCGAAGTTCATGAACCACCGTTGCTTGCCCCTGGCGGTCCTGAATTGCTAGTGGGTGATGTTGTTACAATCGAACCAGGCCTATATTGCAAAGCAATCGGCGGCATTCGACTCGAAGACATGGTGGTGGTGACCGAGGACGGCTGCATCAATTTAAATTCGCTCCCAGAAGGCTTGAGTTGGTAACAAAGGTGTCAGTTCAACGCTAGTTGATCACCCCAGACGCTTCGGTCTTGAATCGACGATGCGTCAATGGGTCATATCGTTACCCATTAAAGACTCCTGACACCTTTGTTTCGACAGGGCGACTAATCGTGAGCTGGAAGTAGTTCGAAAGCCGATGCAACGAACCGACCGTCTTTTATATCTCCAGTAACCTTGGCTTTGCGAATGGCATTGCACATTCCTTGTTCACCGTGAGCGTCGCCGTGATCGTCTAACTTCGCTCCATCAACAAAATAGGATTTGCCGTCAATTCGTACTGCCAAATCGCAGCCGCTCCCGTCCATCTTGAATTGACATTCGCCGCACGAGGTCTCAACAACTTGGGCGACCAAATGAGAATTCTGCTTCTGAGTGCCAGTTTGGGTCGAATCAGTTGAAACCAGGGACTTAGGCTGACATCCAGCCGTTAAAAGCACGCAAGTTAAAAGGATACCGTTGCCGAGTCTCTTCATCGAATTCACTTTCAAATAGTTGAAACATAATAATGCGAAATGGACCGAAACAGACTTTGTTCCGACCCTTCGCAATTTTTATAATATAGCCGCGCCTTTTAAAGGTCGAGGCGAATCATGTGCAGATCTCACTTCTTGTGATCCGCGTGGTCATGATCGTGTGCATCTTTTGTCCCCGCTTTTTTGAGCTCAACAACCTTAGCAAGCGTTGCCGCCGGATTTGCCCGAGCTTTTTTCGTGCAACCGCCACAGCAGAGATAAACCGGCTTGCCTGCAATGGTCAGTTTAATGGGTGCGTCCATCGATCCCAAACGGCTATCGGTCATCATCGGACAAAATCGCTGTGCGACAACCAGCTTTTGATCTTCTGGAGAGAGCGATTTCAATGTTTCGGTGATCTTTAGTTCGGCCTTCTTCATCGCTTCGGCGTCGTGTCCAACGGCATGCTCATGCTTTTCCTGAGCGACAACGGAATTGGCATGAAAGCCACCTACGAATATCGCGAACGCAACAGTTGCCAATGTCGAAATGTGTACCAACTTCATTCGGAAAGTCCTCAACTTAAGGGAAATCGAAACGCTGGACCGATAATATCTAGACACCCTGTTGGATGCAGAAACGAAACTAGACCTTCACGGAAAATTGAAAAAATGGGCAAACACGTAACGCTGTCATCGGGCCGCCACTAGGAAAGCTCGTTTCTTGTACCCAAATCGGTAGAACAACGCTGGTGTGACCAATTGGTCTAAAAGCGTCGAAGTCAGCATTCCACCGAAGACGACCAAGGCAAGCGGATAAAGTATTTCCTTGCCCGTCTGTCCGGCACCCATAATCAATGGCAGCAATCCTATGAAGCTCGTCGTAGCTGTCATCATCACTGGGGCCAAGCGTTCGAGGCTTCCGCGTATGATCATCGCTTCGCCGAACTCCTCACCCTCGTGTTCCATGAGTTGCATATAATGCGAAATCATCATGATGCCATTGCGGCTTACGATTCCGATCAACGTGATGAATCCAACCCAGTGGGCCACGGACAGCGTTGTCGCGCCAATCCACACGCTTGGCCATTGCCACCATGGTGTAGCAGCCAAAGCTTCTGAGGAAGGTTGATTCACGATCAAAAGCGTGAGAATGGAACCCATGGCAGCCAACGGTATGTTGACTAAAACTTGCAAGGCGGCTCGCCACGACTCCAGGCACTTAACCAGTAACAGAAATACGCCGACTACCGACAAGCTACCAAGGATAAGCAATCGTAAATTGGCATCGCGTTGGGCTTCGAATTGCCCGCCAAATTCTATGTGGTAATCGCCGGGTAATTTGCGAAGTCGATCCTCGATAGGCTTCGTCAAGCTGCGAATGTCGGTCACGACACTGGTAAGGTCACGCCCTTGGACATTGCAGAACGCAACAATACGTCGTTGAACATGCTCTCGATTGAGCGTATTCGGACCAGTCGTATCCAGTACATCGACCACTTCGGCTAGTGAAACTCGACGCCCTGATGGAGTGTCGATGATCGTCTGAGCAATCACATCGGGATCGTTGCGGGACGATTCGTCGTACCATACGACCATCCCGAAGTAACGATCTTCATCCAAGACCTGCGATACGACTCTGCCTTTGTAAGCAGTCTCCAGCAGATCAGCGACGTCCCCAGGCGCTAATCCATATCTTGCGGCGTCTTCACGACGTACCTGCAATCGAATTTGTGTCACTTCGACTTGGGGTTCGAGTTGGAGGTCGACGACGCCTGGAACTTGGCTCATGGCTGTATAAATATCTTGACTGGCATTGCGCAGCTCACGCAAATCGTTGCCGAACACCTTTACTGCGATCTGAGCACGCACACCCGACATGATGTGGTCCAAGCGATGCGAAATCGGTTGACCAATGTTGGCTTTGATGCCCGGTATGAGTGTCACCTTTTCTCGAATGTCCGCCATCACCATTTGGTTTGGACGGCCAACGGTCTCGAACCCCCACAAGTGAGCAATCGGTATCAATCGAATCACTGCGGCTACAATCCCCGTCTTGGCACGCTGATGTTCTTGCACTCGCACATCGATTTCCGATGAGTTCACACCTTCGGCATGTTCATCCAACTCGGCCCGCCCAGTACGTCTTGAGACGGCAACCACTTCGGGAATGTCAAGCAGCATCTGTTCCGCACGCTCCGCGAGTCTTTGGCTTTCGATCAGGCTAGTGCCGGGCTCCGTTTGAAAGCTGATCGTGAAGGTACCTTCGTTGAAAGCAGGGAGGAATTCTCCACCCATCCAGTACAACGTGGTAAGCGAGAGCGTGACGCAAAGCATGGTTACAGCAAGAACGGCGTTCGCATTTCGCAAAGTTATTCGCAACACCTTGCCCGCTACACTCTTTAAGATTCGTAGCAAAAAAGGATCGTTGCGTTCATCGAGGAACTTTGCACCAGGCAATAAATAGTACGCAAGCACCGGTGTGATGGTTAGCGAAACTGCCAGTGAAGCCAATAGAGATACCATGTAGGACAAGCCAAGCGGTGCGAACATTCGCCCCTCGAGCCCACCCATCGAAAACAACGGCAACACCACCAAAGCGACAATCAATGTTGCATAGACGATCGAATTGCGGACCTCACAGGATGCGTCGTAGATCACATCCAGTGCCTGCCGTTGCTGTTCGACTGGCAATTGTCGATTTTCTTTTAGCCGACGATAGATGTTTTCAATGTCCACAATCGAATCATCGACCAAATCGCCTATAGCGACGGCGATCCCACCTAACGTCATCGTATTGATCGAGATCCCAAACCAATGGAAAATCATAAACGTTAGAAAGATCGACATTGGCATCGCTGTCAGGGAACTGATACTGGTGCGGAAGTTCCACATGAAGAGGAACAGAACCACGATAACCCAGATCGCTCCATCGCGAACCGCCTCGACCACATTGTCGATCGCGGAACGAATGAAGTCGGCTTGTTTGAAGATTCTTCGCTCAATCAAAACGTTAGGCGGTAAGTCGGCTTGTAAGGCATCCAGGACCGTACCAATCTCCCGATCCAATCTGAGGGTATCGGAACCTGGTTGCTTTTGGACCGCGAGAATTACAGCCGACCCTCCCTCGATACCAAGATCTGTTTTGACGCGGACACTGCCATCGCCACGTTTCACAGGACCACCGAAACGGACTTCGGCGACCTCTTTAATAAGTACAGCTCGCTTGCCTCGCCAGAGGACCGGCGTATTTTCAATATCTTCTAAAGACAGACTCTGACCGCTTATTCGAATCAGCGACTCGCGTGGTGGGCGAACCATGATACCACCGCCAGCCAGGACGTTGGCTTTTTGTGCGGCATCGGTCAATTGCTGAAGGGTTATGTTTTGTGCCGCCAGCTGCGCCGGTGAGGTGATGATTTGATACTGCTTGAGCGTTCCGCCCATGACGGTGACTTGCGAAACTCCTTCCACTGCGAGTATTCGATTCCGAACGGTGAACTCACCAAGCGTTCTCAATTGCATTCGCTGCGTTTCCGCGACAGCTTCATTCTCAGGAACCGCACTAGAACGCAAGCCTAGGAGCATGATTTCGCCCATGATCGACGAGATCGGAGCCATGACTGGATTGACACCCGCAGGCAGCCTTGCATTCACGATTTGCATTTTTTCTGCAACGATCTGCCGGTCGCGATAGATATCGGTGCCCCACTCGAATTCAACCCAAACAATGGATAGTCCGATCCCAGAGGCTGATCGAACGCGCTGAACGCCTGTTGCTCCATTGAGCTGATATTCGATCGGACGGGTCACGAGCACTTCGACTTCTTCAGGTGCCAACCCTGGCGCTTCGGTCATGATTGTGACCGTCGGCCGATTCAAGTCTGGAAAGACGTCGACAGGCATTTGGCTGAGGTTGAAACCACCGTAGAGAAGTATCAACAACGCACCGATCAACACGAGGCCTCGGTTGTGGAGTGAGAATCGGATTACTGCATTGAGCATATTGGTTAAATCTAGTTTTAGGATGAGCCTGAGGAGCTAGGTCGTACTTTCTTCGTAACCCGACGCGTACGCGAGGGATTCAGCCGCAATCCCTAGCTTACGCGTAAGCTTGTGAAAAATCTCAGGCTAAAGATTACTTCAGTGCGGCATAGCCAGACTGAAGTGCGGCGGCACCACTTACTGCGATGGACTCTCCAGAAGACAATCCGTTGACAATTCCGATCTGCAAATCGTTCGAACGTCCCGTGACGACAAATCGACGTTCAAATGTATTATCGACCCCTTCTACAAACACATACGACTGCATGCCCTCGCGAACAATGGCTTTCAGTGGTGCGGCCAGCAAATTTTCCACTTTGCCGGTTTCAATATGGATTCGTGCAAGCATGTTGTGCTGCAATGGGAACGATGGTTTTCCTTGCAGTTCCATCCACACAGTAAGGGTTTGGTCACCCACAGATATGGATTGACCGCTGCGGGTGATGGTCCCGACGACGAGTTCGTCAGGGGAAGCGACAAATCGCATTCGTACCTGCTGTCCTATTCGAACACGCGGAAAGTCCCGCTGCGAGATGAAACCTTGCACCCAAGCATGGCTGACGTCATGGATTTCGAAGAGTGGTTCATCCGGTCGCACCACATGCCCTAGAAACTTGTCAAATCCCATAATGACTCCATCGATCGGAGCGAGTACTGGCAAAGTAAGCATTAGTCGCTTGCTGCTCAACAACTCCGCGATTTGCTGGTCGGTGATCCCTGCCGTCTTTAGTTGCTGGCTGACAATATCGCGGCGACTGGCGAATTGGTTGAGCTGACTCTCGTTCTCCCACAGTTGTCGCGGAGCAATTGACTCCCTTGCCGAACGTAGATTTTCCACCATTGTCTGCTTCATGCTCAAGTTCAAACTGGTTTGTAGCAACTCGAGCTGCAGATTCTGAAACGCTTGGCTTGTAATCTCGGCAAGCACTTGGCCTCGGTGTACCATCTGGCTGCGATCGACCAAAATTCTGTAGATGGCTCCACCGAGCTGCGCTGAAGCGACAGTGCGATTGGTAGGTGGGACGTCGACCACTCCGTCAATCGTAATCGTTTCTCGAATCGATTCAGTAGAAACCGGTGCAGTCTTCAAACCAATATCGCGAGCCGATTCGGGCCCCACCTTGAGAACTCCTTTTGCAAAGAAGCTACCTAGTTCATGGCTCCCACGAGTGACAACGCGATCGCCGGGGTAGAGGCTACCACCTCGAACTTCGATGAAATCTCCAGATCGTTTCCCAAGCACAAGCGGTTGTTTCTTGTAAGTCGAAGCGACCGCTGTTTGTTCTTGTTCGACAAGGACAAAGCGTTCCGCCCCGTCTCGAATCACGGACGAAACTGGTATTGCAAGTTGAGAGCTGCCCTTCATCGAATCCACTGTTACTTGGCCGGTCATTCCGGGTAGCAAAATGGGCTGTCCATTCAATTCATTCTTCATGGTCGCCCAGACTGTCCCAAGATGTGTATTTGGATCCAGAAAGGAATCCACTACGTCGACTGCACTACTGTAGGATTGCGATGAATCCGAAGTCATTTGAAATTCGATAGTTTGTCCTACTGAAACAGTGGTAAGATCTTTCTCTAAAACTTGGATTTTTAGCCACACACTTCTCAAATCGATGATCTCGAACAAGTGCTCTTTAGGATCGACAACCTTACCGATCGACAAGTCGGCATGCGTAACGACACCATCGATAGGTGATCGAAGCTGGAGGAGTTGTCGATGATTCTGCTGAGGCGATTCTAGGATCGTCTCGAGCATCGTGACTGGAAGTTGCAGTGAACGCCACTTGACTGAAGCTAACTCGACTGCCGTCTTATCTTGGTCCTGCTTCAGCTTGGCTTCAATCAATCGAACAGCAGGGATAGCACCACTGCGAGTGGCTTGACCAATGTTTTCTACTAATTTAGAGGAAAGAAGAAGATCGACCTGCGCGGCTCGCAACTCCAGCATGAGTTGTTCAAGCTCTGGACTTTCCATCTCGGCTAGCACTTGCCCAGCAGTGACAGTCTCTCCTGGGCTCACCTTTAGATCAACGATTCGCCCTGTCAACGGTGATGCGATCACAGCATGTCGGTCCCAAGGCATGACAATAGAACCATATGCATTTAACGTTCGAGGTAGCTCTTTCGCTTCTGCTTCGACGGTCTTTACGTCAAGCGTTTCGCGTGCTGATTTAGTTAGGACCATACTCCCGGTTTCGACGTTGACCTCCATGCCTCGCGTTGGCAAAGGACGGTGTCCTTCGTGCGCCCGGACCGGCGAAATAATTAGCAACGCGGTAAAGAGACAAACGCAACGATTTGAAATGGAAATGGTCATTGAAGTTTAGTAATCCCAAAAAGTAGCAGGCAGACTCAGTCTGCTCTCGGACTTAACACGACGCGCCAGCTAGTGGTTTACTGTCAACGGTAAAGAAATGCCAAAATCACTAGTTTGGGAGTCTTGTTATCGGCGATCAGAGAGAAGTGTCGGATTTCGATGAGCGGACGGCACATGGAATGTGCCTGCTAGGATTAACGATTCACTCCATGCTCACCGCGTAGCTTAGCGACCGTCGCTAACGTCGCTTCAGCATCTCGAAGGGCCTTCGTTTTACAGCCTTTGCAGCATAAGAACACCGGCTCGCCATTGACCTCGACTTTCAGAGGTGTACCCATGGAGCCAAGTAATTTGTCGGTCATGACGGCACAGTACTTCTGTGAGTCAGCCAAGGTACGATCTTCCTTGTTCAGGCTTGCGAGAGCTTTTGCAATTTCCGGATCGATCTTTTTGTTGAGGGAAGTCGAGTTCGCCGAAGTCGGTTTTGTCTTTTCACCTCCACTGGTTTGATTTGCTGCTTGCACATAGTCTCCGGGTGCCTTAAGGCTATCCGGTTCTTCCTTTGCCATGCGAACAAACTCGTCGACGCAAGGGGGGCAACAGAAGAGGTACTTCTTTCCGTCGACCTGCCATTCAATTTTTGGATTGGCTTTCGTGAAGGTTACCGGACAAATGATATCACCAGGTTTGGGAGACATGTCGTGCTTCGACATGAAGCCTCGAAATTTCGAGCCCGCGGAAAGCTTACCGTTGGCATTGATGTCGGCCTGCGTGTATTTGCCACCCGGCGTGAAGTAGAGTTTTTGTTCCTCCGCACCATTCACGGCAGCCGGCATACCGCTGTCGTGTTGCTGAACTGCGGTGGTGAATCCGACGCGGAATCGTTCTGTTCCGATTCGCAAATTGGGAATGGTGACGTCGATCGCTTTGCCGATGGTCGACTCAGGCAAACTCCCAACGAATTGCGATGTTTTTCCACTGGCGTCTCCATCTTGCGGGACCGCCTTCATATCAATGAGTGTAGCGTCGGTATCGCCAGCGACCTTAATGTAAGCCTTCACCGCCTGAACATCGACTTCTTGAATTCGAGTTTCATCTGCACCCAGCATTAGCAAACGAAACTGGCCATCTTTTTCGATGACCGCTTCGGCATGGTAGCTATCCGAGCCGATCGGAATCACAATTCCACCATGGGCCCCAGCAATATGCGGGTGTTCTTCTTCGGCAGATTTATTTTGTTCCGACTTTGAAGTCTTTGTAGTACCTTCGACTATCGAAGTCGCGGGCAGTTTGGAAGTTGTCGACGATTGGTTGCAGCCCGCCATCACAAGCCCGGTTACTGCAACTAAGGAAACGCTTAGGGCAAAAAAGCTTTGATTTCTCGACATGTTTGCTTCCGGGAACGAGCGAAAAGTGGACAAAAAACTGGTTTGAATCGCCTCAGACTAGCATTTTAAGGGCGTCTCAGGAACATCAACGCATGATTGGATGCTGTTCGACTGGAAATCCTTCAGGGAATTCTGCAAATCGCACGCTGATTTGACATCGAAATGATGCGGTAACGGTTACGACGACTTACACAAACTCCAATTCTATGAATGTTCAGAGCATCCGAAGTGGCAAGATTTTCAATCTCAAGCCGGTCCTATGGCTTCGTTCATCCAGGTCGATCCACCGAAAGGTTCGGAGTCCTTTGGGCTATAGTCAATTGACGCACTTCAATCGATCCAAGTAGATTCTCAGTTTCGCCCAAGTCCAACGCGGCACCACACCTCGGGCAGATTCAAGTCGGTCTTCCTGAAATTCGAATGCATCCTTCAATTGAACAAAATCTTCTTGTTCCCGGACTCGATCGATGGCCGATGGAGACTCACCAGCAATCGAGCTGCAAACGATGCCGTTGAAGATAAGTGCTCTTTCTTCAAGAGTTGTTACCAACCCTAGCCAATCCACCAATCGATGCGACAACTCACGCTTCCATGTCTCGCCACCGAACTGTTGAATCGAGAGCATTAACTCGATGGCCATTGATAGCTGGTCCAGTTTCATCGATTGAACGAAAAGTCTTGAGCGCGTGGGATCACGCAGTAAGGCGAGTATTGGATCCAGCGGAATTGCCTGCCGCCATACTGCCGCTTTCATTCGATCAAGCCACACGGTTTTTTTATTCTCCGAGAGCTTATCAAATGTGGAGAGAATTTCCTCCAAAGAACTTGTGTCGGTCAATTTTGCACACTCAGATTGCAAAAGGGATAAAGTCGCATCTGATTCTTCGTCCGAGTTAAGCATTATTCCCCACTGTTCGGTTGTGGTATGGAGGTCAGTCACATAATTCGAAAACAACAAGCTGCCCTGATTCGGGAGTCCAACAGGTTGATGCATTGCGTTGAGGCACATCCAGTCGTCGACCTCTGATTTTGCCTGTTCATTCAGTAGCGAGTAAATGGGGCCGCATTTAAGTTTAAAGCATGCAATTAACGATGCGAAAAAAGGGCCCCCGTACTGAATCAAGTTTGTGCTTGTGTGAAAAACGGAACTGGTCGCGCCTCCGCGAATAAGTTGATTCATCGAGAAACCGAAATGAACGATTGGAACGACGTTTCGTTCCAGAACAAAACTCATGTTCGATTGAGGGTCCTTGTTTCCTTCCACATCTTCACAGACTACTTTGGTTAGACGTTCCGCCATCCACCATGCCAGACTAGCCGAATTGTCATCACCCACTTCCGGCCCATAAAGCGAAATCCATGCGAGGAAATGATTGGCAAGCCGATTCAAGCATGCCCAAAAACGACCGCGAGGCGTGGACAGATCATGAATTCGCGATAAACAAACAAAATCGGAAAGCAACTTGGCGGCTCGGTTTTGTTGGGCCTCGTTTAGCGTCCCCCATCGGGCGACCAATGCTACACACCCATGATATGCAGAAAAGTAGTGGTCATCATCAGCTAGCTTCAAGATCTCGTCCGTGCTGAGGCTGAAGGTTGTACGTCGGACGACATCTGAAAGTGACCATTCATCCACCAACGGTAAATGACCTAAGTGATTGCAGTATGCGCTAACAACTCCTGTCTTTGCCGCTTGCTCGGATATTGCAGGAAACACACGATCCTTCATCGCCATCGAGTCTGTGCAGGCATGGAACGAGGACGTAGGAAGAGTATGTGCAGGATGAAATCGAGGCCGAATGCAGCGATACCAATAACAATGAATCAACTCCTGATTCTTTGTGAGCAAGACCTGTCGAAATCCCGCCAGATTGAGCTGCCAATCATTTTCAATGGTTTGCACAAGATCTTCGGCGGCGGGATACCAATTGATGGCCCGCTTTTGGGAAATCTTCTTTGATTGGTCCTTTATCGCCTTCTTTAGTCTTTCCGACAAAATGCCTTCGGAACGCATCGCCAATTGATGGAAATACACTACGACTGCTTCTCTTGACTTCGAATTAGGATGAATCAACAGATCAGATGCCTCAAACGCACTCGTCCCGATGCCGTCTGGTTGGCGATGGAACACCAGCGGCCCATAGGGTGCCGTCTTGAGGACATATTCGTTTTCGAAATCTTTCAGTACATTCAGAACGTGTTCAGGAACATCCTGCTCACTGGGTCGTATTCGAAGTGACTTCGAAGCCTCGAGTAATGCAGCTCCGCGAGAGTCAATCTGGTAACCACCGTCGTGATTGAAAGGCGCTAAAGCATGCTTGGCGATACCGCGGCTATAGACTTGTTGAACACGACTCCATTTTTCCGCAGATAGTCCTGTTCCTTCTCCATCGTCATCCGTTTTGACTAAGTTAAAAACGGCTAGGCAAAACTCGGCGTGCGACATGCCCATTGCGTCTTGCAGAACCTGCATGAATTTTGCCGATCGGGTGGTGTTCGCATAGGCTCCTCTGTCTGACAAAACGTGGATCAGCACCAGTTTTGCTTGGTTTTCCGACAAACCGATCTGGACATCCGGTTGAACACTAACTGGAAATGACGGAAGTAAACTATCGATTGCCCAACGAGTAAAGGACTCTGCTATCTCGTCTGTAAAGGCATCGTCTGTCCAAAGTTGGTTAATGAATCGTGCTACCGTCCTGGTCCAATAAGCGTAGAGCTCCACTGCAATAGAAACTCGCGGCGTGACATTCTCCTCTCCACCAAACAAACCAATATCTAGCATACAGTCCTGAACATACCTAGCGATCCTCTTTAAATGGACACCTGGTGTCTTGCCGGATTCAAGAGTCAACTTGGCGGCATGTAGTAGCAGTTGGTGGTCAATCTTGAGAAATCGATAACGCCAGTTGACTAGCTGAAGAGTGTACTCAAGCCTATCGTCCGGTGAAAACGAACCATGGTGTTCGAGCGATGAAAGGAGCTCGAGCGTGCTGAACGCGACGCAATGACGACCATCCGACTCGTTTTGAGCAATCATATGCAAGACGCGATCATCGGCCAAAAGAGATACGACCCGTTCTTTTGCCAATTCATATGAAGTGAGACTCAATCGAAAAATCTCATCCGATTGGTCATTGTTCACGCCATCCTTGGCTTCATCCTCCGAGCCTTGCATGGATCTGCTTCGATTTAGGCCTTTATACTGGAACCTGCTATTGTCCCGTAGGATCCTCCAGAATTCACGACTTTCGCGAGCCGTTCTGGTTTGAAGCTCAAACGCAAACTGCCCTTGTTCCAACTCGGAAACGCCAGCCGCAGTCAGAGTCACCCGATAATGCTCTACCAACGTATCGAGCAAGCCTGCGGACTCAAGGGTTTGAATCGCAAACAATGAAAATTGACAGCGGCTTGAAATCAAAAGGCTCTCTATCCCTTCGCGGCCGCTTACGATGAGACTTTGCCCAGTGGCTAGTTTGTTAAAGCGTTCTTTGGAAACATGCCCACTCTGTTTTAGCCATAGAACAACGTCACCGACCGAATACGATTTTGGATCCGCCTCAGTTTGGTAGTCAACAGTTTCGATTTCGATTGCATTTTCGTTCGGACGACGAAGCTGACCGCGAATCATCATCTCGAAGAGTCGATGCGATTGTTCCACCGTCGATAGCTGATGCGGTTGAAGCTTCTTTGCCTCAAACAACTCAATCTCACGATAGGCCGAAGGAATATAAATCGTTCCGAAGTAATCCGCCGCTTTCTCAAGCAATCCCAGTTTAAATAAGGTTATAAGTGCGCTAATATCTGCAACGACACCTTCGGCTTCTTTTGGGGGCTCAATAGACGCAAGTTGACGCTCGCCCTTTTCGTTAACCTTCCGAAAGAATGCATTCGAAGCATAGGTCGAAAAGTGCGCTCGGCCGGACAGGGTTTCCCATGGGACCAGCTTCTGTGTCCGATACGCCCACGCAGACAGAATCGGCGTATTCTGCTGGAATGGGTGCATCGTCCAAGGTGCTTGACCTCGCACAACCATTTCATTTATCTGTTCGAAAAACTTGCTGCGTTCCTGAAAAAACTCGACGAGTTGTTCAAGATTCTTCGCCTGCAGTGTCTTGTCTTGTTCCGGCCTACCATTCTCGATGGCACGGATCTGACACATTGCTTTGTGCGCGTCGAGTTCATGATCCGTCATGTATCCCAAGTGCATGTACTTATGAAGGAACTCGAGTTCGTTCCAAAAACGGACTCGGACCGATTCCGAATCAAGCAAGGTGAACGCATCCTCGGATCGAGCCTGCGTTTCAAGCAAATCTGCGTGCAATAGAAATGCCTCGATGAATGCGGGATGATCTCGCTCAAGATCCTCGAGCAACGCGATCGCTTGATCCATTTCGCTCAAGCTACGCAAGCAAATGGCTGCTTTCTTGGCGAGGTCAGGTTCACTCGGACTCTCTTGATACAATTTCTTGTAAAGTTGCGATGCTCGCTGTAGTCCCTCGTCGGTGCCGCTTTCCCAACCGATTTCCGCTAGCATTCGCTCCGCGTTTTTTCTTTCATTCGGGAACCGCGAAAGTCTCTCAAGGATAGTGCTCGCAAAGCCAAACTCTTTGGGCTCGATCTTCAAGGCCACGGTGACGGCATGACGCAGAACGTCAGGTGCACTCGTCATCGCGCAGAGCGTCTTCAAGTCCACAAGAGCAGATTGCAGATCTCCTTTTCGTTGCAGTACAGTTGCCCGAAGACTCAGCCACTCTGGATCCTCGGGAGCGCCGCGCTCGTTGAGAAGGTGCTCAGCGAGTGGCCAGTCTCTTTGCTCCATCGCTGAGACAGCTTCCGCCATCCGCAGAAAGTAGTGTTCGGCTCCAACTAGACCTGCCAGAAGCGAGAACGATTTGTTTCTAAGCTCAGAAGATTCGCGTTGGTAAAGAGTCAATAGAACGGTAGCCAATCTGGATTTCTGGCCTTTATCGAGCTTGCCCTTTGTCAAAGATTCAATTTCACTTAAGGCAGTTGCTGAATCGTCTAGATAGAACGCAGTGAGTTCACAAACAGAAAGCGATACCTCGATGGAATCTGGCCAATCGGTCTTCAGTCGGCGCAAAAGATCAGCATCCGTCTTCAGGCAACCTGCGTGTACCAGTTGTGGTACCCGTCTAGATATTGGATTCGCTGTTGCCATCAGCTTCGCGATTCGCGTGGCCAACTCATTGTCACAGGTCAAGTGAGCGGCGTTAAACGCAATTTCGAGGGATCGAAGCTCGATTCCATTCGATACTCGTCCAGCCCCGAATACCTTGGAGACAATCGGACTCAATAGATTCTTAAGTTCAGATAGTTGGCTTCGTTCCGTATCGGTGGTGAAATCGATGCGGACACGGCCTTCCGGGAACTTCTGTCTGCAGAATTCGTCAGCGACCAGCATTAGGCATCGGAAGTAGCGTATCGTGTTGAGGCTTGAATCGTCGGCCCCCTTGATACTGCCGTTTCGCATTGATTCGCAGATCGCGATCGCATCCGATAACCGGCCAAGGCGAATATAAATGGCAGCCGCAATTTCAGCCCACCGGACGTTCAATTCGTTGTGATGGACAAGGTCAAACGCCTCGCTTATTTGCTCGCGAAGAAAAAGCAGCCGAACTCGATTCGCAAACGCAACTGGATGGTCAATTGCCTTAAGACCATCCAGAGGCTTAGTATCGTCCCCTCGCAAATGGTCCACCATGAGTCGTGTAGCAAGTGTCAACGCATCAAGCTCAACATCATTGTCCGAGTTCTCTCGATCAGCTAGATCAAGCAGGTTCAAAGCATCATCGAGCCCTTCGTTAGGTATTCGCTTTTCTTCCGAATCCAGTAGCAGCGCGTTGGCTAGTCTTACATATAGGCGTCGACGAACTAAGGGCGTTGCGAACGAGCCGCCAGCTTTTATCCAATCACAACCTTGAGAGTAAAGGTCCACTATCTCTTTTGTTTGCGCAAACAAAGACGCTTCGTCCAGCTGTTTAGCCAAATAATTTCCGACTCGATCTGGCGCTTCTCGGATAGAGGTTTGGTCAACAGCCTCAACTCGCCCCAAATCTTCCTGGGAATGCGACGCGTCCCGAAGGATAGTCAATACTTCCGCAAAGTTGCTTTTGGCAAGATCTTGGAATCGCGGGATATTCAAATTATTTATTGCTGCCAGCATGTCTGGAGCTCGTTCCACCATGTCCATCATGTCATTGACGTCGGTATGTTCGTTAGATGATGTTGCCCTAGGATCGACTTTCGTTAGTCGCTCCTTTTGGCTGTCAGCTTTTATTTGCCATCTTTCTGCAACACCAATTCTTTCATCGCGAGATCGGATTAGATTCTTGGCATCGTCCAGGATTATTGGGATGATGACCTGTTGAAGTTCCTCAGGTCGAAACCCACTGCGGCGAAACGCTCTGAAGAGCTCGAACAGGATACAAGATTCAGAATCAAGCAAGTATTTCTCGCTGATTACTGCAATGATCTTGTCACCCTTGGAGAGTCGTTCCATGAAGCCGCGTATCGAAGCGCCAGCACCAATTGCGTCTTTGTCGCGTTGGTACGGTATCTCTTCAGCATCGAGTGTGGAGCAAAGTAGATCAACAGCCGTTTGGCGTTGCTTGCCGTTTGGCGTTGAGTCTCCCCAGGCATAAGAGATGTAAATGCTCGGAAAACGAATAGACCTATGGTTTTGGATCGAAGCTTTTGGACGAGTATACTCGATGTTCTTTTTAGCCAATACTGCCAACTCACCAGTAGACTCGATCGTAGAATCCAGAACGCTTTCAAGGTCCCGTATGGACTCTTCATCTTCCTTTATGAGAAAATGAAGATAAGCGGACTGAAGACGAAATCGCAAAGCCTGGGCCTCATCGCGAGTCTCTGGTAATATAGTTTTAATTTTGTGAAGCAAAGCTTTACAGACAGATTTTTCCGTTAGCTCCAATCTCATTCGACTGATTTCCACCGCTAGCTCTTCAAGTTCTCCGTTTCGACCTCGCACCCAGTCGCCGATTTCAGAGTGAATGAAAGCGAGATATGTTGAGTTCTGCCCGTTCTGAAAATCCGGAGCATTCGGTGGCCATTGCTCCATTGAGAAAGAATCGCTTGGAATACCAGACTGTAGAAATGGCCCGCCTTTCTTGTTGTAGAATGACTCAAGCAACTCTGCCACAAGGCATAGTTGCCTTTTGGTAACTTCCCCAGCTTGCACGGCGAGCCAGACATCGAGAAAGCCATCTCGAATGCAGTACGAACGGGAACGCTTGTCGTCTGGATTGATTTCAAACGTTACCAGCCTCGCATCGGTAAGCCGCTTCAGCAGGGCCGAGGTTTGTCGCTCAGAGACGCCAAGTTTCAACGCAATGTTAGCTGGGGTCCTGGGCTTCGCACCTCGTATGGATGCGAGGGTCTCCATCAAGGCTCGCTCTTGTGGCGCCATCTCGGCCAAACTGGCCTGATATGTTGGAGAGATCCTGTCGACCAACCTTAGCAGGATTTCTTTCGCGGTTTCAATTTTCTCGCGAACGATTAACTCACAAGTCATCACCATAAGACGCGGATTCCCGCCGGTCACGTCGTGCAATGCCATCACGACATGGGACAGATCCTTCTCCGCATTCGTATCAGACTTTCCATCCAGGGCTATTGTTTTGTGGAGTAGCGTTACGGACTGTTCCTTATTAAAGGGCTGAAGTAACTGCGTGTCAAAGAAGTCGTAAAAGGGTTGAGCAACATCGGTCACGGCATCGAAGTGCATCGGTGCCGTTCCAATCAAGAGACAGCCATTCCTATCCATAAAGAACTTGCGAATCGCACCGATTTGCTGATCTTGACGAATCTGTTTTGAGAAGAGCTCATTCAGATTCTCGACCATGACGACGATCGTTCGCTTCTTTGCTTCGTTGGTTCGACGAAGCAAAGGGACAACCAAATCCACGACCTCGTTCGAATCCTGAACTTGTTCTAACCTGACGCAAAGATCTTTCCATTGCGGTTCGTCAGCCAGAACCACGGCAAGGATTGAAATGAGCTGTTTCAGTAAATCTGCGAATGAAAGTGTCCGAATAGACTCCTCGGGAAACCTAGCCACAACCATTCGCGATGCTAAGCGAGGATCTTCGGCCAATCGATCTTCGATGACTGCCAACAGGTGTGATTTGCCAATTCCGCGTGGACCCAAAAACAAAAAATGGTGCTTTGATTTTCTGTCCGCTGCGCTTCGCAGGTGATCTAATATGTCAAGTAAGATTTCTTCGCGGCCAACAGTCAATTGCTCTCTTCGGAACGGTGACGACATACCTGGTCGGTAAAGTCCAATTCGCGAGTCATCTGAGCGATTACGCATAGTATTTTTTCCACCAAGCTTTCATGAGTCCACTGGCGAAGTCATAGCTTTCGTCATCGATCTCGACAATGTAGAAATCATTCTCCATGTCGCGCATGAGTTGATTGAATTGACGACGCTTGTCTGGTTCGCTGGCCGTCCATGCTTGTGCATCTAGATGACCGAAGAACTCACTCAGAAGTGCTCTTCGAGAAAGTCCTCGTGAAGAGCTTTGACTCAATTGTCCAAGGATTGCATATGCCGCGGACTGCTTCGGTTCCTTGTAGTGAAGTTTGATTCGAGAGTGGTAGTGTTGAAGTTTGTCTTGTGCTGCTTGACTGCTAATCATCGCATCAAAAATGGCGTTGACATCTTTCGAGTTGATCTTCCTGGGATTGAGACGCCATGATCGATAGACGTCTTGGGTCGCAAGTTGCAAGAACAAAGGGATTGGGCGCCCAAGTCGCTTTGCAACTGCCTGGGGCACGTCTGGTTCGAATGGAACCTCGCGGCTATCAAGCATTCGCGTGACGAACTCGATAACTTGACCGTCCGTCAAAACGGGCAAGGTCTCAATAGCGATATCGTTGATCGCCGCAACCTCACCGAGTTCATCTAGTGTCGAGGCAAGGTTCACTGAGCCGCCGATGAGCCATCGGACTCGATCTTGCGAAGGGACAGGATTTTGACGCGGTACTCGGAACCACGCGAGAAAGTCGCGTACAAGAGTTTCGTCGCGATCTCGCATTTCGAGAACTAAGTCGGGAAGTTCATCAATGATCAAAAGGACTGGACGCTGCGATTTGCGAATCGCCGCAAGTAGCGCTTCGCCGTGTTGCTTCCAATTTTTATCCCAATCAGGATCGGAATTGCGAAGCGCAATTTTGAATCCCCCGGCACTGACTGAGTCGACGTTCTTGCGAACGAATTCAAGTGCGCTTTTCAGCATCCCGAACCCACTTTGAGCGAGTTGTTTCGTTAGTTCTTGATTCTGCTCAAAGAAGTTTTCCAGGATCGTTTGAAAGAGCTGAGCCGGATGCGACAGATCCTGAACGTTCTGGTAGACCACCAGGTACCCCCCGCGCGGGTTGTTTGCGAGGTGGTTCATGACGCTGGTTTTCCCAGTTCGCCGCGGAGCTGAGATCAACACATGCTGCCTGCGCAGTTTCTCCCAAATCTGCTCTATGAATGGATCTCGAAACCAAAGATCCGATGGCTCAACAGGCTCACCTGTATAAAACTCTGCTCTTTTCATCGCGAAATCCTTTTAAGCAACAGAATGGATGTACATCACGATTGTGGCGTAATATGTCGCAAAGTAAAGTACCTGAGTAGCTTCTGCGATGCGAAAACGTCCCCTGCTGTCCCGGGCCGCACGCAGGTTGGGTTACGAGCCAATCCAATTGTGGGTTATCAGGGAGCGCAACTCGCAGACCAAAGAACCGATCAGCATACGGCGTTTGTGCAGCAAGAAATTGTTACCGGCGGGAAATTGGACTTGAACCGTCGCGTGTTAAATGAAGCGCTTCGCGCCCAACTCTTTGAGCTTGAAGCTCAGAAACTCAGAGTCTCGACCGATATTCGAATTCGCTTCTTTGAGGCCGTGGCTTCACAACGACGCATCGAACTGATCAAGGACTTTCAATCGATCACAGCGAAGGGACTGGAGTTCGCTAACTTGCGAAAAAAAGCATCCGAAGGGTCTCAGCTTGAAGTTCTTCAGGCAAAGGTACAGAAGAACGAGATTGACTTGGCGCTCCAAGAAGCTGAGATCACCTACGCGGCGACCTGGAGAGAACTGGCTGCCTTTACTGGATCGCCATCGCTTCAAATGACTCGCTTGCAAGGGACCAATCTATTCGATCTGTGGATGCATTGGGCAAGTTTAGAAAGCAGGCCTGGCAGCGGATCGACCATCTTGATCGGCAAACCCTCAGATTCTGGCTGCGAGTTCTTGTTCGGAGGGTGACCGCTAGTATTTCAACAAGACGATGTTTACATCGGGATTCCCGTATTGGCCAAGTCTCTTTTGGCCCGCGTGGCCAACATCGTTTCCATCGCTGCCTGTTTGTCATCGTCTAATGTATCCCAGCGCCGAATGCAAATTGTATTCCTTAGAGAGCGCGCTCCGACAACGGTTCAAAATCAAGACATGCTTCTGCGAAGCGAAATGCAAAAGTTCATCTAAATGGAAAATTTCGTGAAGGACGATGGCCGCTTGTGCATCTAATAGGCAATTCCGTCTTCTGAACGTGAACTTCAGAAGCGAAATTGACGGTAGACCAAATAACGCGCAGGCCGATGCCAAATCGGAAGGCGAATTAACAAGTAAGCCGGTGTGTTGGAATCTCATTGAGGGTCCTTCGCATCGGCTTTTTTCATTGCGTTAATGCAAATAGCGATCGCGAGTGTTCATTCGAGAGCTATCGCTTCGAAACAAACCAACAACAACGCCGCATTTCAATCTGTGGCTCCATCATTCAGTTTTTTCCTGTTGACCGACCTCTTTTGAGACAGTCGTTAGGTTTGTCATTTGACAACCAACGTTACGACAAATTTCGGCACCACAGACGAACGAAACGATGGAACATGCATAGAAACGGATGTTGTTTGGGAGTGTCGTAGGATTTGCAACCGGTACTGAGTTGCTGATTTTGTGGCATGAGGAATGCGTGACGAAAGTTGCGTAGAGTCGAGAGGATCCGCCGGCGTGAAAGCGTCGCTGGAGAGCGAGGGTATGTTACCTACGCAAACAAGTTTACAAGTTACCTTTAGGAAAAAAGACTATGGTCCATTCAACAAACCGACGAATGTTTTCACTTGCTGCGGCTGCGCTAGCCTTGTTGGCAATGACAACTGGTTCCTGGGCTGTCACTGCTGCGGCTGACAGTCCTCATGCTTCGCACATGCTCAAGTGTGCATCTGTATGTGCTGATTGCCAAGTTCAGTGTGATTCTTGCTCAGTCTATTGTGCCAAACTTGTAGCTGACGGGAAAAAAGAACATGCCAAATGCATGAGCTTGTGTGTGGATTGTGCTGATTGCTGCAAGATGTGCGCTTCACTTTGTGCCCGCCAGAGCGATCTCTGTGCTCACGCATGTGAATGCTGCACCAAGTGCTGCAATGATTGTGCCGCCGCATGCGAAAAGTTTCCTGACGACAAGCAAATGGCAGCATGTGCAAAAGCGTGTCGAAACTGTGCCAAAGAATGCACCGCAATGGTTAAGATGACTAAATAGCTCTGAAAACCAAATCCTGGATTCATCGACGAGGCTTCGGTTTTGCGTCGCGTCTTCGGAACACATCTCCCGAGTGATCATGGAATTTCCTGATCACTCAGTTTTACAATGTGTTTTAGTTCAGCTCGCTTTGGTCAACGACTTCTCCAGCGGCTCGGGTTCCGAGTTGCCCCCACACACCGTAAGGGCTCCCAATTCCGCTGTCAGCAGTCGGAGCAAGCGCTGAGAGATCGCCACAATTGATGGACGACGAGATGAATCGGATTGAAGAATCACCGAACAAACAATTCACACCGCTCGAATGGTAGGAACCTGCAGCAAAATTACCATAAGTGAGGTCGCTAGCGTTGCGATGATTGGCACTCACGTCGCCGGGCGGCAAGATGGTATTGAACGCAGTATAAATCGGGGCGCCATCTACCCAGCGTCGACCACGTCCAAAGAATTCAGGCTGCGAGGGAGGCGAGTTCAATGACACAGATGCTGTGCATCGATTGCGTTCCGAGTATCGGCATGGTTTCAGTAGCTCGCTATCCGACATCCACTCAAACATTTTGCCGTCAACTCGGACTTCACTCATCGCGATCGTATTGGAAAGGCCATCGGTAATTTCGCTAAGACGACGAAAGCGACCGCTTTCAAACAGGCCTCGGGTCGATTGATTGGCGTTGTCAACAATGGTGTCGCCAACCGAAAAGACATAGTTGCAGTAGCCCATTTCTTCTTCGAGCTCGGTTTTTGGATCACTCGGACAGCGAAACAGAGAAAGCTTATCAAGCCAAGGCTGTATTACTTGACCGTTTGGATCATTCGAACCAGGCAATGGACAAAACATTAATGCCGAAGCAGAACTTGAGCTCGTGTGCCCAGTGACTATTGAGCTTTGCATTTTTTCGTGTAGGGGAGATTGCTCCAAATAGGGCAGGATCATGACTAGTCCACTGGTACGAGCATAGGGCCCGTTTGCTGACGCATTGCCAAGTCGCATAGCGGGCAACTTGCGATACGCAGATTCGTAATTGGCCATGGCAAGGCCAATTTGCCTAAGGCGATTACTGCAATCCATTCTTCGAGCGGCCTCACGAGCTGCCCCAATTGCTGGCAAAAGCAACGCAACCAACAAACCGATGATCGAAATCACGACCAGAATCTCTACGAGAGTAAAGGCAGAACGCTTCGTGTAACTCATTTTTCCCTCGATGTAAACTGGTTGTTAGTGCCTAGTTTTTCGTCCACGCTCATCATTGTACTCGTTTTGGAAATTATTTTTCTTACAATTTAAGCGTTTCAACCCATTGATTTATTTCAACCACGTCCGTTGCCCCAATCATTGTGAACTGCCGATCGTTTTGACGCCAACTCACCGCCAGCTGGCCAGCCGACTCAACAATCCGACATTGCTTCCCAGAGCACTGGGTTTCAATCGATGGCAAGTCACCAAACCAAACTGGTTGTTCATCCTTGTGCTCAAACATGATCAATGACGTTCCATTTGGGCGTTGACAGACCGTTGCCGTGCATTTGCAGCATGGCATATTAAGCACATGAGTGGAAACCCGTTGAAACCCATCGGGTAAACTACTGAATAACGCCGGTCGGTAGCCGATGTATTTCGTAGCCGCTTCTGCATCAAGCGGCTTTCCATCATACTTTTCAACAAGGCTAGAAATGGCTCTCTGCGGTTCCGATTGTGCGAAATCAATTACGTTTCGAAAATCGACGGCTAGCGAATCGTGGTCGTGTGCAGCATGCTCATGCGACGATAGGTTCGTTCGGTCTGTTGGGAACCATACTATTCTCGCCATTACGAATCCCACAGACGTAGCCAATGCAAGTGCGGGTACAACCCATTTTAAAGACCATCGATCATTCAATTTCCGCGTTGATGGGATCGCTGCTTCGATGCGTTCCCAAGCTACTTCTGTATCGACAGGGACTTCGACTTCTCGCATCCACACGCCAATGCGACGAAAGCACTCTAGCTCTTTTTTGCATGAATCACACGATTCGATATGCAACGACATCCGCTCGTGCATCGCGGAGTCCAATTCGCCATCCATGAACTGGGACAGTTTGTCAGCAACATCTTTGCAGTTCATGATAATTAAACCTCCCATCCCAATTGAGTAAGCGCAGACTTCAGTTCAGTCCTCGCTTTGTTTAGCCTAGAACCCACCGTTCCTTCTGGCACGCCAAGCACTTCGGCAATTTGTTGATAGCCGAAGCCTTCGACTTCTTTCATGTGCAATAGCGCGCGTTGGTCGCCTGACAAATGGTTCATCGCAAGTTCAAGCATTTCTGCATCTTCACGCGAGGAACGCTCATCTTTACGTGGGGACTGTGAGGCACCGTTACCTGCAAATTGACGCAACCGCTCTTGTTCACGAGTTGACTTGCGAAGGTGCTGCAGGGATTGATTGACGGCCATACGGTGAACCCACGTCTCAAAGGACGACTCAAATCGAAATTGGCTGATTTTGGCGAACAAGGTTACAAAGAAGTCTTGAACCACATCGTCGACATTGTCTTGCCCAACGATCCGTCGCACAATGCGAACGATTTGTGCGGCAATTCGTTGGTATATTTTCTTCTGTGATTCTTGGTCGCCACCAGCCGCGCCACGAATCCACTCTGATAATTCGGCAATGGATTGATTATCGGAGTGCTCGTTACTCGGCAAAGGGTAGTTATTGGATGTCATTGTGGGACCGGAACTTCACGCAAATGGAAAAAATTGTTTGGATGTCGATGCTATAGTCAATTAGCAAACAACATCCATCGAATTTCGCTTGATCGAAGAAACCATGAGGTATTCTTCTGCGTTCAAGCTATCCAGCTGCAGGCAAGGCATTGCCAATTTCGATTGGCTGGTCAGCGGACAACCGCAATTAGATGCATGCAGCGACAATAACATTCATGAAAAACTTGGATTTTAATCGCGATGCTTGAACCATTCCATGCCACTCCCTGCCAAAACTGACAACAGCAATTGAGAGGCAATCTGTGATTCGTTGCAATGAAGGTCTTATAGAAGGAGCAAGGCTTTGGTTCGGAAAGAGCCAGGACGCGAGTCGCGGAGCGACGTCGCCCACGGTCACCGACGAATCGTTCGGCCAAGGCACTCAAGCAGGAACTCGATCACTTCGATGTGGCGGGTGGCTTCTGCAAGGTCTTTGCCCCAGGTGTAGAGGCCGTGGCGGCGAATGAGGTAGCCCCAACATTTTTCGTCCGGATGTTCGTCCAGGTATCGCATGACCTGGGATTGCACTGCAGGGATTTCTTGTGTGTTTTCGAAAATGGGCAGCCAGCATGAGGACTCGTGAGTCGTAATGCCATCTAGCCCTTTGAGCATTTCAAATCCATCGATTCGAATCCCGCCTAAGGCAAAAAAATGATGCGACAACGTTGTCGCCCATACGCTATGGGTATGCAGCACCGCTCCCGCACCGCAATGGGAGGCAGCCATGCAATGCAGCAACGTTTCAGCACTGCTTTTGGGTTGATCCGGAGTCGTCACCCTGCCGCTTTCATCGACGATGACAAAGTCATTCGGCTCCAAATGCCCTTTGTCTTTGCCGCTGGCTGTGATCAATAGTCGGATCGGATTGCGATCGATAACCACGCTATAGTTGCTGGAGGTTCCGAGCGACCAGCCGCGAGTCCAAAGTTGATGCCCGACATGACGAAGACCATTGATGTGCTCTGCATAGGGCTGCAAGTGAGGAGCGAAAGATTCGAGTTCTTCAGACACGTGATGGGAGAAGGAGTTGGGAGGTCTGGAAAATGGAAATAGGACCGGCAGGATTCGAACCTGCAACCAAGGGATTATGCGTACCGACTACGGCTTTCGCCGCCTCTTTCGAGTTTGGGGTCTGGACCATACCTTCACTTTACGTGTCTGCCGTCTGGTCTCTACACCTTCCGCGAACGAATTGCGATGAAGCAAATTCAAACGGCGGCTTGGCTCGGGATTAGCATGCTCCACGCTCCAACTTGGAACGAACAGCGAAGCCTTCCCCGAATTTGACAGATTCTACATGCATTCTGTTGAACGATGACTCGAAAACCAACAAAACACGTGCAACCCAATCGAATCAACCATATCAAACCGACGCGGTTTCGCGCGGTAGTGCTTTAGGTCTCATCACTTAAGTCCCCTGCTCTAACCATTGAGCTACGGTCCCAGCAAGGAGCGTAGTTTAGCTCATTTTCAATCGAACGACAAACCGCAATTGCGGTGGTTCTTTTCGATTCGCTTTTCGATTCGGTTAAACGAGTGCTTGGTCTGGAAGAAAACCGGGCGGTGGGCTATGTTGCTTGCCTTTGAATGCACCCCACTTTTCAGTTATTTTCAAGCGATGCGAGTCCTATCTCTTATTCGATCCAGGTTTGCCCCAGTCCTTGCCACTTGGCTTGACGAACCTGATGCCTTGGCCGCCACACTGGAACGCATCGTCGTCTCCCGCGAATCGCATTTAGCGGACTACCAAGCCAACGTGGCTATGCCGCTTCAGAAGAAGCTAGGTAAAGCCCCTTTGGCGATCGCCGAAGAAATCGTCTCGAAGGTAGACCTTGCTGATATTTGCACGTCCGTCACGATTGCGGGCCAAGGGTACATCAATTTACGGCTTTCGCCCGAATGGATGGCCAAGTGCTTGATGGAGGCGCATTCGGATCCGGTACGATTGGCCGTTGCTCCCGTGCCCAAGCCCAAAACCTACGTAATCGACTATTCCTCCCCCAACGTCGCCAAACCGATGCACGTCGGGCACATCCGATCGACTGTCATCGGTGACTCGATCACGAAAATCTTGCGATTTTTAGGCCACAAAGCCATCTCAGACAATCATCTGGGGGATTGGGGGACTCAATTCGGGATGATCATCTACGGTTACAAGCACTTTCGTGACGAAGTTGCGTTCACTAACGCGCCTGTGATGGAACTCAGCCGGCTCTATCGCGTCGTTCAGAAAATAATCGGATTTCAAGACGCGGTTGCGAACCTCCCCAAACAGGAACTTGCCATCGCACGTGCCGAGGAAAAATTGTCGGAGTCGAAAGCGAAATCGGCCGCAGTCCCGCAGGACAAGAAACTAGCCAAAGAAGTTGCGACAGCCACCAACCAATGGCGAGAAGCTCAAGAAGCCTTGCAAAAATCTAAGGAGAGCATCGAAGCAACCTCTCGCGACGCGGAGTTTATGGAACGTTTAAAACAGCATTCCGAACTTGGCCATCGCGTTCTCAAAGAAACGTCCAAATTGCATTCCGGCGACGCTGAAAATCTCAAGCTATGGGAAGCGTTCGTACCAAACTGCATCGTAGAAATCCATAGCGTCTACAACCGACTGAATATTCAGTTCGATCATGAATTTGGTGAGAGTTATTACAATGACATGCTCCCACTCATCGTCGAGGACTTGATGGCCAGATCGCTCGCGGTCGAGAGCGATGGAGCGATTTGTGTGTTTCTGGATGGCTACGAAGCTCCGATGATCGTTCGCAAACAAGACGGCGCGTTCTTGTACGCAACCACCGATATTGCAACGGCCATGTTTCGCGAACGGGAATTTGCACCCGATGTGTCGCTCTACGTGGTGGATCATCGCCAAAGCGAGCATTTTCAGAAATTGTTCGATGTGCTGCGCAAGATTGGATTGACCCATACGGAGCTCAAGCATGTCGAATTTGGAACCGTGCTTGGCGAAGATGGCAAGCCGTTTAAGACCCGATCAGGGACAGTCGTTGGGCTCGAATCCATGTTGGATGAAGCGGTCAGCGGCGCTTGGGATGTGGTCTGCAATCCAGATCGATTGCAAAGTTCCGGGATCGCGTTTACCGAAGCGGAAAAACGCCAAATTGCGGAAACGGTTGGATTGGGGGCGATCAAGTATGCCGACTTGTGCCACAACCGAACAAGCAACTACGTCTTCGACATGAAGAAAATGGTTCAACTCCAAGGCAACACAGCGGCCTATATCCAGTACTCCTATGCTCGAACTCGAAGCATCCTCCGAAAAGCCGAGGCTGAGGGCTTTGAAACCATCCAATGGCAGTCGGCGCCGCTCCTTTTGTCGGCCAGCCCTGAATTGACACTCGGTTTGCAATTGCTCCGTTTTGAGGACATGCTCAACCAGTCCATGGTCGACTACCTACCCAACGTGGTAACCGAGTACCTCTTTGACACAGCTAAGCTTTTCAGCAGTTTCTATGATCAGTGTTCGGTTCTCGGAGCAGATACTCCCGAGAGTGTATTGTCCCGATTACGATTGATAGATCTGACTGGGCTGACGCTGCGAAAAGGCTTGGAGCTTTTGGGAATCGGCGTTGTAGAACGCATGTAGGATCGGGACAACGCATGGCAAAAAACGACGACACCATTCCACCGATGCATTTCTACGGGCCAACGGATGCGTTTGGATTCGGACAACTCGCTGAAATTTGGCGAACACGTGAACTGCTCTACAGCTTTTTTTTGCGGGATCTCTTGATCCGTTATCGACAAGTTGTGGTGGGCATTCTTTGGGTGCTGTTGCAGCCATTGATGGGCATGCTCATCTTTATGGGATTGTTTTTTGTGCTTGGCACCCAAGCTGGAAACTCCACGGTTGCTTCGTATGCACCTGTCATTTTGACAGGCATGCTCTGTTGGCAGTTGGTAGCCAGCAGCTTTCGGGATGCGACTGGTTCGTTGGTGAATTATCGGCATGTGGTAACCAAGATCTATTTTCCCCGTTTGCTGCTGCCGTTAGCTAGCCTCATGTGCGCGGTCTTCGATTTCGTGATCGGTTCCTTGCTGCTGCTACCTGTGTGCGGAATTACAGGGACAAGCATCGTTTGGACAACTGCGTGGCTGGCGATGCCGATTGCCTTGTGGCTCATTGTGTTTTGTGCAGGCTGCATCGCATGGCTATCGGCCCTCAATGCACATTATCGCGATGTCGGCTATGCCCTCCCATTTGTTTTGCAGTTGGGGATGTTTGTTTCGCCGGTGGTTTACGACATCGAACGATTGCGAGCGCTGTTGACGGACCGGTGGGTGTGGCTTTATGAAGCGAACCCGATTGCCACTTGCATCGGTTTGCTCCGATGGAGTTTGTTGGGGACCGCGCCACCCAGTGCACTCGGAATGGCCACGGCAGCTATCGTGACTCTCTTGATTTGCTTCAGCGGATTGGCCTGGTTTCAACATGCCGACCAGCAACTTGCGGATCGGATCTAAGCATGAGCATCGAATCTATCCATTTAGACAAAGTCAGCAAGCGATTCCGATTGGGAGCAGCTAACGAGTACGGGCGGCTCACCGAAGCGATTGCCTCCGGCGTTCAAAGTCTATTCCGAACCTCGTCCAAACCCGTTCCCAAACGCTCGCAGGATTCCTTTGCAGAACGCATCGAGGACGGCTGGTTCTGGGCTTTGCGCGACATCGAGCTGTCGATTCAATCGGGTGACATCGTCGGGATTGTCGGCCGAAACGGTGCGGGCAAGAGCACGTTGTTAAAGATCCTGGCTCGCATTGTGACTCCTACTCAAGGTCGAGTCGGCGTTCGCGGGCGTGTCGGATCGCTCTTGGAAGTCGGGACTGGTTTTCATCCCGAATTGACGGGGCGCGAGAACGTGTTTCTAAACGGCGCGATCTTGGGTATGCCTCGCTCCGAGATTCGCAAGCGGTTTGATGAGATCGTTGCTTTTGCGGAAATCGAATCGTTCTTGGAGACGCCCGTAAAACGCTATTCGAGCGGGATGGCGGTTCGTTTGGCCTTTGCGGTGGCCGCCCACCTGGAGCCGGATGTGCTGATCATCGACGAAGTGCTCAGCGTCGGCGATCAAGCGTTTCAGCGCAAGTGCTTGGGGAAAGCCAGCCAGTTGGGCGCGCAAGGTCGAACGGTACTGGTCGTTTCTCACAACCTTGCGGCCGTCGCAAACCTTTGTCGCCGAGCTGTTTTGCTGAGAGACGGTCGGTTGATAGCCGATGACGTACCCGAACGCATCATCGAGCAGTACCTTGCCGAAATGAGGTCCGGGGACGGGCAACGGCAATGGGATGACGACGATTCCTCGCCGTGTTCCAAGGAACTTAGATTGCGATCGATTTCGGTCACGGGCAATGGCACGGACACCCCTGCAAGCGAAGTCGATATCGATCAAGAAATCCATGTGGTGGTCGAATATCGAGTTTTAATAGCGGAAACGCCTGTCAGTGTCCAAATCCATGTCAAAGATGAAACGGGGTCTTTTGTTTTCTGGTCAGCGAATGCACCGTCGATGAACTTAGAACCGGACCCATGGTTTGGCAAGCCGCATCCCATTGGCACCTATCGCAGCGAGTGTTGTATTCCTGCTAATTTCCTAAACGACACTCGGTACTTTGTGAGTGTATTCCTTGGTCCAGAGGTGGGAGTCGTGGCAATACGAAAAGACTCGGTCTTATCGTTTGTGGTGCATGACACCGGAGCCATGCGTCAAGAGTACACCGGCTCATGGCTCGGCCCTGTCATACGCCCCAGGTTGCATTGGTGTACGCGGACTGTACAGCCATGACGCTCCCGAGGATACGCCAAGTTCCTCTGTTACCTCGTTTAGCTCCTATCTAAAAAAACGGGAACCAGGACAAGTTCGGCCGACGTCGCTCTGCGACTCGCGTTCAGTGGCGTGCGATCCATTCAGTCGCGTTTTCACCGCAGAGCACGTAGCGAAATGCGATTGATGCACAGCAAACAGCAATCGAAGCAACAATAAGATCTTCGTAAAAATTTGCATCAGTGTTTTTGTGGGTGGCTTTCATCATATTCTTAGGCAACAAACCGAAATGAAATCCTCTGCGGTCTTCCAATCTCTCGCGGTTCAAGATCATTCAAAGAGACAGAAAAACTTATTCACGGGTTCATGGCTAGGGCCTGTCATACGGCCAAGGTTGAATTGGCGAGCAAGAAAACTCTAGTTTAGAACGCTATGTGCGGCTGTGCATTGAGGACACAAGTCGGCGGAGCGATTTGTTTGCGTAGCCTTAACAAACAAGTGTTAGGACGTCGAACTCGGTAATGCGTTCGGTGATTTCTGCTTGAACTCTTTCGGCTACTTCGTTGTCAACTTGACAAGTGCCAGCGTTTTCGTGGCCCCCTCCGCCATACTGTAGACATAGGCTACCGATGTCGAGCGAAGATGACCGATTGAATATGGACTTGCCAATGGTGAACACTGTATTCTGCTGCTTTAAACCCCAAAGCACATGCATGGAAATCGTGCATTCTGGATGCATCGCGTAAATGAGAAAGCGATTGCCAGCGAATATCGTCTGTTCATTGCGTAAGTCGAGCACAACCAAATTGCTGTAGACTTTCGCGCAACGGTCGACTTGCTCTTTGAACGCCTCATTGTGTTCTCGATACAATTCGACCCGTTCGACCACGTCAGGCAACGACAGAATTTCGTCGATCGAATGATCGCGGCAATAATCGATCAAGGCCATCATCAATTGGTAGTTGGAAATGCGAAAATTGCGAAAGCGGCCCAAGCCTGTACGGGCGTCCATGAGGAACGAAAGAAGTTCCCAGCCTTGCGGGTTTAAGACATCCTCTAAGGTGAATCGAGCGGCGTCGGCCTTGTCCACGGCCTTCATCATAGCTGGTTGGATCGCAGGGAATCGCTCAGCGCCACCGTAGTAGTTGTAGACGACTCTCGCGGCGGAATCCGCACTAGGCTCAAGAACGTGATTGATTCGTTTTTCCCCTCCAGCTCGTTCTTCTTCGCTGTTGTGATGATCGAAACAAAGATGGCAACCAGCCACGTAAGGGAGATTGGTCAGGATATCGAACTCGTTGACCTCGATTTTTCCATCCTGTACGTCTTTCGGGTGAACGAATTGAATCTCGCCAAGAATATCCATTTCCTTGAGCAACATGGCGCAGACAAGCCCGTCGAAATCGCTTCGCGTGGTCAGACGATACTTTTGCAGAGACATGACAGTGCCTTCCGGATTATCGGAATAATCGGTAATGGTAGTGTGGGGGAGATTGACACAGAAAAACTAGGTCACGTAAAAGGATGAAGCAAATTTTCTCGCGTTTTTCTTTGAACACCCTCACAGATAGAAGCCTTTGTTCTGGAAGGGTGGTGCTCTCCGAGAAGTGTCCTCTTTCGGTTCATTCACGTTCACCCTCCCCGGCCTACGGCCACCCTCCCCAAGGCAGCAACCCTTTGAAGCATTTTTATCAATGAAATAGCACGCTATATGATCGCCTTCCGTTCGGGCTCGCCCCGACGGAGGCAGCAATTGGCGGCTACAGCATGCTCATTGGATTCGAGCTCTCCACCGAGTTTACTCGGTGGGAGCAACGATTGGATGCGAGAAACGCTGCTTCCACCGGTATGAAACCGGTGGAGAGCCTAGCCCCTCACGTGTTTCAAGTAGTAGCTGCCAATTATCGCCCCACGGGCATGAAGCCAGTGGTAGCGAAACACAGGAAAAAATGCTTCACAGCGTTGCCGAGGGAGGGTGATTTCCTGCAGGATTGCGCCTTTTAACAAGGCGCAAAAAAAGGCACGCAGGGTTTGCGTGCCTTTTTGTTTTCTTAATCTAGATCGAGCGCAAGCTCTGCGAGAACTACACCACCGACTTGATGGTCTTGAGCAGACGCGAAATGATCTTGTACGGATCGGCTTGTGAGTTGGGGCGGCGATCTTCCATGTAGCCCTTGTACCCAGCGTTGATAAAGCTGTGAGGGATTCGAATGGAAGCACCACGATCGGCAACTCCAAAACTAAACTTGTCGATCGATTGAGTTTCGTGCAAGCCTGTCAGACGCAAATGGTTGTCCGGACCGTAGGCAGCAATGTGTTCGTCACGATACTTGTTGAATGCAGCCATGAGTTTATCGAAGTACTCTTTGCCACCTTGATCGCGAAGAATCGCTGTCGAAAAATTGGTATGCATGCCGGAGCCGTTCCAGTCCCCCTTGATTGGCTTGCAGTACAATTCGATATCGAGCCCATACTTTTCCGCATGGCGGAACAGCAGGTAGCGAGACATCCACATGTCGTCGCAAACCTTCTTCGAACCCTTACCGAAGATCTGGTATTCCCATTGCCCCTTGGCAACTTCGGCATTGATGCCTTCGAGATTGATTCCTGCGTCCAAGCAAATATCGATGTGTTCCTCGACAACTTGACGAGCAATGTCCCCTACATTCTTGTAACCTACCGCAGTGTAGTACGGTCCCTGAGGTGCTGGATAGCCATCCTCGGGGAATCCGAGCGGGCGACCATTTTCAAAGAAGAAGTACTCTTGTTCGAAACCGATCCAAAGATCTGCTACATCCTCAACGGTTTGACGGAAATTCGAAGGGTGGGCTTCGCCATTTGGCAACATGACTTCGCACATTACCAAGAAGCCATTGACCCGGGTGCTATCTGGGTAAAGGGCCACCGGCTTCAAGATACAATCTGAACTCTTGCCCTCGGCCTGTTGGGTAGAACTACCGTCAAAACCCCACAATGCCAAATCTGCAACGCTCGCCGGTGCAGTGTCCACGATCTTGGTCTTGCTGCGTAGGTTTGGTTCTGGCAAATAGCCGTCCAACCAAACGTACTCGAGCTTAAATTTCTTGTCCTTAGACATTCAGCTACATCTCTCGCATACTTGAGGTAATTATGAAACTGTTTTGGCTCGCATTCCCTGCATTCCTACCGGGAAATCGACACATGCATTCACGCCTGCATGTCCGCCGCCCAACCACACCAATCAACTCTCAAGTTTCCTGCTACCCATTCATTCGCCCAAGAGTCTCCAGCCCAACTCGTCTGTAGGACGACTTCGCAACTTGGCCGATCTCGGTTTGTCGAATCCGGCCACGAAATCCAGTGGTACATGCACGCTGTCGGGTGACTGATGTTAAGCTGGTGTTGCTCAACCGAGACATACCTTAACCGCCTATTTCAAGCTCAGCAAGCGACCCGCAAAGTTTCTTTAATCCCAATCTTCCCCGATTACGATTACTTATCATGCATGCAGCCCCCCTCCTTTTGTGCGTCTTGGCCATCATGGCGATCGCGTATCGCTTTTACAGTGTTTTCCTGGCGGCGAAAGTGGCCTGCAATGACCCGTCGCGGACCACGCCAGCCGTTCGACTGAATGACGGACAAAATTACCATCCTACCAATCGATGGGTCCTTTTCGGCCATCACTTTGCTGCCATCTCAGGGGGCGGGACCGCTGATTGGACCCGTTTTGGCTATTCAGTTTGGATATATGCCCGGCCTGATCTGGTTGGTTATTGGCGTATGTTTGGCTGGCGCGGTGCAGGATTTCTTGGTTTTGAGTGCGAGCGTACGGTTTGAGGGCAAATCGCTGGCTGAGATGGCCAAGCATCTTCTCGGGCCTAAGGTTGGGTTGCTTGCTTCAGCGGCGATCCTGTTCATCGTGATCATCGCGTTGTCTGGACTTGGCATCGTCGTGGTCAAGGCACTGGGTGGTGAGACGATTGCCATGATCCCTGGGACTAAGATCCGTTTTCCGGGTGATCTCACTGTGCAACCGAATGCAGGAGGCACACGACTGCAAGTGCCACCCGGTGCAACAATTCAATATACAAATGGAGAGTTTAAGCGGAGTGAGACGTTTACGATGCAAATTCCAAAGGACGCGGAGCTCATCGTCACCGATGAAGGGTTCCAAGTCCCAGCAAATTCCTTCGAGTTGATTCGCGGAAGCTCTTGGGGAACATTTACGATCTTCTGCACGATACCCATTGCGTTGTTTGTTGGATGGTACATGTATCGCTTCCGAAAAGGGCGTATCGGTGAAGCGTCGCTCATTGGAGCCATCGGAGTGCTGGGTGCGACCGTCGCAGGGAACTGGGTTCCTGGTTCGATCCTAGAGCCTTACTTTTCTTTATCGCGTCAGGGAATCATCCTCGCGATTTGCTTTTATGGATTTATTGCATCGGTCTTGCCGGTCTGGCTGTTGTTGTGCCCGCGAGACTATTTGTCGAGCATCCTCAAGATTGGAACGATACTGCTGTT
>JANMLD010000122.1:0-12686 GCA_031372345.1 Pirellula sp.
ATGGATGGTCACTACCCCCGGCGTGAAGCCCGCGGCATGCCAATGGCGAGCTACGTCACTAAATCACGGCACGGAGTGCCGTGCTACACTAACGCTAAAACTGCGACGAACGCATGACACAAACCGAAGTGGCTTCGCGACACAGCCGCTCGATGTCGGCTTGGCTATCGATATATGCCAAGCCAAGGCTTTCCACTTGACTGGATTTCAGCTGTGACATCAGGTAGATGCTGCGTTTGCTTTTGATTGAGCTTAGGACCGCGGCAGCGAATGCATCCTCCAAGTCGCTGCTCAACAACTGCCGCTGGAGCTTCTCCTCCGATTCGTCCGATCCCAGTTGCAGGATCCCGGACGACAAGTGCTTGAGATCGGAGCAAACCACGATGCTGCCATGGGTGTCGAGTTGCATGTCGGCATGGGCGGCTGCCCTCGCGACATTCATCCAAGATTGTTGCGTCCAATCGCCCTCTACAAACGCAACGGCTAACGCGTGCTCGGTTGGTTGCAACTCACCCACGGGGCGGATAAGTTCGGATGCTTGCCGAAAGACGGGATCCGGGCTGCCGCCAAGGATCGCTGCAACAGATCCGTCGCAGGCGGGCACGACCGCAATCGCGAATTGGACTCCCATCAGCCATCCGATTTCGTGACTCAGCTTCTCCTGCAAATGCATGTGGTGCGCGTTGTCTTCCAACCAAGCCAAATTCCATCGGTGCTGCGTGGTGGCGTTGGCAAAACTAGGTGACATTCCGTACTTGTCGCTTGCGCTCGGAGATTCTGGCGTACGGATGCAATAGATCGGCAAAACGACTTCTGCCTCGACCAAGTCCCGTTGAATGTAGATGGGGTCCGCCGACGCACTGGCTGCAATGTATCCGTGAGAATCGTGGTGGGTCGGCTCATGTTTAACAACCTTGATGCCACCCAGTTCATTTGCCAGCAATTCGGCTACGAGTCGATCTCGCCAATCTTGGTTGTCGGAACCGAGAACGATGGTGATCATTTCCTGTCGCGTTCCGTGCTGGACCAAATAACGAGTCACCGCACAAGCGATCGTATTGGCCTCGGGCACACCGTCTTCGATGGCGATGGAAATGCGATCGTCATCAATGAGTGCAAGCGGCAAAGGGGGGAAATCAATCGGCTCGTCGAGAGCCTTCGTTACCAAATCTGCAATAGGCTGGTCGGTCGAAACTCCAGAAACGCGGAGCTCGGTTACGTGCTCAGGCAACTGCAACGTCAGTTTGCGAACACCAATCCTAGGCTCGTAACAAGTTTGATTATTCATGGGTTGGCAACCTTTGCTCGAAATAAGTCTTGATGGCGAGAAATCATTTGCTCGACCGAATGCTCGTGTTGAACGTGCTGCAGAGCGTTGGTCGTTATCTTTTTTCGACGCGGCTCATCATTGAGTAACTGGTTTGAGAACCGAGTTAAATCGTCGACGTTGCCGAGTGGATACAACAAACCAGTCCGGTCATGCTCAATCAATTCCCGATTCCCTGGAATGTCTGTGGCGATAACCGCGACGCCTGATTGCATCGCTTCCAAAATCACGTTGGATTGCCCTTCGTAAAGGCTACCATTCCATAGGATATCACAATGCGGCAGGAGTTCGTGTACGTCAGTGCGAGCCCCGAGGAAGAAAATCTGCGATGCACCCCGGATGTTGTCGCGATACAGCTCGAGTCTTTCGCGGTCAGGGCCGTCGCCGATAATCACATAGCAGATGTCCTCTCGCATCACGCGAAGCAGCTCTGCGGCCCACAGCAAATCCTTGT
This sequence comes from Pirellula sp., assembly GCA_031372345.1. Taxonomy (GTDB): domain Bacteria; phylum Planctomycetota; class Planctomycetia; order Pirellulales; family Pirellulaceae; genus JBKCUI01. The sequence goes on from JANMLD010000122.1 coordinate 1,782, forward strand.
ACCCCTTTTGTGCCCAGAGTCTTCCAACGGAAAGGATGATTCTCCGATCCGCAGAAACTCCCATTCGCTCGCAAGCTTGGGCACGAGTTAACGAACTTGGTTCGATCGGCTCAATGCCGTTCGGAATCAGGTGAAAGGATTTCGAGTCGAGGCCGTGTTGCTGGTAGAAGTCAATCGTACCTTGGCTGTTGGCGGTCAAACCTTGGGAGCGTTTTGCGAGGACGCGATCGATCCAAAATTGAAACGCGTTCTTCCACGGGTCTACCGATCGCTCCGAACCGAGGATCACCGGTACTCTGGCTGACCAAGCCGCAGTTCTTCCGTAGGCGTTGGCTGCGAAGAGCCATGTATGGACGATATCCGGCTTCAATTGCTTGAGCAGTTTCCTCAGCCGCAACCAGGCGAACGGGTCCAGCTTTGCTCGTTTGTTAATGTGGTGGACTGTAATGCCGCTTTCGAGCAGTTCGCATTCTCGAGGCCCAGAACGGGTCAGAACGATGACGATCGCTTCAAACGCGCTGCGATCCAAGCCGCGAGCCAACAGCGAGATTTGCTTTTCTGCACCGCCTTGGTCCAGCGTTGGAATGATCAAGCAAACTCGCAGTTTCATGCTTTCCGTTCAATGATTGAGTCGCGAAATAGGGACAACCATTGCTGCACGCATTCTTTGGACTTGGTGCGACGTGAGCTTTGACGCAAGGAGTTAGCCATCGATGTCCAACGTTGTCGGTTGGCGATAAAGTCCTGAAGTTTTTGGGCCAATGATTGTTCCGAGGAATAAAGCTGATAATGATGGCTGTCAGGTAACCAGGCTCGACAGTCGGGATTGTCGGCGATGAACATCGGTACTCCCGCACTCTCCATCATCGGCAATGTATATTGTATCGTTTCCTTGGGATTTGAGGCAATGCAACCATCTGCCACACGAATCAATTCTTGTAGGTCATCGAAACCATCGAACAGCAGTATCTCACGATGCCAGCCTCTCGATTTGATGAGATCGTAAATGGCGTTGGGTTCCACTCCTGCCCCTACCACCCACATTCGCAGCAATGCCCCGAGATCTAGCAAATCGCAAACGGCCTGGATCGCTTTACGAAGTGGAATCGGTTCCGCGATGCCGAGATGCAAGAGAAGATCCGTCCGACCTGGAATGAGAAAATCACTGCAGGTTTCAAAAAGTGCATTGGAAGCCATAGTTCGAAATGCATCGGAACGAACAACCGGATCCCACGCAATATCCCCAATTCTCAAGATCTGCGATTCGCTAATGCCCTGCGAGATTAAGATCCGATGCGAATTGGGAGTGGGGCAGACAACTTTGGCGCTACGGCGACTGCAATCCGCCATGGCGGTCTGCGTCAACTTCTGACCCGACGACAAACCGTAGCCCGTGTCCTCAGGTGAGAAGCGGCTCACGATGGGCAAATTCCATTTTACACTCTTGGTCTGAAGAGCCGAAAGCAAATTATCCGAGCGATCGACATAGATACAATCAAAATCTTTCGCCGACTTGCTTATCCAATGGACAAGGTTCTTTTGAAAATGGCTCTCGTTCCAGTTGCTACTGGGGGAAGGCAACAACCGGTGAATTGGCACTTCACGGCACAATGAGTATTGAGGCCAATTGGAATGCCAACGGGCTGTGAGAACGGTCACCTTCGCGCCAGCCCGCGTCAAGGCATCGCAATGATGCATTAGACGTTGGCAACTATCATCGGTAAATGGCCAGAAACGACGGGCTATGACGAGAACCTTGGGACCTTGCATAGACAGTAAAGCAACTTATACGGACGAGTGGTTCTTCAAATCCGAATCTTCAAGCACGCCTACGTAGGGTAGATTGCGATACAGATCTTGGTAATCTAATCCATACCCCACGACGAATTCATTTGGGATTTCAAAAACCACGTAGTCCGGTATTGCAGTGACAACGCTTTGTCCAAGTTTATTCAGGAATACGGCTGTCCGTATGGATTTTGGTTTCATGGCGGACAAACGCTCTGTTACCTGTACCAAAGTCTTGCCCGTGTCAAAAATATCGTCGATCAACAAAACATCTCGATCCTTAATATCCAACATCATTCGATCTTGAATGACCAAGTCGCCAGATTGCGTGCCTCCGCGGTACGAACTTGCCTGAATCAGACTGATGCAAACGGGCATTTCCAATCGGCGGATCAAATCCGCCAACATAACCAGACTGCCGGTCATGATCGCAACCACGGTAATGGGATTGTCTTGGTAGTGATGCTTGAGCTGTGCTGCCAGCCGATCGATGCCTAAACCGATCTGCTGTTCATTCAAGAGGATTTTCAAGTTTCTTGCCGTCCCAACATGGAGCCGCGGGCGCTAGCCGCGGTGCTAAATCTCTGCGTTGATCACGCGGCTAGCACCCGCGGTCCCATCATTCGCTCGACAAACATCGCAACAATGTAAAGGTGACAAGCGACTGTGTCGAGTCAGGGCTACCGACTCAAGAAACGTTGCGTAAACGCTTTTTCCGCCGAAACTTTGGCGGAATCGATTATTTTGAGAGAGGCTAGCGTCTCCGCCAAGGCGGTCCAACGTTCAGCCGACATCGAACCGATCGTGTCAACTCCAGCACCGTTCGGCATGCACAGTGGCTTGAGCGCTTCCACTCCAAAGTCGAGGGCGTTCTTTTCGAGTCCTTGTTTGTTTTTGGAGAGAATAACGTCGTTGGTCTCTTTCGGTGATTCCAAGTACTTCTTCCACCCCTCAATACTGGCTTGGACCATGCGCTTGCAAACGTCTTCTTGCTTTTTAATTTGACTTTCGGTAGCAACCAGAAGACTTGCGTAGGGGTTGTATCCAATCTCCGACATCATGAGCTCGACGACGTCGACGCCCTGCTGGCGGGCCATAAAGGGTTCACTGAAACTGTACCCCTGCGTAGCGATGCCTTTCTCGGCGACAAGCTGAGCGACCGATCCGAAATAGGGCACAACCTCCACGCTCTCGGTAAGAAACCCTTTGCTTTTCAAAAACGGAACGTAGGGTCGCGATGCGTCGATTTGCAGTTTCATATTCTTAATGTCCGCAAACGTAGTGATTCCCGAATCCTTTCGGACCATGATGCACCTGGGGCCGTTTTGAATTGGGGCCATCAACGCAACCATAGGAACATCCTGGTTCCTCGCGATAAACACGTCATCCGCGTTTGCGATGCCAAACTGAACGCGTCCCAAAACCAACTCCTGGGCTACCACGGTTGTTTTTCCGCCCGGGCGAATTTCGACATCAAGCCCATACTTTTCAAATATCCCATGGACGTCAGCGGCATAAAAACCGCCGTGCTCCGCTTCTGGGTACCAGTTCAGGAGCAGCGATACTTTTTTCAAGCCTGCTGGCTTGGCTCTAGCTGTTTTGGCATCATCAACGATCTGAGCCGCGTTCTCCGCTTGCTCCTTATTCAGCGACTGCTTCACGACGGATTTGTTACCAGGACCTGGTCCTGCCTTGGGCGCGTCGCAGGCCGAAAAGAACAGAAAGCCGAAGACAGTCAAGGACAACAAAAGTCGATTCTTCATTTTCATCGCAGTGGTTTCGAGTGATACATTGTCGGGTGCGAACAATTGTAGCGTTCCTGGCAATGCCGTATTCGAATTCGCGAGAATTTAGCCACCACTCTTGGACCGAAGTGCCCTCTTGTGGACGAGCGAGGCCCTTCGCTCGTCGGGTTCCTGCAAAACCTGAGCGAGGGCCTCGCTCAGCCACAAGTCACAGCCGACTATTTGACAGGGCGTTTCGTTTCGATATTGAAGTTCGCCTTGTCCGTGCCACCTGCGGGCACCTCAAATTCCACCTTGCTCGTCGCATTCCACTCGGCCGGGATTGGATCGACTGGTCGATTCGTTGGTGTTTCATCCGACGAACCTCCTTCGGGACTAGCCCCTACGACTTCATTGCCGCGGGTCATGATTCGAACAAGATGTTTGCCAATGATGGCACCTTTGCGGTCGTCGCAAATCAATTCGAAGCGTCCATTCGCGTCCGTGTAAGCGCTTGAACCGCGACCTGGATTGGGACTGCTGGGTGTGCCAATCGGCTGAAAGGAAACGACTGCCTTATCATAGGGTTTGCCGTTGATTGTCACGACGCCAGACACCGGCGCGTACGATCCGCCAGAGCAACCAACCGCAGTCATCAGCAATGCAATTGCGGTACAAAGTCGAATTTTTGATTTGAAGTTCATGTTCTAAGTAGTGTATTGTGGTTAATGCTTAAGCTGGCATCAGCTTGCGCGCGGTTTGATTAGAGTTTGCTAAATCGACAACGGCATGAAGCGACATGCGGTTGATAGATGAGCCGCAGGTTATCACCATGCGGCTAATGAATGAAGGGGGTTGGTTTACTCGCCGACGACAGCTACCTCGCCACCCGACATTGTGGCCATGTTTTGGAGCAAATTGATATCGACGCTGATACTAATGAACCGCACTGAGCCGTCGCCTATCAACCAATTCCCGCCACCCGTGTGATACGCATTGAAAGCTCGTTTGCACGGTTGGTCGCCGTAGAGCCCAGGTGTGCCCCAGCAGCCTTTTGTATCCGTTGCATTTACACCATAGGGTTTGCCATAAAGCCGGCTTTCGGCTCCGACCGACGATTGATTGTAGGAAGCGTAAGTATACGCCCAGAAAGTTGCTCGGCTTGTCGTTGATTGGGAGGTGTACTCACCGACCATCAAAGTGTTGGACAAGCCGTCGGTGGCGCTGCCGAACTTCTCCGGTCCACCTAAAGACGAAACTGGCTGGCCGGAGACAGTCACGTTCCCGACTGGGGCTCCGTTATAGGACGTGCCAATTGCATGCAGAAAGGATCGATAGTTTGGGTCCATTCTGCTATTGGGCCATAGCTGCGGTTCGAAACTATCCCATGCGCCGTGGCCGATCGTCATATTCATTTTACCGCTCACCGCCCTATAACTGCCGTGCATCCAAGTCTGACCGCCAGGCCTTGGACCACTCGCGGGTACCTCGAGCAAACCATTCAATAAATCGGACGGGCACTCGTAGGCTGGAATGCGTTTTTGTCCCACCAAGTTGTTGTTCGTTGAGACATTGACTTCATTCTGGAGGTATTGCGAGTAAAGAGCGCTTTGTTCCATGTAGGGGAGAATTTCAATTGCCCAGTTGGTGTACGTTGGGGGGCTGCAGCAGGCTCCATAGTAAGTACCACCTGGTGGCAATTTTCGTTGCGTATCGTGGTGCATGTGCAATGCCAAACCAAGCTGTTTCATGTTATTGCTGCAGGACATTCGTCGGGCGGCTTCCCGAGCGGCTTGCACCGCTGGCAACAACAAGCCTACCAATATTCCAATAATCGCGATGACGACCAGCAATTCCACAAGCGTAAACGCTTTGGAACGTGTTTTTCTTAAGCTCATAATTCCGAAACCCCACAGGCAATAAAAAGTCAACAAAACCCAATCGAGCGAGAATCAATAACCACTAAACCATCTTAATGGCGATCGAACATCCCTAATTGAATTGGAAAAGGTTTTATCGAATTTCTTTTTGGTTTTCAATGGTTTTTCACATAGATTCCGCAAATTTGCAAGTTTTGGCGAAACTATTGGCGAAGTCCTGGAAAAACCTCGTTGACTTGCCAGGGCCAAGGCCAGCATCCCTCGCCGTACCACGCCCACGCTACGCTTTGGGCGTGCCACACAGGCTTCAATACGCTTTGGGCGTGCCACACACGCTTTGGCGTGCCATATGTGCCTGGCATGCCACGTGTGGTTGGCATACATCGTGTGGTTGGCATTCATCGTGTGGCACGTCCCTGAGCTTGCGAAGGGCGTGGGCGCTGCTAGAAATCTGGCACCAATGAGCCATTAAACCCTATCGCGAGAGAAACTCATTGCGTCGCGAGAATCGATCTCTAAGACTTGTCGCAATCGATTGGGCGGCTGCAAAGTCGGGTGTTATCTCCGACAGACTGGTGATCTCATGATGCAATCTATCGACCACGGCTACTAAGTCATTATCGAGATCCAAGACTTGCTTGAGTTTGGACTCGTCAATCTTGATGCTTTCAAACCAAGACGAATATCCCTCGACCGCAGCTCGCATTTTCGATTGTGCGAGCTCAATACTAGTTCTTAGTTTCTCGCCCTGCCCAATGGCAATAAAATTGGCTTGATCGACAAGTGGCAGCATGCACGCTTGCAAGTCTCTTTTGCATTCTTGAAGCCGATCCGCCAAGTATTTCCGAACTGCCAAGTCATCATCGCGACGTTTCTGTTCCGAGCGATACGCACCGAAGCCCGGTACGTACTTCGTCAGATTGTCCATGATTGACTCTGCCATTTTGGGTCCGAAACACTAAGCGTTAACGATGTCTCGCATCTTCGGCTCAAGATAGCTTACGGTGCTGCCCATGCTTGCCAGGTTGCCGTACTCTCCCTCAGGAATTTGAACGCGATGCCGCTTGCGCAACTCCATGACGATGTCCAGGAAGTCCATGCTATCCATCTCAAGTTGTTCGCGAAACGACTTGTCGTCGTCAATCGTGGATAGATCTTCATCTGGTGCGATCTCACTCAGAATGTCCAAAATTTCTTCACGGATTTCCGCGGGTGTCATGGAAGTCGGCCTAATAAAGTAAGTTAAAAAGGTTTCAAATTGCGATCGGCTAAAACCGTCGAACAATCACGACAGAATTAATACCTAGCATGCCGAACGAATTATTAAGGATGTAATCGACGCGAGGCAACTCCTGCGGCTGATTGATCACCAAGCCTGGCAACGCACATTCTGGGTCTAAATTGTCCACATTTATCGTGGCATGGCAAACCCTGTCTTGGAATGCAGGCAGGTTTCCAGCCAGTTCCAGCGCGCCCGCGGCCCCCATCGCGTGACCAATGAAACTCTTGGTATTATTGAACCGAAGAGCGTCGCAACCTTGAAAAACATTGCGCAAAGCGATGCATTCCTGGCTATCTCCCGAACTGGTACCCGTGGCGTGGGTGCTGACAATACTAATTCGGTCTGGCGTCAATCCGCCGCGGTCTAATGCCATTTGCAGGCACTGTGCCTGCCGTTCGGGGTTGGGCAACACGAAGTCGGTAGCGTCCGTGTTGATCGCGTAGGAGACGATTTCTGCGATAATATTGGCCGACCGGGCTTTTGCGTCGGATAGTCTCTCCAAAGTGTACAAACAAGCACCCTCCGCCACTACGATTCCATTTCTGGACTGATCGAACGGACGAGACGCCTTGGTCGGATCTTCGTGCGAGGCCAATGCCCCCTGTGATTTGAACGATGCAAAAATACCAAAAGTGTGAATGCTCTCCGAAACGCCACCCGCGATAGCCAAATCGCATTCGTTCAAGCGAAGCATCTGCACTCCTTGAATAATCCCTGCATTTCCAGCGGCGCAGGCGGCACCGATCGTGTAATGCGGCCCCGTAATCCCCATGTTGAGCGCTATTTCGCCGGCTGGATTATTGGCGACCGTTCGGGGATTGTGATGATGCGACCAGTACGTCGTGTCGTAGTCGTACGCTTTAATGGAATAAATCTCGTTCTCTGTTTCGACATTTCCGTGTTCGGTGACCCCGATATAAATGCCGACACGCGACTTATCCACGTTTGGCCAATCCAATCCACTCCGTTGAATCGCCTCCGAAGCCGCCCAAATCCCAACGGTACCAGCCCGGGTTCCCCGCCGCATATCGCGTTTGCTTTGGTATTTCGTGGTTTCGAATTCGCAAACGCCTGCCAAAGTGTCCCCCACATAGCGAATGTTGTACTTCCGGACCCCGCTTTTGCCCTCCAGCAACGATTCGCGGAATAGCTCCAAATTATGGCCATTGGGGGAGGTTAACCCGATTCCAGTAATTACGACGCGTTGGTCGTCCGGCAATTGACTGGTTCGATCTGCAGCAATCATTCAGCAACTCAAAATGGAAGGACATTAACAAACGAATTCTCACCCCGAAACTATCTTCTAGACTGAATATTGGCAAGCGCTTCCCGAGGGTCAATGAGGATTGGGTACTTCATTGTCCCCTTTTGCTCCGCAAAAGTGGGTTTTCTCACTTCAATTTTGCGATTGGATTCGCGTGATTGGTGGGCAGTTTCAGGAAGACTTTTCGTTTAACCGCGTGCCCAACGGGCCGTGAGCAGTAGAAAACGCGGGGCGATGCCCACGCGGTTAATCGTAGTTCCTGAGCGAGGGCCTCGCTCAGCTACTTTTTGTGGGTCTACTGCCGCTTCAAAATGTAGACGACATCCTGCGTGCCTGCGTCGACTTCAATCGGTTCGTCGATGTCATAGCCAAAGTCGTATGCCGTCTCAATAGCCCACTCCGGTACTTTTTTGATCATCGAAGCGAATTGCTTCCACGTATAACTTCTCAATGCCAAGCAATCGTCGATACGCATCGAACCCGTCGGTCGGTAGATCTCGAACCTGAGATTGAATCGCTCCATCCTCGCCTTGACGTCCTTGTCGCGAGGCCACATACGCGTATTGATTTGCAAATTTCCGCGTCTGGCAACCCAACTCTCGGTGTCCGAGGCAATGCCCTCCAGCGGCGTCAAATGAAACCCTAACGCATAGATTCCACCCGGTCGCACCGCCGTGGCCATCGCTTGAAAGTGAGCGATCGCCGCCTTTTCTGTGCTCAAATGGCGAAAGGAGTTGATCGTATTGAATGCTGCATCAAACGGCTTCTTAACCGAAAAGTCGCACATGTCTGCGACCCACGCCGACTGCCTAAGCTCATGTTTTTTGAGGCGCGCATTGCAATATGCAATCGCCTTCTCGTTCAAATCCAAACCCTCCGCAATGTACCCGTTCTTGGCCATTCGAAAAAGCAGTCGCCCCGTTCCACACGCGGGCTCCAATACCCGCTTGGTCTTTCCATCCACGTGCTTTTTGAAGGCCGCCTCTAAAAACTTGAACTCAGCAATCCAGTCGCTGGCAAAGACCAAGTCGTAATAAATGGGGTAGTCGTAAATGTTGCCGCTGACATGTTCCATTCAGAATTGCTCTTCAAAGTGTTAAAGTAATACGGTTCAGGAAGGTGCAGCGCGAATGGCGCTGGCTCAAATCAAGTTCAGATTCTGACATTCACAAGCAAACTTCACAACCTCCCAGGATTTTGTCTCGCAAACCAACTCTTACTCAGGCTGAGCGGGAGAGCGTGTCTCCCCTGTAAACATCATTGCATTGACTTCACTCAACGAATACATAGCCCGGGAGTGTGAGGCGGTGAGGCTCCTGCCGAACCTCTGCGATGGCAAGCTCGGCAGGAGCCTCGCACTCCCGTTGTTTTGTGCATCTACTGAAGCACAGATCGTTTGCTCCAATCGGACGAACCGTCGTGGTACTGGCTTTGGCTAGTGATTCTTAAATCTTCAGGAAGATGCGTTTACGGTACATCCAAAGCAAAATCAACCACATCACTCCCAACGTCAGCGTACCCAGCACCAACGGTTTTAAGGCTTGCGGATTATCTAATTGAAACCAAGTGCCCAACCAACCGTTCAACGTCTCGACGAAAAAGCCAAAGTGACGCTCGATGGCAAGTCGAATGGGTTCTTTCATGGTCCAGCTCATCACGTAAGCGGCGATCGAGTTGGCTCCAATGACCAGGAACGGGAATCCCCAACGCTTATAACCGCCGATATCGCAGACCGCATTGAGCAACGCCAGCCAAACAAAACACAGGCCACCGCTCCAAAGAACCCATGTCGGCGTCCAAATTCGCTTCACGATCGGACATAGTCCTAACGCGTCAACCACCAACGCCAACGAAATGCAGACGACTGCCGCCGTCCACAACAAAAATTGCTTTCGACCAACAGTCGACACCCCTTGCAGCAACTTACCGGCGATCAAACCTAACACCATGGTGCCGAGCGTGGGAATGAAACTGAGCATGCAATATCCGCCACCCGAGTATTGGAATGGCTTTTCGCGTGGAAACAAATTCATCCACCACTGATCGACTGCCGACGCGAGATTGGAATTCTTGTTGAAGTGCGATGCGACACCCTCATAATGCTCTCCCCACTTGGAATCGACTCCGTATTGATCGTAAGGAAAATCCGCTCCTGGCGCCGGATAACATACGAATGCCAACCAATACCCAAACAAGATCACCCCGACCGAGACGATCAAGCCACGCAGCGAAAAGCCTGACAACAGGAACAAGATCCAATAGCCCAGACCGATTTGAGTGAGCGTGTCATCGAACGTAAAGTTGGTGCTCGGGCGCCCAAGGCTTCTTAGGAAAATTCCGAGGAAGACGAGGACAAAACTTCGAGAGATCGCGTGCCAAAACATGTGTGCCCAAGATTGGCCCTTGGAACCGCGAGCCACGATGGAGAATGCCATGGCGGTCCCAACTAAAAAGGAAAAGCTCGGTTGGATCATGTCGTGCAACGAACACCCACGCCATGCGACGTGCGTGGTGTGAAAAGCCAACCACTCCGTCGCTTGCGACAGCCATCCCTCGCCAGTTACGAATTTTTTGAGATCGTAAAGATGAAGGATTTCGGCCAACATCAAAAACATGACCATGCCGCGATACACATCGACGCTTGCAATGCGTACAGTTGGTTTTGGATCTGGGATGGAAGTTGCCATAATCAATCAGGAGGGTGGGTTTCGTGAAACGTGGGTTTCGTGGCTGAGCGAGGCCCTCGCTCGGGTTTTGAATCCAACGAGCGAAGGGCCTCGCTCGTCCACAAGTGTCGCCTTTCGCTCTGCGAAAGTGCGAGTGCTTAAACGCACTTTCGCGGATAGGCTGTGAAGGTATTCGATATTTGGATTTTCAGCGAAGCCCGCGAGTGATTTTTTTGTTTTTCGGGCTAGCTTCTGGTCTGGATTGGTTGGGCCAAGCCTAGTTTTCGATCATTGGGTGCTC
>JANMLD010000219.1:0-2700 GCA_031372345.1 Pirellula sp.
CGTCGCGACTCCAGCCTTGCTCCATCGTTTGGCGAGCGTACCATAGCCGAGTTGGTATGTCTTTGACTTTCTCAAGAATGGCCATATTGTGGCCCCATGGTAGGAAAATCACGATCTCTTGACCGGTTGCTACGGACGACGGTAAATGTGCCACAGCCTGTGGCACTTTTACTGAAGGCACGTCGACTTCGGCTCCAATTGTGCCACAGGTTGTGGCACTTTCTGAGCGATCATCAATTGCAGATCAGGGTATTCACGGTAAAAGCGAAGCATTCGCTTGATGTTTCTCTCCAAAAACCCCTTCTCGTCTGGGAGTTCGTTCTTCAGGTCGACGGTCAATCGAGGAATCACGGCCGTTCCCCAGCCTTCCGTCTTTTGTCTGTTGTCAATCATCTTACCGATGTCCCAATACATGACGACCATCTCCGCATTGGCGGAGAGAACTGCACGATGTTGGCTTTGCCGTACTCGTTGCTTGATATCCGACAACAATTGTGTGTAGAGAATCAATTCGTCTTTGTTCATTTCGACAGCCCTCCAACCATTTCCAAAATACGATCGGTAACCCCTTTCAATTCGGCATCGATCTCTGCGAGTTCCCTGGGTGGCTTGAAAACGTAGAAGTGGCGGTTGAACGGGATTTCGCAGCCGGCTTTCGTCTTTTCGTGATCGATCTAAGCGTCTGGCACATGGGGCAACACTTCGCGTTTGAAGTACGTCTCGACCTTTTCGCTGAGCGGCACATTTTCGGTGTCGCGCAGATTGGCGTCCGGCTGCGGTTTGCCTTTGAGTTTGCCCTTGGTCGCCAGAACGATGTTGCCGGCTATTTCGAACGGAGTCGATCGCGACCGTTAGACACATGGTTTTTTCGTTGAGGGTCACTGAGTTTTGTGAGTCCTCCTATTCCGACTGCTGATCCTGGCGCTCCCCCTACCTCATTTGACCCAATGTTTTCATTGGTTCCCCGAGGGACTTTTAATCCCTGGTTCCTGGGTTCGATCCCCAGCGCTCTCATTGCCCCCAAACCCTGGTTTTTCTCGGATATTCCCTGAGAAACCAGGGTTTTTTCATTCCCAAATCGCTCGATTTGAATTGCCTCGCTATGGCGTCCTTTCGCACTTTGTCGCACGCCATCGCGCCCTGACTGCTGTTGAAATTGCTGTGGGTGGTCGGACGGGCTTGTTAGCTTTGCTGGCAAGCGACTGAAAAGGCTTAGGTTCTCTTTTAACCGTCGTCCAAATTGCTCGCAACTTTGTTTCTGGCACAAGGAACTCAGCGGCAACGCGATTGGAGGTTCTTGCAATAGTCCCATATAAAATAAAGTGTCATTCCTCGCCTTAGTCGTCGTAGGGGGGATACTGAACAGGCTTGATTCCCGATTCACTTTCCACTCTCGGATACTTAACTCTAGGCAGGGCTGGCTGGAGGCTTTTCGCGTTTTCGATATTTTGAAGACCCATTCGTCTCCCCAATCAAACAGGTAGAACCAAGATTGCTTTTCAGGCAGCGGAAACATGTCCTTCACGGTCTTCGTGTCGATCGACTCGTCGTCGTCGTTAAAATACTCACGAGTCCGACTACGGTCGGTGCGAGACAGGAAGAAGCTGAAAGAATGATCGTTATCAAAGCCAACAGCCATTTGAATTGCATCGTGAAGCTCTGCTAGCGTTGACGCTTCGTCCAACTCGATGTTGGCGGTCCAGTCCTCTTCGCAATACAAGCCACGCACAAGGGTTACTTTCAGCGTCGTAATCATAATCATATCTCCTCCGAATCAACAAATCCTCTGTCATCGATCTTGCCGGTATCTCCCTCCGATATCAGGACGCTCTCCAAAGTAGCAGGCACATTCCATGTGCCGTGGCCAGAATCGCTAGATAACTCTGAGGTTGCTGGCGTTTCGGCGGACGGCACTTGTAAAGTGCCTGCTACTATTGGTTGATACAATCGATATTCGCCAGTGTTGAGACTTATTGGATTGTCGGCGATGTATCTTTGGATCGCTTCAAATTGGTCTAGCGAACGGATCAAATGGTCAAAACTTTCTTCTTGCCAGAATCGCCCTTTTTTGCCTAACACCCGGTTGAGCTGTTTGGCAGAAAATCGTTTCCACGATGTACAAATCGCTTCAATCTCTGTATCTCCTAACAAGCATACTATCAAATGCACATGATTTGGCATCACGACAAAGTCACCCATGTGGTATCGATCTCCATCAAAATGCAACAAGCTTTCTGCAACGATCTCACTCATCTCAGCTCTACGTAAAACGCAATCTCCATATCCTTTGTCGAGCGACTCCAAATACTCGCGAGAAAACGTTTCGTGAAATTCACTTTGATCGGTCTCCGCAAGCTGATCTAAGCAATCCTTCCAATTGGGCTCATTCATCGAAATTCCGTGCGCGACAAGCCATGCCGCTCGTCGAGCATGCCAACGGCGACTCACTTCCGCACGTGATGGCTCGACCCAGCAACGTTTGCGGGCGACAGAAACTATTTCTGCTTGGGTCTCGGTACCCGCGCGCCAGAGCCTTTTGTAGAGCGTTTGCGTTGGCGACCACCTACCATTCGCTCATCTGAACTATCGTCTTCGACAGCTTCACCGATCTTTTCTCGCATCCGCACAATCTTGTCGCGCAAGGCAGCGGCTCGTTCGAATTCGAGATTCTCGGCGGCGGCCAGCATTTCCTCTTCCATC
>JANMLD010000230.1:0-1717 GCA_031372345.1 Pirellula sp.
GCAGCACGATGGATTTGCCCGATTGACGATCGGCTGGTCACACTTTCGGCATTGATCATCTTGCTACCAGGCCTCACCATTACCACCTCTCTGATCGAACTAGCGGTAGGCCACCTATCCGCCGGTGTCGCAAGACTTGCGGGCGCGAGCGCGACTCTGCTGACGCTCTTTCTTGGCGTTGCAATCGCATGGAGAATTGCTAGTTCATGGCGATCCTTGCCAGAGACTATGGTGCCGGTTCCTTGGCTCGTTAGCTGGATGGCACTGTTTTTCGCACCGGCCGCATTCGCGATTCTTTTTCGGGTGCGAGTTTCGCGTTGGGGAATAGTCTTTGCCGTGAGTTTGTCAGGGTACTTTACGGCCAAGGTTTTTGGCGATCGATTTGGTGTCGAAGTCGGGTCGTTTCTAGGAGCGTTGGTCGTCGGCTGCGGCAGCAACTTATATGCCCGTTTACGCGATCGACCGGCCATGGTCCCGCTTGCTCCGGGCATGATTTTGCTGGTTCCGGGCTCGTTGGGCTATCGGTCCCTTTCCGCACTTCTCAATCGAGAAACGATCGCAGGGGTCGATTTCGCCTTTGGGATGATCTTGGTTGCCATGTCGCTGGTTGGTGGTCTGCTCGCGTCGTCCGCAATCGTGCCACCCAAACGTATCTTGTAATTTTCGCTTGATTGTCATTCAAGTCTTCGTTAGAACGACAGGTTGACGTGACAGCTTTATTGAACGTACTCTTGAGGAATTGATATCCATGGCAGTGAATCCGCGTTTTATCATGATTGGTGGTTTCCTGGGAGCAGGAAAGACGACGACCATAGCCCGTCTCGCGCACCATTATCAATCGCAAGGAAAACGCGTCGGAATCGTCACCAACGATCAAGCGACGGATCTTGTCGATACCAACCTGTTGCGTTCGCAAGGCTTCGATGTGGGTGAAGTGGCTGGATCGTGTTTTTGTTGCAACTTCAATGAGCTGACACGCACCATGGAGGGGCTGGGCGAAACGGAGCTGCCAGAGATTGTTATCGCCGAGCCCGTTGGGAGCTGCACCGATTTGGTGGCCACTGTCATTCGGCCGCTCCAATCCATTTACTCACAGCCATTCGATATCGCACCCTACGGTGTCATTTTGAAGCCAAGCCATGGTCTCAAGATACTCAAGGGAACATCCAAAGGGGGCTTTTCGCCTCAGGCCGAATACATCTTTCGAAAGCAGATCGAGGAAGCCGACTTTGTTATCATCAACCGAATCGACGAGTTGTCAGACGAGTTGATTGAGGAGTTGGCTTCCCTTCTCGAACTTCATTTTCCGGGCATTCCGTGCTTGCGTATTTCGGCGTCAACGGGTCAAGGGTTTGACGCGTTTTCCGAATACCTGGACCTCAAGGGAGTTTTTGGCAAACGCGTTATGGAAGTAGACTACGATGTGTATGCCAAGGGAGAAGCGGAGCTTGGATGGCTAAACGCGCAAGCTGTGTTGGAATCGCACGAACCGTTCAAGCTGGATGATTTCATCATCACCCTACTTGATCGCATCAATCTTTCGCTCAACGAGCATTCTGCGGAAGTGGCTCACTTAAAAGTGATCGGAATGGCGGATGGTCAGTATGCTGTCGGCAATTTAGTAAGCAGTTCGTCCGCACCGAAACTTTCGATCGGATGCGGCATCGCCACGACCAAGGCGAATCTTGTGATCAATGCTCGAGTCGCGGTGGATCCA
>JANMLD010000260.1:0-1753 GCA_031372345.1 Pirellula sp.
AGAATGATCATGTTTGATGTCCCTTGGGTTTGGGGTTGGAAAATTGAGACTGACTTTTGCGAGTCAGCATCTCGGGTCTGAGTCGCCAGATTTTACTCGAACGGCTCCCGCCCCAAACCCAGGACTTACATAGATTCTTTCGTGGCACTATGGAATCCAATCCTTACCAATCGCCGCCAATTGATCCAGCGCAAGCGCCGACTCCACAGGTCGCGACGTCGATTTGGTCGATCCCAACAGACATCATTGTTTCATGGATGCCTTTTGGGATGGTAGTGTTGTTGCTGTTGCCTTCAATTCATGAACTACCTGGAGCAAATCTCGGTCGGCTGGTATTCGAGCTCAGCATAATTGTCTTCTCGATTACGATAGGCGGCTTCGTCACTCTGAAACGCTTGGTGACCCTAGCCAAGAGGCTGGCCAATCGGACTTGACGATACGAGACCAAGAATTGTTGATGCAACTATCGCTGATGCCTTCGCAGGTGAGGCATGCAAATGGTATACTTGAACATACTCCCGTCAGGGATTAAGCCACGAACAAAGCATTGGACCGAAGTGCTCGATCGGGCGGATGTACTTGCGTTGATTTTACTTGCTCGCACTCGGTCAATGCGGGCGTTCTGTCTTTGAGGCAATGTGTTTGACAGATTGACAAACGTAATTGGGAGAGCCGTTGGAATTGGACGCTTTCTCTTTGTCCACATACTTGGTGACTTCCAATACGCAAACCATCGGGTTGGCTTACGGGATCAACTGGTCGACTTACCGCTTAGTTTTCAGGACGAGCTTTACGGCTACGAATCGTTGTGGGTGCGATCCAGGTTAATATCGCTCTTTGGAGTAAATCAGCCGACCGGACATTGCATGCAGACAATTCTGAATTTTCAGATTGCTGCTATCGCAATGGACGAAAGCAAAACCGGGTTTCAATTCTTTCCTTTCTTGGTCTCGGATACACGCGATGGTTCAATCGGCGACTACGGATATGATGGCGAACCCGCCCTTATGTTTGAGAAAGGATTGAACTCGTCGATTCGGGTCGAGATAACTCAATCCATCGTATCCTTGTTGATGTCAGATCCGGATTCACTCGGCGTTTTCTTTGACTACATGGCATGCGAATACGACGGTTCGATCGACACGATCGAGTGTGATGGAAGTAACTTTCGCCGAGAATATCTTGGCTATCTGTTTCCTCCCCACCCGGATGACCTGTATCATGATGGTCTCGACGGTTGGTGGCCCTTCAAGCTCCCTCGCGCAAAAAGAAGACAGAACAATCCGATGGACACCAAGCGGCGGATCGACCGCCTGGACTTTTAGAAACTTTACTTGCCGCCGCTGGGTCATCGGTGGCGTTATTTGGCAGAGGGAATCGCCACCAGATGAAATGGACATGGGACAAATTTGGCTACAACGTTTCCCGAGAACCATCGCGCGATCCCGAGTTGATTCTTGCGTCACTGAACTTGGTATCAGATCAAAGCGCCAGTGTTCAGTTTTTCCCCGATCTGTACCGCGCGGTAGTGACTTCAAAAACACAGATAACACTGAGCAGAGCCGATCTGATCAAAGTAAGTCGTGAATGCGATTGGGACGTCGAACATTACACGGAGAACGAATGGAACGCCCTGAAAAAATTGGCGTTTAGCGAATTGATGCGTATTGGACTCATCACCTCCGACTCTGCGTCTGAGGTGGTGCCGTAATTCCGGGCGCGCTTAGAGCTTAGAATGAACGCGTTGATTGTT
>JANMLD010000270.1:0-61834 GCA_031372345.1 Pirellula sp.
AGCCGTCCGTTCCCATTCGCAACGAATTGACCATGCCATGTGTGTCGCGACTGGTATCGAACGGCCCGAGCACAACTTCACGCTTGTCGCAAACGCCGTCCTGGTCGGTGTCTCGCAAAAAAAGAATATTTGGAATCGAGAAGCATAGAACGCCATCACCGTAGGGCAGAAGCCCGATTGGGATATTGAGTCCGTCGGCAAAGACGCGAGACGTTTCGAAACTGCCATCTTTGTTTTTGTCCTCCAGGACGACGACGGCGTCAGTCCCTTTTTCGCCTTCTTTAGCAGGAAAGGGGTATTGGGTGGACTGGGTAAGCCAAAGTTTTCCAACGGCATCAAAAGCCATGTTCATGGGTTTGGTGATGGTGGGTTCCGCCGCGATCAATTCCACTTGAAACCCTTCTGGAACGTGAAACCCAGCCAGTTCTTCAACCGGCGTTCGAAAGTTTGAGGCTCGAATCGTTTGCCCGAAGAGTTCCTGTGGGGTACTCGGCTCAGCCGGGGTAAGTCGGTCCGAACGAACCGTATCTGCCGCAAAGGCATTCAAGCTGGATGCGAGCAAGTACACACAAATGCAGAGCAACGCTTTGTTGCAGAGAAACATAGAGGATCCAAGTCTGGAAATTGGGTGAGATAAGGGGTTTTGGAAGGGTGTTTGGCAGGTTCGCCTCCAGCGAAAGAAGCATTCTACTCAAAAATCTCTGAAAAAACTAAAGTCCTGATGGGCTGAGGTTGCTCTATGAAAGTTCTTTTGTGTATTGAGTGTGGCAGAACCGTTCCAATCACGATCCGACCGAGGCCAAGCATGATCCGCACAAAAGCAATGTTGATTCAAATGGTCATCCCTGCCAGCTTAATCGTCAGCGGGTCGATTGCGTTTGGGCAGATGGGTGGCGGAGCTCCAGGCGGCAATGCGCCTGCTTTTGTCGATCCCAAGTTCGCTGACAAATTGTACGAAAACGGTGGGCCGCAGGGCCGCGAGGCCAAGGATGGCGCGATCATCTTGTCCGTCAGTATCGAGGGGAACAGCAGCATCTCCCAGAACTTTATCTTGTCCACGATGCAATCGCGTGAGGACCGAAACTTTGACAAGGAAACGTTCAATAGGGACATCAGCACGCTCTACAGAACGAATTTGTTCAAAAAGATTACGCCGTACTTTACGGAAGCACCGGATGGAGTTCACATCCGCTTGATTGTGGAGGAGCGCCCGATCATCAAAGCGGTCATTTTTCGCGGCAACCAACGGCTCGAAGACCGGCAGTTGAGCAAACATGCAGGGATTCAAAAAGGGGATCCACTCGACCCGATCTCCCTCAACTCGGCCAAGTCGCGTCTCATCGAACTGTACCAAGACAAGGGGATGAATCAAGTCGACATCCAAATCGCTCAAGGGCTCAAACCTGGGCAACGCGAAGTTGAGTTCATCGTCAACGAAGGGCCCGTCGAGAGGCTCAACAGCATTCGATTTATCGGCAATCAGGCCTTCTCCACCGAGATTCTAAAAACCAAGATCAGTAGCCGAGATGCTCGGCACGGACTGACCTCGTACATGTTCAACAAAGCTTCCGACTACAAAATCGAGGCGGACCGCGATGCCTTGATGGGGTACTACCGATCACTGGGTTATTTCGATGCACGTGTGGAATTTCGGAAAGACTACAATACGCGCGGTGATTTCATCGATTTGACATTTGTCGTATCGGAAGGCCAACGCTACAAGATCAAATCGGTTTCCATTGTAGGCACCAAGCGCTATCAACCCAGCGAACTGTTACCCTATATGAAATTGAAAGCCGGTGAGCCGTTCCATCAACCCAACAAACAAAACGACGAAAAGTTCTTGCGGGATGTGTACGGCGCTCAAGGCCACATCTTCTGTGAGGTGATCGGTGAGTTGGTTTATCAACCCAACAACGAAGTGGAGGTTGTCTATAACGTTGGCGAGGGGGACGTTTACCGAGTGAGCGAAGTACGAGTGCATATCGATGGCGACCACACCAAGGAACGTGTTGTCATGCAGCCTCTCGGCAAAATTCGTCCTGGCAGCATTGCAAACGGTCCAGAAATCGATAATGCCGAACGACGCCTAAAGTACCTGAATATTTTCAACAATGACCCTAGTCAGGGAACAGTCCCTAACATTCGAATCGAACCGCCAGCCGGCGTGGACCGAGAATTCGGTTCCAATCGCTAATTCATTGCCTGTAGGACTTACTCGATCCAAACTATGCCAAGCCCAATCCAACCAACCAAACCTGCCATGAAGCAACGCGATCGTCGAAGGATTAGCATTGTTGCAGCGTTGTTTGCAACGATTGGATCGTGGGCTGTTCCTTGTTCGCCGATTTTTGGGCAAGCGGTTGGCCCAGGGTACGGTGGCCCAGCCTCTGGCTATGCGGTCGGTCCCCCGAATGGTTCGGGTCCCGCGTATGGTTCGGGTCCCGCGTATGGCTTCGGTCAAGCTTACCCGTCCCAACCAAGTCCAAATCCAAACTTGCCAATTTACGGTAATGCACCCAACATCAACGGGCAGCAGCAGGTTGGTCAGCCTATGTTTGGACAACCAACGGGCAACGCGCCGTTCGTGGCTCAGCCACCCACCAATCAGCCCTACTACGGTAATCAACAAGATGTTGCGCCGCCAACTTACAACAATCAGCCCTTGCCTCCGCCAGGCATGCCGCTACAGACGGCACCTCCGCTCGAAGAGCCTTGGCAACTAGGCTCCACTTCGCCGTTTATGGACAGCTCACCCTTCGGTTACAATCCACGCATTCGGGATATACCGGTTGACGTGTATGTTCAAGAAGGTCAAACGGGACGATTTTCCGTGGGCGGGTCGGTCAACAGCGATTTAGGCGTTGCCGGAAACTTTGTATTAGAGGAACGCAATTTTGACATTCGCAAATTTCCGAGTCGTCCGAGCGATTTGTTGAATGGTGCGTTTCGAGGTGCAGGCCAGAACTTTCGGGCCGAGCTTGTGCCGGGAAATCGAGTCCAGCGATACACCCTCAATTGGACGGAGCCTAACCTGTTCGGCTACTCCCCTTTTAGTTTGTCCGTCGGTGGATTTTATTTCACACGTATCTACCGAGATTGGACTGAGCAAAGGCTTGGCGGGCGAGTGGCCATTGGTTATGAAGTGACCCCCGACTTGTCTTTGACAACCGAGTTGCGAGGTGAGGACGTCAAGATTTCCAATCTTCGCGTGGCTGGACTACCTGCATTGGATCGCGTGGCCGGGAGCAACGACTTGTATACTGGTCGCGTCCGCTTAGCCCACAACACCCGAGACAGCCCGTTCCTGCCGACCGAAGGGCATTTGCTCGAATTAATCTACGATCAGACGTTTGGTGAATTCGATTTTCCAAGAGGCCAAGTCAACTTCAGTCGGTACTTTTTGGTTCGACAGCGAGCTGACGGCGGCGGTCGACATACGTTTACGAGTTCGATGCGGTTAGGCTTCACTGGCGTTGACACTCCTTTGTTTGAAAACTTCTTTGCCGGTGGTTTTTCAACCATGCGAGGCTTTGCTTTCCGAGGTGCAAGTCCGGTGGATAGCGATGTTCAAGTGGGGGGACGATTTCAAATGCTTGGTACCTTTGAATACATGATGCCAATCACTGCCGACGATATGCTGCGCATGGTTGCCTTCGTCGATTATGGTACTGTCGAGAAGGACATCGAATTGAATGCAAAGAATTTCCGGGTTGCGCCAGGTTTTGGGGCTCGTATTGCGGTTCCTGCCCTCGGTCCAGCACCGCTTGCCTTCGATTTCGCGTTTCCAGTTTCCTACGCGGACACCGACTCTCGCCAAATCTTCTCGTTCACGATGGGGCTGACGCGATAACGTTGGGTCGAAGCATGGTCTTTGGAGTCGATCTACCCTGTTACCACGGGCCATTAGAACTACTGTTCTATTTGGTCCGCCGCGAAGAATTGCCGCTCGAGGAGCTGTCGCTCGCCAAGATAACCCACCAGTACATGGCCTACTTGGAGATTTTGGAGATCTTGGACTTGGACGATGTCGGCGAATTCATCGACATCACCAGCCAATTGATTGAGCTCAAGGCTAAGTCCGTATTGCCAGTCTCCGACGCAGATTCAGCCGAGGATCTGGGTTCGATTGGACAAGACTCATCCATGCCCCAATTGGTGGAGCGATTGGTACAATACAAGCGTTTTCGGGACGCGGCCTGCTTGCTCGATGAGCAGAGCCGCCGATGGCAGCTCCGCTACTCTCGACTGTCGAGCGATCTGCCCCCGCGAAGGATCGATGCAAACGATCTGCCAATTGCCAAGGTTGAAGTATGGGATTTGGTCAGCGCGTTTGGAAGGATTTTGAAAGCTCGGCAAAAGGCGCCACAACACAGCATCCAATTCGATGACACGCCGATTCACGTCTACATGCAACGCATTCACCAGCGCGTGCAAGAATCGAATCGGGTCGAGTTGCAAGATTTGTTCGAGGTAGGGATGCACAAAAGCTCATTGGTTGCAATGTTCCTGGCAACGCTAGAGATGACAAGGCATCATGGCTTGCACGCGATTCAGGAAACGGCAGATGGCCCGCTCTATTTGCAACCCGGACCAGATTTCGCTGCAGAATTAGACGTAGCGCAAGTGGAGAACCTGCGTGTCGGTGACGTATCGAATTCCAATATGCCAGTCATGCCTCGGTAGAGTTGTGGTAAGCATCCCCCGAGTAAACTCGGGGGCATTTGCATGCCAACCATTCAACCTTGAATCTTTTTTGGAAAGTTATCATGATTCGAGGCAACTACTTTGGGAACGATTCCCGGGTAGGGGATGAAACACCGGGAGCAAGGACGCACCCTTACAATGCCTTACATGCCATATTGGTTTGAGTCGTTTGGTCCATTCCTAACTTGGGTCGTTCCCTGTCTTGCCTTGGCGGGATTGTGGATGGCAAAATGCTCTGACAACATGCAGCTCCAACGAGCGACGGAACGCATCTACTTTGCGGCCATGTTGCTGGTTGCCTGGGTAGCTTTGCGTACGGTCATTGCCAACGAAGGCTGTTGGCTAATTCATATGGCCAGCATAGGTGCGATGGTCATGGGAGCGACCTATCCGGCCTCTGAGCATCCCAACGCGGAACGTGAAAGCGAAGCGGAACTTGAATACTAGGGTCGGACTGGCCTTGTTGATTCAATCAGTTGGATGTGCGGACGCGGGGGTTCTTGCATCGCGTGGCCGATAAAAAAGCTCGGATGGGGTGGTTGATTGTAAGAAACATTTTGCCATGCGATTGCCATCCGATACTGGGGATCGTGCATCAACGTGTACATCCGACGCTTTGCTGGGATCGTCGTCGTGTAGATCCTCAATGCAGAATTGCCTACGCGGAGGATGCACTCCTCGCGCCAATCGCCAAATAGATCCGCGGTGAGAACAGGCGATGACTTGGTACCGGCGGCGGCTTGCGCTCCTTCCGCTACCAACAGATCGTCTAAACGCTCTGTATTCCAATTCCATTTCGCGATGCGATTTCCATCGACCATTTCGCGAAGCTCGTCACCATCCCACCAAATGACAAAATTCGTCATGCGTGGACCTCTCGCCGTAATCACCTCACCCTTAATGTTGTACAGCCCACCTGGAATCCCCCACATTTCGGCACCAGCATGTCGTGGATCGATGTCCCCTGCCAAGCCTCTGCTGGCGTCGCCCCCGTAGTTGTTCGCCCAAAGCAGCTCGCCTGTTTTGGCATCGAACAAAGAGGCGGCAGGTGTCCATGAATCCCACGGGCCACCCTCGTTTTCGTGAGGCCCGAACACCTCCAATCCCGGTCGAGAAGGATCCAAGTCCGAGACGTGCAGCGCGTCGCCGTGTCGTAGTCCGGTCGAGTAGAGTCCCTTGCCGTCATCATCCACCACCATCGATTTGTAAATAATCTCGTCCTTGCCGTCGTTGTCGACATCAGCCACACTCAGCGCATGACCACCCATGCCCGAATAGCCATACGCGTGGGTCGGCTTGCCCTCGCCTGGCGTCAGATCTTTATCCACTGTAATGGTGTTTCCTTCGATAGCGACCACGCGGCGATACTCTTTGACCCCATGTCGATCCCAAACCATGCCGACGTTAGCAAAAATCCCATCCCACTTGCCATCGTTGTCGACGACTTTTCGGAGCCCCACCTTCCGATCGACCGTTGCGCTTTTGGTCACGTAGGGTGCCCCACCGCGTTCATGCAAACCCGAATCGAATACCCATCGTTGCTTCAGTTTGCCGCCGCGATAATCCCAAGCCACCAGCACGGTTCTGCCATACACGCCTCGACACATGATCAATGAGGGCCGAACCCCGTCGAGGTAAGCGATCGCGGCCAGAAACCGCATGTTGCGATTGCCAGTAGAATCGTTGCCGGAATTGCCTCCGATTCCTCCCCATCCGTCTTGCGGGAGTTGATTCGGCACGTAATCAACGCTTACCAGCTCTTTTCCCGTCTCGCCGCTAAAAATAGTAAGGTACTCTGGACCTGTCATGTTCTTGCCAAGGGACTTGGAGCCTTCTCGCATGTCCCGCCAATCTTTGTGCGCTTGGCCGATTACTTTGCCAGTACCGTCGACACTGCCGTCGGAAGTTCGGCACGCAACCTCCGCTTTGCCATCGCCATCCAGGTCATAGACCATGAATTGTGTGTCATGTTCTCCTTCGCGAATGTTGATTCCCATTTGAATGGTCCACATTAATCTGCCGTCGGTTTGATACGCTTGAAGTACGGTATTGCCTGTGACGCCCGGCGAAGCAGAATCGCGGGAACGCTGGATTCCTTTTAAGATGATCTCGTAATTGCCGTCGCCGTCGAGATCGGCGGCGGACGCATCGCCTGGACTCGTCTCTGGCGGCAGCTGGAGCGGAATCTCAATGTAGTTTCGGACGAGCGCGTTGGCAGGCAACGTAAACTCGTGGTCAGCCGCTTGTTCCACGCCATCCACAATGGATCGTACGGAATAGTGTGTCGCAACGGCAAGTTGCACAGCGGAATCGAGAAAGTTCGTTGGCCCGGTTATGGGTGAGGCGTTCAATTTTGACGGGACAGCATCGCCAGTCCTGCGATAAACATTGAACCCTAGATCGGATGGCTCGGTTCCCAGCAGTCGCCAGCCGACGAATACACGCCCCTCTCCTTCATGGATTGCGACCACTCCTCGGTCCAGATTCTCCATCAACCGCTGAGCGCGGGTGGTCGGAAGCATGCTTAGAAACGCCAAGAGCGCCGGACTCAATCGAGTTATGAATCGTCTCATGAGCATGGGTCTGTCCGCTTTGGTTGAAGAAGTGTTGTCTATGCGGTTAAAGCTTAGCAAAGCCGGTCAACGAATTGTTTACTCGGTGGGGTTAGGCTCCTGCCGAACCATGCGACGCCAGCTCGGCAGGAGCCTCGCTCTCCCACAGAAAGACTCAAATCTGCATTCCCGTCACCGAAAACCTGAAAATGTAGTGAACTTGGCTCTCTTGTTTTACTAGACATGTCGTTAAAATAGAAAGTTCCAGCGTCTCGCGTTTTTCCAGCGCAGAGACCTCCCGCCTCCGTCCGCTTGTTTTCTCTCACTGTCGATGTGGATTTTTACCTTGAAGACTGTAATCCCTCGTCTTTTGGTTGCATTCCCGCTAATTGCATACCTGATTGCAGGGCCGTTGGCCATTTCGCAGGCCGTTGGAACTGTCCAGTTCAATCGCGACATTCGGCCGATTCTATCGGAAAATTGCTTCGCCTGTCATGGCCCCGATGCGAGCAAGCGAGCTGCGGAGCTTCGGTTGGACCAACGCGAGGATGCCATCGCCAAAACCGCGTTCATCCCAGGCAAACCGGACGAAAGCGAGCTCATACGCCGCATTTTTTCGACAGATCCGGATATAGCAATGCCGACCCCAGAGTCTCACAAATCGCTCTCGGCTCAACAGAAAGAACTTTTGAAGGTATGGATCGCAGAAGGGGCCGAGTATCAAGGGCATTGGGCGTTTCTTCCACCTGTCAAGCCAGAGCTTCCACAAGTTAGAAACAACGCATGGATTCGAAATCCGATCGATCGCTTCGTTTTATCGTCCCTGGAACGCAAAGGGATCGAAACCTCGCCAGAATCGGAACTGCGGTCTTTGTTGCGCCGAGTGTGCTTTGACTTAACCGGTTTGCCGCCATCCCCAGACGAAATCGAACGCGTTTTGGCAGATCCCTCGCCAGAACGGTATGAAAACTATGTCGACGAATTGCTGAAACGCCCAGAATGGGGTGAGCATCGAGGTCGCAACTGGCTCGACTACGCGCGCTATGCCGACACGCACGGAATCCACTTCGATAACTTCCGTGAGATGTGGTCTTACCGCGAATGGGTGATCAAAGCCTTCAATCGAAATCTTCCTTTTGATCAATTTACAATTGAGCAGTTGGCCGGCGACTTGCTCCCGGGTGCCGATCTAGACCAACGCATTGCAACCGGATTCAATCGTTGCAATATCACGACCAATGAAGGGGGAGCTATCGACGAGGAATACAAAGTCCTATACACGCGAGATCGAGTGGAGACGACAGGCCAAGTTTGGCTCGGATTGACGGTAGGGTGTGCGGTTTGTCACGATCATAAATTCGACCCTATCAGCCAACAAGAGTTTTATCAGTTGGCCGCATTTTTTAACAACACGACCCAAAAGGCCATGGACGGAAACATCAAGGACACTCCGCCCATCATCCCAGTCCCTCGTAACGAGGATCGAGCCAGATACTTAGAACTTGACCCGTTGACCGAGCAAGCGAATATCGCCTTAGCGGCACGTCGAAATAACGCTCGCCAGCCTTTCGATGGCTGGATCGCAAAACCCGAAGAGCTTGAAAAGATAAGCTGGCAAGTACTGCCCGCCAAAGAGTCTTTGGAGACCCACATTCCGTTGACTGGAAGCGATACCAAGTGGATCGGCGCGATCCATCAAAATCAATGGTATACCATCCCATTGCAACCGGATGGAACGCTGATCGCAGGTAAAGTCTCCGACTTGGCATGGCAGGTCAAAGAGAGTTTTCCTTCGTTGCCCGTCGGTGATTTCGAACGGGATCAACCTATGACCTTTTCGCTGTGGGTCAAACCTGCAACGGATAGTCAAGGTGGTTCGCTGATCGCACGAATGGACGATGCAAACCAACATCGTGGTTGGGACGTGTGGACAGAGAATGGGGCCGTCGGAATGCATATGGTACACAACTGGCCTGAGAACGCATTGAAGACCGTTTCGAAGACGAAACTCAGCGTTTCGCGATGGCAGCATGTGGCCATCTCGTACGATGGTTCCTCGAAAGCCGAAGGCGTAAAGATCTTCATCGATGGCAAGGAATCCAAGAAGGACAGTCCCAGCAACAAGCTCACCGAGACAGTGAAAACCAGCGTGCCCCTGACGATCGGTCGCCGAACAACCGGTTCCCCTGCCGCGGGTGCTCAAATACAGGACGTCCGAATTTATCGAAAGGTCCTGGATGAAAAAGAGATTTTGCAGCTCGTTGAAATCCCGCGACGGCAATACCTCGTTTCCAAACCGAGTCGCACTCAAGAAGAGACGGAAGAGCTCTACACATGGTATCTAAATACGAATGACCCAGAATATCCGCAACTTAGCGCAAAGGTCCAAGCTTTAATCGCGGAAAAGAACGAAATCAAAAGACGCGGTACCGTAGCGCATGTGATGAACGAAGCGGCAGAGCCACCGAAAGCCTTTGTCTTGATGCGAGGCGACTATGACAAACGGGGACAAGAAGTGCAGCCAGCAACCCCCAAAGTTTTGCCTCCCATGCAGGATGGTGTACCGCTAAATCGACTTGGGCTAGCGCAATGGCTATTGCAACCCGCGCACCCACTAACGGCTCGCGTTACGGTCAACCGTTTTTGGCAAGAGGTCTTCGGAGTAGGGTTGGTAGGCTCGACAGGGGACTTTGGCGTGACTGGTCAGATGCCGACGCATCCTGAGTTGCTCGACTACTTGGCGACCAGTTTTCGGGAGGACGGTTGGAATATCAAAAATCTGTTCCGGTTGATTGTGACCAGTGCGACCTACCGGCAGTCCTCCGCTGTTGCGAGCGAAAAACTGTCGCTCGATCCAACCAACAAATGGCTTGCGCGCGGCCCGCGTTTTCGAATGGATGCCGAAATGATCCGCGACACTGCCTTGTTCACCAGCGGTTTGCTGGTGAACAAGATCGGTGGCCCTAGCGTTCGCCCTTACCAACCGCCAGGCGTATGGGAAGCAGTCGCAATGCCGGAGAGCAATACCCGCAACTACGTTGCGGACAAAGGGGAGGGCCTCTACCGACGCAGCCTTTACACTTTTTTAAAGCGCGCTGCGCCCCCACCAAATATGGAAGTCTTCAACGCGACAGCCCGCGAGGTATGCACCGTCAAACGAGAGCGTACCAACACTCCATTGCAGGCCTTGGTAACTCTTAACGATGTTCAGTTTGTTGAAGCCGCACGGTCGCTAGCAGCCCAAACGCTGGCGGACACTAGTCTCGGAACAGATGCTAACGCTCGGGTTCAATCGATTGCTAACAAACTCCTCTCGAGACCTTTTCGGGCTGAAGAACTTGGAGTCGTGGTGGCCAGTCTGAACGAATTGACGGCCATCTATCAACAGCAACCTGACGAAGCCAAGAAATTGATTGCGATCGGTGAAACCAAACCGGAGCCGAGCCTCAATGCGAGTGATCTGGCGGCCTGGACGATGCTCGTAAATGAATTGATGAATCTGGACGAAGTCCTAACCAAATAGAACAAATCATGAAGTCTAAAAAAATCCATCCGCTCTTCGAGCAATACGTTCAAAGCGAAACGCGACGCCAATTTTTCCGACAGGGAGGCAACGCCCTTGGTTTGGCTGCTTTGGCATCGCTGGGAATGCCAACCGCTGTCCGCGGTAGCGATTCAAGCCCCTCGATTGGACCGGCATCGGGAGGCTTGGGGACTTTGCCCCACTTTCCGGCCAAGGCCAAACGGGTTATCTATCTGCATATGGTGGGTGGTCCCTCGCAAATGGATTTGTTCGACTACAAACCGCAGATGAACGACTGGTACGACAAAGACTTGCCGGAGTCGATTCGCAATGGTCAACGACTAACAACCATGACGAGTGGGCAGGCCCGTTTTCCAATTGCACCGTCGAAGTACAAGTTTGCACAGCACGGTCAAAGCGGCATGTGGATCTCGGAGTTATTGCCCGAGACGGCCAAGATCGTCGATGAAATGTGCTTTGTGCGATCCATGCATACCGAAGCGATCAATCATGAGCCAGCCATCACGTTGATGCAAACGGGCAACATGGTTACTGGACGACCTTGTATCGGTTCGTGGATGTCGTACGGTCTCGGTTCGATGAACAACAACTTGCCTACCTTCGTGGTATTTGTGGCACAACCGACGAATACCGAACAGATTCAAGCCATCTCGGCTAGGCTTTGGTCATCGGGCTGTTTGCCTGGCGAACACTCGGGCTGCAGCTTCCGCTCAAGCGGCGACCCAATCATGTACATCAACAACCCAGCGGGCGTATCTGCGGAAGTTCGTCGCAAGACACTCGATGGACTCAAGTCTTTGAATGAAATGAATTTCCGGGCGGTCGGCGATCCAGAGATCCACACTCGCATCCAACAATACGAGCTGGCTTTCCGTATGCAGTCGAGTGTTCCTGAATTGACGAACATTGCGAGCGAGCCGGAAAGCACATTTGAGCTCTATGGGGACGAAGCGAAGAAGCCTGGCACATTTGCCAATTCGGTCTTGCTCGCGCGTCGGATGGTCGAACGCGATGTTCGGTTCATTCAAGTTTATCTCAACAACTGGGACCACCATGGGAACGTCAACGCGCGTTTGCCATCGCAGTGCAAAGACATCGATCGTGCGACCTACGGTTTGATCACCGACTTGAAAGCGAAAGGACTTCTCGATTCGACGTTGATCATTTGGGGCGGCGAGTTTGGCAGAACCATCTATTCGCAAGGGGGTTTAAGCAAGGACAATTACGGACGGGATCACCATCCACGATGCTTCACGATGTGGATGGCTGGGGGCGGAATCAAGGGTGGCGTTATCCATGGCGAGACGGACGATTTTTCCTACAATATCGTCAAGGACCCTGTGCACATCCGAGACTTTCACGCAACTGTGCTGCACCTGCTGGGAATCGACCACGAACGTTTTTCGTTCCGCAATCAAGGGCTGGATCTGAAGCTCACTGGCGTCGAACACGCCAAGGTCGTCCGCGAGTTATTGGCGTAGCTTTGGAGTGCTGGGATTCATCCCAGCTTTAAGATGACGCTGTGGGAGGGTGAGCGCCAGCTCGGCAGGAGCCTCGCTCTCCCGTTGTTTTTCAATCGATTAAATTGGCAAGATGTTTACACGGGTGGCCTCGCTCTCCCGCGTGTTCAAGTTGACGAAAACAAAAAAATCCACCGACTTGGCAATCGGTGGATTTTGAAGTTTTTTGAAAAGCGTTCGTTTGACCTATTTCGGATCAGACTACGACGGTTTCTTTTATTTTTTGGAGGAAGTGGTCGCCGGTAGCCTTGGTCAATTCTTTGACGTGTTTTTCGGCCTTTTTCAGGTCCTCGTATTCAAACACAGCGACGCGTTTCAGGTTCTGATTGAAGACTCCCCAATAGAGCTTGATACGAGGCTCAGCGGCAACTTTGCGTGTCCGTTTAACTTTTGGTGGGGCTGGTGGGGCGTTCGGGTCGACTTCCTTGACGGCCTTCTTCTTGCGTGGGGTTTTCGGCGCGGTTGCCATTGAGATATAGCTCCAGTTGGAAATGAAGAAAGCAATGATGGCGTTAAGCCAATCGCGAACGAAGAATCATGCAGTAAGCAGTTGAGGCTGTAACAGCTTTGTAAGCTCCGTTCAACTCGACGGGCGTCTATTATAAACCATTTGGGGCTTTTTCAGAACTCCTAGCGGCAAAGATGTTCGAAAAAAGAGGAGTAGCTACAAAACCCCTGCAAAAACGACGATCCTTTGGCATTTAGGCGAGCCGCAGAAATGTTTATGCCGGGAGGGAGAGGCTCCTGCCGAACCAAAGCCAAGCTCGGCAGGAGCCTCGCTCTCCCATTGGAACCTTGGACAGTTAATTTTCAGTCTGCCACTCGCCTTAGTGTTCGCGTCAAGTTGTTTCGACGACTGATTTTGCCCTTTGCAGATCGCACAGGATTGATTCATGGGATCGTCCCGATGTCAACACAGTTAGAATCGGATCGCCTATTGCGACCTCCGTCCCTGCCAAAGGTATGTCCGCGAATTGGCATCGATTGCGAAGTGTGTTCATGTCGCATTCCCATCTATTTACCCACCAATGATCTGATTGAGACTGGGAGACGGTGAATCCGTGTTGAGAATAAACGACTAGTTTGCCCATCATGGATTCAATGGATTCCTTGGCGCGCGTGCACGCTTTCATCGCAAACTGCGTAAACACCGCTGGACTCAAAGTCTTGCAGATACATTCATAGTGCATTTCCACCAGCCGAAGATCTAAGCAGACGTCTAGAATTTCCATGCTCGCGCTCCAGCGTGGGTTGATCTCTAGCAGAGTCAATGAACCATGATGCAGGAGGAAGTCAGCTTGCCACAGTCCAAGGAGACCAGACTCTCGTCCGACAATGCCTGCAAACCGCTCTAGCCTGTCGATCTGTTCGTCATTCAAAGGAATAGGGCCGTATGAACCGCGGTAAAGGTAACGCGGTGTTGTCGGCTTCGTATCAGGCGTCCAGGCTGCAGCCGCACCAACAAGTGTGCTGCCGAATTCACTGCTAAGAAAAGTAATGCCGATCGCAACCCCAGGCAGTCGCTTTTGAAAGTATGCTTCTGTGGGTTTTACGTGCCATTGGTCGTCTAATAAGACTGCGTTTGTTAGGTCTATCACACCAATACCGCCAGCACTGTTACACAGCTTCAACAACCAGTCGCTGCCAGACAGTCGATTCGGAAACAAGGTGAAGTCTTCGATTTTTCGAAATGTGGCAGGCCAACCGAGATCGGATGAAATGGCCCATTTCTCCCAGTTTTCCAAGGATCGCATGGCGGAAAGCTGTTTCCCGTCAGGACCACCACGGTTTGCTACCGAATGGCAATGGTCAACCCTTCGAGTTCGATGTTCCATGCCGCCTGTTAACAACAAGGGTACACCCGGATGGGATACATTCAGAACGTCAGGCCATCTGGGATCGTCAAGCCGATAGTGCTTTTGGCACTGGCTAACCAAATCGCGGTCGGCACACGCGTCGACCGCAATAACCTCAAAACCTTGTCGCTTGGCGGACTGGGCCGCCGATCGAGCGCTAAAGCCGATTACAGCAATGGTTCGAGGGACGGAATTGCAGTCATTTCGTGGTTTCATATTCTACTCAGACGTCCCATTTTGCGGGGGCGTTGCAATCCTCAATGTCACACAGTCCAACATGGTCTCTTTTGGAATCGATCAATATTACAGTGAATCAGTCTAGCAGGCTGCGAGTTGAAATCGATAGCATTGTGGTTGAGGGATCATGGGATGGAATCTGCTGTTGCAAGACCAACGGAGGGCTGTATGCGAATCGAACGAAATAGGCTTTGTCGTCACGCTCTTATGTTTGTGATTGCCCTTTCCTTTGCCGGTTGCCAAGGGTCTCAACTTGGCTCGAAACGCTGGAGTGGTGGCATTTATGGCCAGGGTTCCGAGGAACGTCAAAAATATCGGGCGGCAGCTTTCGATCCCTACCCACTCAACGATATTGGTCCCGAAGTCGTCGGAGGGAGACCTCGCGGTTTCATGAACCCTCTTCCGGAAGCAAAACGAAATCAGATCGAGCCTCTCGCAGCCCAGCGACGAGCGATGGGAAGTGGCTGGTAGCAGCCTTGGTTTAAAACGGCAACCGAGATTCTCTTTTGCGGATACCGCTTTTGCCTCCCAGGTTTCAATGTTACAGCTTAAGATAGGCCTCTAGTAAATTCGTGGCATAAGAGTCCGTTTCAGCTGGAGCAAGTTCTTGATCGACGAAGAGGAGCTCGTTTTAGAAGCTTTGGAATTGCCGGAAAAAGAGCGTCTAGCATACGTCGAGGCAAAATGCGGTTCTGATCTAGGACTGAAAGATCGAATCGTCTCGATCCTGCAGGTTGGGGCGCTCCTTGAAAAAAGCGCAACGGACGACGAATCTTGGTTAGTTGGGTCCGTGCCGTTGGGGCAAACGAAAGGGTTGGCTGTCAATGAAGCTAGTCCGCGCGGTCGTTCGCTGTTCCCAGGCATGTCTTTTGATGGCCGCTTTCGGTTGATTCAAAAGATCGGTGAAGGAGGGATGGGGGAGGTCTGGGTCGCAGATCAACTGCTGCCCATCAAGCGACGGGTCGCGATCAAAGTGATACGCGATGGCTTTGAATCCTCGCAATCGCTGCTTCGATTTGAGTTGGAAAGACAAACGTTGGCCATGCTGGACCATCCCAACATTGCCAAAGTCCTCGACGGTGGTATTGAGAAGAGCGGCGATGGCAATCTCGCTCGACCGTATTTTGCAATGGAGTGGATTCAAGGCGTTCCGCTTACGAAATTCTGTGATGATGCGAGGCTGACTCTAAACGAACGTATCAAGATCTTTGTCACTGTTTGCATGGCCGTCCAGCATGCTCACCAGAAGGGCATCATACATCGCGATCTAAAGCCCTCGAACATTCTCGTCGCGATTTTCGACGGCAAACCTGTACCGAAAGTCATTGATTTTGGCATCGCCAAAGTAAATTGCATTCGCCTGAATGAAGATCTTCCCCATACGCAGGTAGGGACGTTGATCGGAACGCTCGAGTACATGTCCCCTGAACAAGCTGAGCCCAACAATCTAGACATCGATACGCGGAGCGATATTTATTCGCTCGGTGTCATCCTTTACGAATTGCTGACCAGTGTTCAACCATTTACCCGCAAATCCTTGCGAGAGCTCGCATTCGGCGAAATGCTGCGAGTCATCCGCGATGTAGAGCCGCCGAAACCATCGACTCGCATCGGTTCCTCGGAACACTTGCCGCGTATCGCTGCTGCACGCCAAATGGACCCGAAGAGCTTGGCCGCGTTCATTCGAGGGGATCTGGATTGGATCGTAATGCGTTCCTTGGAAAAAGACCGTTCCTTACGCTATGCGACGGCAATCGATTTTGCTTTGGACCTTCAACGATTCTTGGACGACGAGCCTGTCAATGCGCATCCGCCGAGTTTGTCGTATCGAATGCGAAAGATATTTCATCGCCATCGAGGCAAAGTGATCGCGGCCGCATTGGTGCTGATAGCCTTGTTAGCTGGCGTCATCGGCACGACCCGTGGGATGTTCCTAGCGAGAACGGAGAGTCTCCGCGCTTCAAACGCTGAGAACGCCGCACGGCTTCAGGCATTGGTCGCGTCGGGAGAGCGAGACAAAGCCATCCTCGCAGAAACGGAGGCCCAGAAGCAGGCAGAGATATCACGGGCAGTTCGCGATTTCTTGCAGTCCGACTTGCTTGGTCAAGCGAACTTATTTATTCAAGCAAAAAAACGTCTTGATGATGGTGGGAAAAACGATTCGCTCAAGCCTGACCCGACGATACGGCAGCTGTTGGATCGCGTAGCAAATCGGTTCGACGATTCCAATATCAAGAGCAAGTTGGCAGGCGAGGTCGAAGCAGAGTTATTCGAGGTTATTGGCAATACGTATCGGGCCATTGGCGAATTTGAAAAAGCCATTGGGTTTCTGAATCGTGGGTTGAGGCTATTTGAGCAATCGTATGGTTCAATGGATCCTCGCTCGCTCGTATGCCAAGTCAAGCTTGGTCGAGCGCGACTGCAATCCGGTGATCCCATGAGTGCGATCTCGCTGTTGGAGCCTGCGATTGCGGGGCTTAAGGGTGTTCTTGGACCGGACCATTTCGACACCTTGGATGCCGAGAGTGCCCTCGCCTGGGCGCTGCGTTCGGCCGGACGCAATGAAGCTGCGATTCTCTTGAGTGAGAGCATTCTTCGCCGATGGGAAAACGTGCCAGACTCGACGATTGAAACACTAAAGATTCTGGATGACCTTGCTTGGGCTTACAAGGATGTGGACCGAATACCAGAGGCGCTCAGTATCTGCGAGCAACTGGTCCCTAAATTCAAGATGCTTGTTGGAGTCGAACATCCCAATACCCTTATTGCCATGCACCATCTGGCATGGATCTACTGGATTAGCGGCAGGCGCGACGAGGCCGTTCGAACCAACCAAGAAACATGGCGGGGCAGAAGCAAGATATTTGGTTCCGATCATCCGGAAACACTTTGGGCGTTGCACACTCTGGCAGATTTCCACAACCAGATGAAGGATCACGAGAAAGCCATTGAATTGGGAATTCAGGTTTTGGAGGGACGCCAAAAGGCGTTGGGCGAATCGCATCCTCAAACGATCGGTAGCCAATTCCATCTAGCCCAATATTATCTTGATTCTGGGAATGAAGCAGAAGGTCTGACACGCCTGATCGCGTTAAGCCAAGTATTGGAAAAGTTTGATTTTCAATCGAAGCGAAGCGTTGAGATTTTGTCCGCGCTCGCCGAGTGCCTCGATAAACAGTCGAAAAGCAGTCAGGAGATTCGCGAGCGTATCCAAGTTTTGAATGAGCGCGACGACCAGAAACCACTGACCAAAAACTGAATTTTCACGAATTCAGCGACAACATTGGTCAACTACAGGCCTTAGAGATCGGTGTTGAAATTGGAGCAACCTCCCAACGAGTCCAAATTACTTGTTGACCGAATACGCGAATGGCCTTCGGTCCTCGACCATAGAAGTTTCCAAGAAAAACTTTCGTATGTGCATGAAGTCAATCGTCGCTACGACGCTTTGGCAAACTCCGTTTACGCCCAGGAATTAGTCGAACTAAGGCTTATCCGATCTCATTGGGCAAAGAAGCTAGCTCAGTCGCTGATCCTGTCCGTACCGGTCGCGACCTCACTTGAACTGCAGCAGGTTAGCCACTTGATTGCGGCCTTGCGAACACTCGTAGGAGGTGAAGCCGTGCGGAGTTTGATTGAACGGCAGACTCAAATCGGGGATGTTTTAAGTAGCCAAGCGATCGCTTCGTTGCTGGCCGAGCATGCAATCGCCGAAGATTCAAGGATTGGGCTACATGAATTGGGTGCTCATTCGGAGCTGTTTCGTCGACTGGGCCCCGAACGCATCTCGAAATTTCGGCCGTCTCGCAAGACAGGTGGTTTTGATCCTGCGCAATGGCTGTTGAAACCGGAAATGACCGAGCTCGACTTTGTGGATGGGAATCCAGATCGAATTCGGGTCCGTGGGATGGAGCTTCGATCGGGTGACATAGGCATCGTGGAACTCAACCACCCAGGCGACGGACTCTTGGAAAGCTTTTTGCAAGAACCTGGGGTGGCACCTCATGCCATGCTTTACGTGACACGCCGCGTAAGAAATACGAAGACAGACGAAGTGCTCTTTCAGCCATCGGCCCTTGAAATTTATGAAGGTGGTTGGCGATGTGTCCCCATCACGACGGCGCTGCATCCCGAATTCTCTTGGTACTCGGAATGGGTCAGGCCCAAGATCGATGGACGCGGACTCCCAGATAACGTAGGAGAGTCCCTGAGTGCGGCCATTGACACGATGGAGACTTTCGCCTTTGATTTTCAAGCCAGACGCGCACCAACCGGCGGATTTTTTTCCGAGGACTTTGGCGGCTCTTGTGCAAGCTGTACGAATTTGTTGCGAGTGCCGTTCGAACGAGCAGGCATCGATGACTTGCCTTATCCGACGACCAAGCTGGTTCCAAATGCGGCCAGAAACCTAGCTATCCTTGGCTTACCCGAGTTATCGGGAATTCATACGCCGACCAATATCCTCAACGACTCCGGCTTCGAAAAAATTGGCGTTGTGGACAACGGCGCACCAGAGTTCTCCTACGCGCAGGCGCTCGTGATCGGCCGCCCTGAATTATTGGATACATTTGGCGGGTGGATGTCGCAGAAGGAGTTGCAACTCGAGAATCTTCCGAATTGGAAGAGTGTCATGAACTGGAAGAGCGCTTGGGAATCCCTTCGCATCCGAATTGGGCAATCGGTGGGCCCGGTGGGAAACGCCTTTCGAAGGTTGATGAAGGTGGACGACGATGAAGTCCCCAAGTCGGCTTCGGATACAACGATTGCCTTCTATCTAAGGTCCGATATGGAAGCTGGACACATCATCACCAACCGCGTGTATTCAACGATAGCAGCAATTCTGGAAAACGCACCAGAGTTGCCGCTGCTGTCTCAACTCCAAGTCCACCCAGAAATCGTGGAACTGGTTCGATCCGGACTTAGGGAGAGTGCACTGATGAAAGAGAATTGGTACCGCGACCTATAGAGTTATTGCCTCGAGAAGCCATCAATGAAGCACGGTACTGCTGACCAGCGGCTGACGGGTCGTCAGGCAATCGCACGGCTGCATCCATATGGGCGTAGGGACTGGCAAGGTAAATCATACCGAATATCCTCTGGTCGCCATGGCATTGAAATCAACAGTGTATTTGCGATTCCAAATGTCGAACTTGACATCCGGCAATTTATGACGCACGATGGTAGTACATTGGTCGACCATACCAGGAGAGAATAAATGATCAAGAACTTTGTAAAGCATGGAAATAGCTGGGCAGTTGTCATTGACAGGCCCATCTTGGATCTTTTGAAAATCGATCCTGAATCGCAGTTTGAGATGACGACGGACGGAAAATCGATTCAGATTACGCCACTCACCGCTGACACAGGTAAAGCGAAGGTCCGAGCAGCTCGTGCCAAGGTCAACGCAAAACACTCTAAGGCGTTCAAAAAACTTGCGGAGTAGCACATACCGCAATTTCTGACTCTCGATGACGTACTCGAGACGCATACTTTTCAAATCGAGACCTACGGCGGAAGTGCTGGCGTTCGCGATTTGGGATTGCTTGAGTCTGCTTTGGCTCAACCCGAGTCCGGATTTGGAGACCAGTATCTGCATGTCGATATTTTCGAAATGGCGTCGGCTTACCTTTACCATATTGTGATGAACCATCCCTTGATTGATGGAAACAAACGAGTCGGATTGGAGGCAGCGCTTATGTTTTTGGAGATCAATGACGTTGCCATCGAAGCCACTGATGAAGATCTGGTCGACCTTGTTCTGGGAACCACCACCGGCAAAATGCACAAGAAGTCAATCGCCAGCTTTTTTCGTGCCCGTTCACAATGATTTGTATTTGCGAATTTACCGAACCTATCCGGGAATTGTGCGGACAGTGACCGCACAATATGAAAAGTCGCTCCTGGTATGGGAACCGGAGGAGCCCAAGATGGAAAAAGTGCGGACGGCGACCGCACTTTCTGATGTTTCTAAAGTTGCGGAACGGTTTTCCTATTCGCACCTAGAGCAACTGGTCGCGATCGAGGACGATGTCAAACGGAGTTGTTTTGAGCTCGAATGCCAACGTGTTCAGTAGTCCTGAGACGATAGTTGTTTTCGATTGCATTGACTCCAATCCACAGGACGTATCGCATGCCCTCCACATTTTCTTGGCTCGACTATTCCGACCATGAGCGTCGAAAGGTCTTGGATGTTGTCGAATTGTTTGGCGAGAAGACGACTGTTGATGAAATCGGAATTGGAAGCGTTCGCGATGCAATTGCAGACTCTTGGTTTCCTTGGACCAGCACAATCCAAACAACAGCAAACTATAATTTTTTGGTGCCTTGGATTTCCTTACGCTGAAAGCGTTGAACAACATAGCCCAGGGTCGCGCAGCGCACCCTGGGTATAGTTAGAAAAGCACACCCAAACCCAACGGGGTTTAACATGCGATCATTGTTAAACCCCGTTGGGGTTTGGTTATCTATTGTTTTTTCGTACCCAGGGTGCGCTTCGCGACCCTGGGCTATGCTGTTTTACCACTTCGTGGTAACGGAAATGCGCAACTTCAAAACTCACGCGTCGGGTTGGGATGGTCTCTCGCTCACGCGTCAACTTGCGATGATGGCTTTGGCGCGTGCGATCAGCTCTCTCGATTGATGGTCGTTGGGCGTTTCGGCGATAAGCCTGACGATGGGCTCGGTATTGCTTCCGCGCAGGAGCAACCAAGAATCGGACCAGTCCAGTCGAATACCATCTTCGGTACTGACCCATTCTGCCTTGAGTTCGTCCGAAAGTCTGGCGATGGACGCGGTAAGCTGTTCTTTCGATAGGACCATTTTGTCTTTGATCATGGCCATGCGTGGCAGCTCATCCACAAGCTCGCTCAAGGTCGATTTCGTAGCCGCCATCAAATCGAGCACTTGCGCCATGCCGACAAAGCTGTCGCGAATGAATCCAACCCGCGGATCGATCGGGCCGCCGCTTCCCTCGCCACCGTAGACAGCATTGTGTCGTTGCATTACGTCGACCACGTTGGCCTCGCCGACTTTGCTCTGTTCGAATCGAACTCCATGTTTGGCGGCGAGCCATTTGGTCATGTTGCTCGAAGCGCAGTTGGTGACGAGCGGACCAAGCTTCGACATCAATGCTCGTTTCATGCAAAGTACTGAAGTGTACTCCTCGCCAATAAAGTGCCCCGTCTCGTCGATGATCGCTAGTCGATCGGCATCGGGATCTTGGCAAAAACCGATTTGGAATTTTTGCAGGGCCACCAAGGGAGAAACCGTAGTTAGGTTTTCAGCCAGTGGTTCAGGAGGGTGAGAAAATTGCCCGTTCGGGGTTTCGCCAAGAATCAAAAAATCGCAGCCAAGCGCCTCTAACAATCTCCGACCAAGTACGGAACCCGCTCCATGATTGCTGTCCAGAAGTACTCGAAACCCGCATTCCCGAATGGCCTGTACGTTGACTGTTGCTAAAATCAACTGAAGATGAACCGAATGGGGATCCTCGATCACTTGCCTCGCCCCGAGGGAGTCGGCGGATCGCCAATCGGTCTTGCCTTGTCGATAGGCCTGAAGAACGCGCGTTCCGGGTTCACTCGGTAGAACCCGTCCCTCTGGGCTGAAAAGTTTCATGCCGTTGTAGGCAGGTGGATTGTGGCTGGCGGAGATTTGAATGGCGCCCGCCGATTTCGACTTCCTGACGAATGCCCCGACGGTTGGCGTGCTCGCCACGCCGAGATCCAAGCAATCTCGACCATGACCGACGATCGCGGCGGCAATTGCGTCCGCCAACATTGGGCCGCTAACGCGACCGTCACGTGCGATCGCGATTGGACCATTTGGGGCTTCGGAGCAGAAAGCGGCCGTAAAATTGCTGGCAACCGTTGGGGTTAGTTCTGCACCTACGATACCGCGCAAACCGCTGATGCTGATGATGGGTTCAGGCATGGGAAAAACAATGAGGAGGTGGTTAGGCTGAAAAAAGCGAATAATTGGCACAGGCCGGGGGACTAGTATACTCAAAACCCAACCAATTACTTGACACTGCAATCTGCCCAACTTAACATCGGATTGCGGCGGGATTTGATGGAATTCTCCGTAAATCCAACTATGCTGGGGTTAGCTCCATTGCGTAGATGCTGTGCTAATATTGTAAACCCTAGACCTTTGCGACAACTCTCACCCCAGGCAGACCTTCATGGAAATTTCCGGCATGCTGATCTGGGTATTGGTCCTTGTATCACTGATTGTTTTCATAGTCCTGCTGGTCAAGGCGTTTAAGTCTTGGGGCGTTGCGCACACCATTCTGTTGTCGATCCTCTTTATCGAAGCCTGGACCTTCCTTTTCTTTGCTGCCGGAGTGGCACACTACCGAATTGCTTACACCAAGCAGCATGACAAACTCGCCTCGAAGGTGGAGGGTTTGTTGAAGACGGTCGACATGGAAATGTACGGCGATCGACTTGATCCAAAATTGAATCTTGAGAAGTTTGCGCCGCTAACGAACGAGCTCAACCGATTGACCTTGGAACGCGGGCGAGTTTGGCGTGGTGCGATTTTGCAACGCGCTACTCCGGCCGTGGGCAAGACTTCTGCCACTGCAGTTCTGCAGTTGCCGGCGCGAGTCAGTAATCTGCCAGCAGCAGCCCCAACCGGAGCCGCAGTTGGGGGAGCTGGCGAACCAGCACCCGCTGCCGCAGCTCCAATCGATTCGGGGCTAGCGGTCGAAAGTGTTGTCTACTTGTTTAGCGAGAAAACGGATGTGGCGTCGGTGCCAGAATTCTACCTAGGCGAATTTGTCGTTACGGATGTCAAGGAACTCGTTCTAACCGTTTCGCCCACCACTCCACTCTCGAAACAGCAGGAAAACATTTTAGCCGGTAGTCCAACTTGGGCCATTTACGAGCTCATGCCATTGGACTCCCATCTACCCTTTGCCGCTGCAGGATCCTCGCCCGAGGAAGGTGCGGTCTTTGGCCGGATGGACAAAGAGGAAATTACCAAGGCTTTTGAAAGTTCATTCCGAAATATGCCTGGATTGTCGGACGCAAGCAAAGCGAAAATCTTGGAAGCATATATCAACGATGGAGGGAGCGCTTCGATCGAAACGCTGCCCGAGGCCCTTTGGTATCAAGTGAAGTTCTTGAAGGACTATTCCGATACCGTGGATGCTAAGGGGGGCCGTAGTCCGTTGGAGGGTGGTTACCACGATTCCGAAGGCAACATGATTGATGCGCGGCTGAAACGGGATTCGGCAGCCGAAAACATCTTCAAGATTGGCGATACCAAGATTGGTGAAACGTATGTTCTTGACGCACCGACCGCTAACCGACTGAAATCCCAGGGAATCGTCGAACTCGGGCAACCCGTATTCGTTCGACCCCTAAACGATTATGCATTCGCATTCCGCGAAACCAGACGAATGACCATTCGTGCCAAACAGGACGCAGCCCTCATCACGCGGGAAAACAAGGAAGCGGAGACCACCACCAAGGTGACGCTTGACCAAGAACTAAAGCGCGAAGAAGAGAGTTCCAAGCTTAAGCTCGACAAAGCTCAATACGAAAAAGAGGCCGAAGTGATTGCGAGTGTTGCCAGCGAGCTGGAAACTCAAATCGTTGACAAGAAAAAAGAGCTTAGCCAACTTTACGGTTCGATCGTTGCCCTTCATGACCGACTGGTAAAGTATCAACGAGAACTGGCTGCGATCGCAAACTCGGGTGTCTTGACTTCTCAGCCCTAGTAGTCGAGCGAGGCCCTTCGCTTGCTTTGTTGTGGTCGAGCGAGGTCTTTCGCGAGCTTTGTTGCTTCTAACCTGAGCGAGGGCCTCGCTCAGCCACGGAAACGCTCAGCCATACGCCATCTTAAAGCGGAAATGAATTTCCGCACTCCAAATGATGCTAAGATGGGAGGATTGCCTTTCGGTCAATTCACTCCTGCGGAGCTTGTTATGTGTAGTTCTTACCCAATCCTGGGGACAACGCCGTTTTGGAAAACGCTGCTTATCGCCCTCGTTTTTTCAACGGGGCTAGTTGCCCAAGAACCCGTCTTCTCCGGACCACAGATCAAGGAACCGCTTGTTCCATTTCAAGTTCGGAGCTTAACCGAGCCCGACCTGGGCAAACAAGTCGATTACGTGACCAACGCTAAAGGCAAGCCGCTGTTGCTCGTGTTTGTCCACGATGTCAACCGCCAATCGATCTCGATGGTACGCATTTTGACGGCTTATTCTGCAAAGCGGCTAGGCGATGGGCTGCAGACCGGTGTCATCATGTTGCACGAAGACGCAAATGAAGCCGAAAAGAACTTCCAACGAATGAAGCATGCGTTGAATGCAGAAACGCCTACCGGTGTATCGCTGGAGGGACGCGAAGGTCCAGGGAGTTATGGACTGAACCGATTGGTAACGCTGACCATCCTCATCGCTCGAGATGATAAAGTAACGGCAAACTTCGCTCTGGTTCAGTCCAGTCTACAGGTCGATCTCCCCAAGATTGTAAAGTCCATTACGGAAGTCGTTGGCGGCACGGTGCCAACGATGGAAGAGTTGCTTGGCAAGGAAACCATGCGGGCCATGCAAGGTGACAAAAAAGGGGCTACCGCTGCGCCCGATGTAAGTGGTCTGGTGCGACCGCTTATTCAAAAGAAAGCCACCGACGATGAGGTGACTCAAATCGCAGAAAAAATTGAAAAAGCGATGAAAGCCGACGAAGCCGTCCGTCGCGAGATCTATCGAATCGCCACGACCATTTCAGGCAGCGGCAAGTTGACCGACTATGGTACGGCCAAAGCTCAAGAGTATCTTACGAAGTGGGCAAAGGAGCATACGGACAGCAGCGACTCGACTCCGACTCCCAGTCCGGACAAGGATCCGAAGAAATGACGCTCTCGGTTTGGCTGATGGTGTCTGCTTTGCTCGTGTCTGAGGCCGAATCATCGAGTTCCCCGCCGACGATGGTTGACTTTGATTCGCAGATAGTTCCATTGCTAACTCATGCAGGCTGCAACGCGGGTGCGTGCCACGGAGCTGCAGCTGGACGAGGTGGATTCCAACTTTCACTTTTCGGCAGCGATCCCAAGTCCGATTACGAAGCCATAGTCAAATTTGCGGAAGGTCGACGCGTCAATCTTGTCGGCGTCACTAAGAGTCTCGTTATTGCTAAGCCGCTGGGCTTACTCGACCACGGAGGCGGCGAAGTGCTTGAGGAGGGATCATCGAGCGTTCTGGTTTTGCGGCGTTGGCTCCAGCAGGGTGCAAAGCGAGGGTCGCAACGGCAGCTTAGAGAATTGAGAGTCGAACCTTCGGAGTCGATTGCGACTACGTCAAACCAACCCAAAACACTTCGAGCGATCGCAACGTTTTCGGATGGAGAAGAAGCCGACGTCACCGAGTGGACTGTTTTTCGCTCGGACGATCCGGCGTCGGTGGAAATACTGCAGGGGCCTGCGCGAGCGCATTGTCTTCGACCGGGTAAACATTTGATTATGGCTCGTTTTTGGAATCGCGTCGTGCCTGTTTCGTTATTGCTTCCGTACGATTCCAACCAAGATATGCCCCATCGAGTGTCACCCTCGGCAAGCTTTGTTGATGTCGAGATCGACTCGCAACTTTCCAAATTGAACCTTGCAGCCAACGACCTTGCCGACGACGCGACTTTCCTCCGCCGACTGCGGCTTGATCTCACTGGCCGTTTGCCGTCGCCTGAAGAGCTGCAATTGTTCCTCGCAGAAACGGGCGCAGGCAAACGCGCACAGAAGGTCGACGCATTGCTTGAGAGCGATGAGTTTTCCTCGTTCTGGGCTCTAAGACTAGCGCGATGGTTCAAGCTGCGGGGTTCGCCGGAAGAGCCGCAAGCAGCTCGAGCCTACAGCGATTGGATTGTGCGTTCGATGGAAAGTCGTCGACCTTACAACGAGATGGTTCGCGAACTATTGACCTCAACGGGGGATAGCCATGTCAATGGGGCCACGAACTTCACGCGTACGGCCGGTGATGCGCGCCAACACGCCGAACTGGTTAGCAGCGTACTACTGGGGACTCGCATCCAATGCGCGAACTGCCACAATCATCCTTTTGCGGCTTGGACCCAAGACGACTACCATGGTCTTGCTGCTATCTTTGCGAGATTCGATCGTACTCGGATGGTTTCTCTGAAGAAGCAAGGATCGGTCACGAATGTTCGAACCGGCGAATCGGCTGTACCTCGAATCCCTGGTGTCCGCAATTTGGAGGATGCAGAATCCGCCTTGGATACCTTTACGCAATGGATGTTGGACAAGGACAATTCGCACTTTTCAAAGGCCATTGTGAATCGGCTTTGGGATGCGATGATGGGGCGTGGCTTGGTCGCGGGAATCGATGATTTTCGAGAGACAAATCCTCCTTCCCATCCACAACTGCTCGATCGGCTTGCCACCGACTTCGTAGAACAGGGTTATAACCTGCGACATTCTTTGCGGATCATTGCGACCAGTGATGCTTATGCTCGCAGCTCGAATCACCAATCGCAAAAAAATGAGTTAGAGCAATGGTATGGGGCATCCACCTCTAAGTCGTTGTTGCCAGAAGTACTCCTGGATGCGATCGAGGATGTTCTGGGCGCATCCGTTGCCAATCATGACGAGACTCGCCAACGCGCCATCACATGGCTCGATCCAGCGCACGTGTCTCCCGACTTAGACGCGTTGGGACGATGCTCGCGAAGCGAAGCCTGCCAATCGCAAGGTCAACAGCAAGGGCTTGCTGCTAAGTTGCATGCAATCAACGGAGACTTGTTCAATAAACGGATCGCCGACAAAGGAGGGCGACTGCAGAATTACCTTCGCGTAAGCATGAGTCCACGTCAGATCATCGAAGACTTTTACTTGAGAGCCATGGCCAAGCATCCCAACGAAGAGCAACGAAGCACTTGGCTCAGTGAATTGAATGCTTTGCCTAAAGAAGAGCAGGTACGTTGGTTGGAGGACTTTGTCTGGGCGCTCCTAAGTTCGCAAGAATTTTCTACGAATCGATAACGAAAAGCACCATGGACTATTTATCAGGATTGCCAAAACAAACATTGCGGCGGGACTTTCTGCGCATCGGTAGTTTAGTATCGATGGGTTTAGGTTCGCAGTTGTTTACAGCTAGGTCGTCCATTGCGAAAACTTCGTCAACGAGAGGAAAGGCGCGGTCTTGTATTCTGCTCTGGCTGGATGGCGGACCGAGTCATCTGGAGACCTTTGATCCGAAACGCGATGTTCCTGAAGAAGTCCGCGGACCGTTCCAACCGATAGCCACGGTCGTACCTGGTATTGAGCTGTCCGAGTTGCTTCCGTTGACGGCGCGAATCACAGACAAATTGGCGATCGTACGATCCATGACGTCACCCCTTGGTGAGCACGGAATCGCCAACCAATACATGTTATCCGGTTATCAGCCTGGATCACCA
This sequence comes from Pirellula sp., assembly GCA_031372345.1. Lineage (GTDB taxonomy): Bacteria > Planctomycetota > Planctomycetia > Pirellulales > Pirellulaceae > JBKCUI01. Next base: position 27,832 of record JANMLD010000270.1, read on the forward strand.
GTGGCGTATCCGAGTATCGGTTCGGTTGTGGCCCATCGCCGTCAGTCAACGTCGCCACTACCCAGTTACATCACGGTTCCCGACGCCCGTTCTAGCATGGGACCGGGCTTTCTCGGGGCGAATTACGGGCCATTTTCCATTGCGGGCGATCCAGCCAAGTCAGACTTTCAAGTCAAAGACTTCGATTACTATCCTGGGCTGGATGAGGACCGTTTGAACCGCCGTCGCCAATTTCTACAAAACATCGAGGCCACCGATCGGGCACTTTCGGGCGACAAGGTCACGTTGGACCCAATGTTTGAGCAAGCCTTTCGCCTCATATCCACACCCGAGGCGAAACGAGCATTCCATCTTGGCGAAGAGAGCGATGCGACGCGGGGACGCTATGGGCCGCGAACGTTTGGTCAGAGTTGTCTCCTAGCAAGGCGTTTGATTGAACGAGGCGTCGGTCTGGTGTCGGTGTTGCAAACCGGCTGGGATACGCATCAAAATCTCGTTCTTTCCTTGCGGGACGGGTTCAGCGGTGCCAAGGTCGGAGTCGGATTGGTGCCGACTTTTGATCAAGCGTTTTCAGCTTTGATCGACGACTTGCATCAGCGACGGTTGCTTGACGAGACTTTGGTAATAGCCATGGGGGAATTCGGTCGAACACCTAAGCTCAATACGAGCGGGGGGCGAGACCATTGGCCGCGTGTGTTCAGCGTCGTTTTGGCGGGCGGAGGTGTGCGAGGGGGCCAAGTCATCGGAGCCAGCGATCGGATTGGCGAGAGTCCGTCGGAGCGTCCTATCACACCAGCCGATTTAGTAAACACCATTTATAGTCTCTTGGGAATCGATCCTGACGGCGAGCTTGTTACGCCGGATGGTCGCCCGATCCGCATCAATCAGGGCGGCCAATTTATTTCTGAGATGGTGTAGGATCCGGTGACGTATGGGAAATCGAAAAGGGGGCCATCGATGGTGCTGGCTTTGGTTGCCCCTGTTGCTTGCGGGTTCACTTGAAGGCACTCGAGTTTGCATGGCGGAGCCACCGATAACCGCTTTGGCATTCACCTTGGATGGCCAGCGGGTGATTGCCGGTTCCCAGCGCGGAGTAAGGATTCATGACTGGCCCAGTCTCAGTCTCGTGCAATCGAAAGACTGCGAACTCGACAGTATTCATGACATCTCGATGTCGCCGGATGGAGGGCAGTTGCTAGTGGCCGGTGGGAGCCCAGGTGAACTCGGTGTGGTACAGCTGCGCAGTTGGCCGTCGTTAGATCTCGTCCGCTCGTGGCGTGAACATCAAGACGTCGTCTACAAAACGGCTTGGCGTAGCGACGGGAAAGAGTGGGTTTCGGCTAGTTGGGATGGTTATTGCCGAGTTTGTCGCCTAGATGCCGAAGCGTCGCATGTCAAGATGACCAGCCATTCGGGGCCGGTGTTTGCAGCGACCTATTTGTCGGATGGGTCCGTTGCCACGGCAGGCGGCGATCGGACGATCGTGGTTTGGAATTCGAGTTCTGGACAATCGACACGCGTTTTGCGACAGCATACGGGATCGGTGCATGCGTTAGCATTGCAGCCCGCAAGCGACGGAGGTTTGGAGCGTCTACTGGCATCCGCCAGCGAAGATCGTACGGTACGCTTTTGGCAGGCCAACTTGGGACGTATGGTTCGGTTCCACCGTTTTTCAAGCGTTCCTCGGTCGATTGCGTGGACCCATGATGGGCGCTGGTTGATTGCAGGCTGCGATGACGGAACGATCGTTCAACTCGATCCAGTCACGCTTATGAGCGCCGTACTATCTCAACAAGAGGCAAGTGTGCTTAACATTCTTGCCGAAGCAAAGGGGGAGGAGTTGTGTATCAGCGTTGGCTCTGACGTGAAGAGGTTGAAGATCGGTAAGTGATCTCGCATTGCAACATAGTCGCCTTTTGCTCCGCAAAAGTGCGTGAACGAGGCGCACTTTCGCGGAGCGAAAGGCGACTATAAAGGCGACAATAAAGGCAACATCATTCCGAAGCCAATTTTGACAAGCTCCATTTGCTGGTGGCTTGCAAGACTTCATCGCTGCTCGTGGTGAACGTCTCAATGATCGGTCGCAAATCGATGCGATTGGAATTGGCGGCCGCGATCATCGCGTTTCGTTGCATCCCAGAAAGCTTGGTTCGCCAAAAGGGCGTGTGACGGTAACGAGTTCGAAACGTCGCTTCATCCATTGTTAGCCAATGCTCAAGGGACAGCTTATCGTCCAACTGCGATGGTTCCAACTCGCTTGGGACGGAAACATTTCGTTTGCGGTTCCATGGACAGACCATTTGGCAGACGTCGCAACCGAAGACCCAATCCTGCATCTTTTCGCTGAGTTCGTTTGGGATGATTCCGCGATATTCGATCGTCAAATAACTGATGCACTTTGCCGCGTTGAGGACGCGAGGTCCGACAAATGCTTCGGTTGGGCATGCGTCCAAGCAGGCTGTGCAGGATCCGCAATGGTCCGCTTCGAATGGGCTATCCTCAGCGAGTTCGACGCTTGTCAGCAGAGCTGCCAGAAAAAAATAACTTCCCTCGGTACGGTTCAGAAGCAAGGTGTTCTTGCCGATCCAGCCGATTCCAGCCAATTGGGCAAAGTCCCGTTCGAGCAACGGCGCCGTATCCACAACTCCGCGATGCTTGGATCCAGGGTACATAATTTCAAAGGCGTTTGCCAGTTCGTTCAACCGTTGTCGTATCAGGTCATGGTAGTCCACTTGGCCGGTGGCATAGTTTCCGATTTGGCAATTTGATGATGGCACGGATGACGTTTGAGAGTCAGCCGTCACTGATGCTGGTGAGTGCTTTCTGGGTGTTGTCAAGGGATTCGAAGCGTAAGGCATTGCCAGCATGACTACGCTTTTGCAGCCCGCTAAGACGGAATCGGGGTGCTCGTACGCTTTCGCTCGTTTGGGGATGTACGCCATCTCGGCTGCGTAGCCCCGTTGGATCCACTCGAGAAGCTTATGAAAGCCGGGAGCTGGCTGAGCGCGGGCTACTCCAAAAAGAGAAAAACCAAGAGCGAATGCTTGGCTCCGAAGTTGCTCTTTGGCTAGAACTTCTACTATCATGACTCGGAAGTCAACGGTGGATCGAGCAAGTGCCACCCTCATCGCAATCTCGGCCTGCGATCCTATACCTGAACTTGGCGATTTGACGGTAAAGGAAGGACCAAAGTGGCATGGAGAAGGGGATGTGCATCAAAGGTGCAAGCGGCCACAGGATCGGGAGCCGTTTTGTAAGGTATCGCACGGCGTACGCTCCACCATGCTGAACGCCCGCGGGCGTGACGATCCACATCTGTTCCATCAATTGCTCAAACGTCAGGTTTGGATAATTTGTAGCGACTTCAGGATCGTGTAGCGAAACGAACTCGAGGCGATTCTGTCCATCAAGCCGACGGAGAATGTTGATTTGAGACCGACAAAAATTGCATTGACCGTCGTAGAGAACGACATCTTTTTTGATTCGTTCGAGCATCGTAACTTCTTGGTTGGTTTCGTAGGGCAGGCTGCTAGCCTGTCATGATGGTGCTGACGCTTGTAATGTTGTTGGTGACAGGCTGGCAGCCTGTCGTACGCTAGTAATCTTATCAACAAATTAACTGATCAGACGCTGTTTTCGGAGTTTCCGGTCCATTTCATGACAATGTGTGGACCCACGATCGGAATATCGAAAAATGGGCCGGATTGGATCCAGCCTTGTCTTGCGTAGAATCCAATCGCAGGAAATCTGGCATTGCACCACAGGCTTTTGCCTTTTGAAATCGCGATTTCCTTTGCGGTTTCGACAATTCGGTTCCCAATTCCTCGACGTTGCCATTCGACCGCAATAGCCATCCCCCGCAATTGGATTGCATCCGAGTCGTCTACGAACAAGCTCGCACAGCCGACAAGCTCGTTTTCGGAAAGAGCGAGTATATGAATTGTCGATTCGTTTTCGTCACCTGGAAAAATGGTGCCAGAGAGTGGCATTCCGAGCGGTTTGCGCAGGATTTCATACCTTAAAGTTCGAACGCGTGCCAGTTCCCGGTCACCAAAAGATTGTTGGATCACGACGTCTTCGCTCATTCTGGTCCCCTGACTGTAACTGGATCGCGGATCATGTTATTCTTAGTTCCCTAAACACCTTCCGTCGACTCTCACTCTTAGGAGACAAATTCAGCATGGCCAGACCTGTCACGTTGTTCACCGGCCAGTGGGCCGATTTGCCCTTTTCCAAGATGGCACAGCTTACCAAAGAATTTGGCTACGATGGCATCGAATTGGCTTGCTGGGGGGACCATTTTGAAGTTCAAAAGGCCAATTCGGATGCCAAATACTGCGAAACCAAACGAGCCGCCCTGAATGACCTGGGATTGCAGTGCCATGCGATCAGCGCTCACCTAGTCGGACAAGCTGTCTTGGATACCATCGATCAACGCCATAAGTCAATTCTGCCGGGATATGTTTGGGGGGATGGTAATCCTGCTGGGGTCAATGAGCGTGCCATCGAGGAAATGAAAGCTACGGCGCGTGCGGCCAAGAAATTTGGAGTGGGTGTCGTCAATGGTTTTACCGGCTCAAGCATTTGGCATCTCAATTATTCGTTTCCGCCTGTGCCGCAATCGATGATCGATGACGGATTTGCTTTGTTGGCCAAACGATGGAATCCAATCTTGGATGAATTTGCGAACAACGGTGTACGTTTCGCCTTGGAGGTGCACCCGACCGAAATTGCATTTGATATCTACACAGCGCAAATGGCGCTGAAGGCGCTCGACAATCGTCCTGAGTTTGGGTTTAACTTCGATCCAAGCCATTTGATTTGGCAAGGAATCGATCCTGTGGAATTTCTCCGAGCATTTCCCGACCGCATCTATCACGTTCATATCAAAGATGCGACAACGAAACTGAACGGTCGATCCGGTATCTTGGCTAGCCATCTCAACTTTGGTGACCCGCGCCGGGGTTGGGATTTCCGCAGTCCAGGTCGGGGCAGTGTGAATTTCGAAGAGATCATCCGTGCGCTCAACGACATTGGCTATGCGGGCCCACTCAGCGTTGAATGGGAAGACAGCGGAATGGATCGGGAGTTCGGGGCGAAGGAAGCTGCGGGCTTTGTCAAGAACATCGACTTTGCACCCAGCGGTCGCGCATTCGATTCTGCGTTTGAGAAAGCATAATCGAATTGAAAGCGACACAAGTTTTGTTTTCACCTCCCTCGAGCGCCCTTCGGTTCTTGCCCGAAGGGCCCTATCCGTTAGGCGATGGGAAGTTTTCGTGGGTTGCCATTCAGCACGGCCCCGACGCCGGTTTTGGTTCGGTCAATGTTTTTGACCTTGCCGATAAAACCAATGTTTCACACGTACTACCAGGTCGGCCTGGCTTTGCATTTCCGACAGACAAAGGCAACTTCGTGGTTGGATGCGAACGAACCGTTGGGATCTTTTCACCTAGCTCGAAAAGCTATAAACCTTTTATCAATGACATTGATAGCGATTGCAGTGGAACCATTGTCAACGATGGGGTCACTTGGGATGGCAATCTGATATTCGGAACAAAAGATCTTGAGTTTCGCACGAAGAAAGCTGGACTTTATTTTTGGCGAGGCAGCGATGCAAAACTCTTTCGGTTGCGATCCGACCAGATTTGCAGCAATGGAAAATGCATTCTGTCGGTTGGTAAATCGCACATTGATTTGCTGGACATCGATTCGCCGACTAGGCGGGTGGTCGCATACCGGATCAATACCGAACAAGGCAAGATCGAGTCGGAACGCGTGGTCGTAGACTTGGCCAATGACCCAGGTGTCCCGGATGGTATGACGATGACTTTGGACGGTAAGAGTATCATTATCGCTTTGTACAATCCAAACGCGGCTGCTTTGGGAAGAACCGTACAGTATTCGATAGCTACCGGTAAAACCGAGCAGGAATGGCAACTGATGGGGAGTCCTCAGGCGACTTGCCCACAATTGATTGCTTGGCAAGGTCGAGTCTGGCTTGTCATAACGACGGCCGTCGAACACATGCCGATGGAGCGAAGAGCCGATTCACCGGAAGCTGGCTCGCTGTTCCTGGGCGAAACGGACATTGAGTTCGACGAGGCTGCGTATCGTCGCTTGACCCAAGTGTTCATAGAACGATGATCGTGTTCACCGTGGGGATAGCAAATGAGCTTTGAACTCCAGATTGCACTGCAGCGACTTTTACTACCTGCAGTTTGCGCCTTAATTGGTTGTTACCTATTGTCGACAACCGATCAGGGGGAAGATTGGTACGATGACGAACCCGTTCGAGGAATTACGTTTCCAACCCTTTCGGGCGCGTTGCTATGCGCCATAGGGTTGATTGGTTCGGATTTATGGCAACGCGGTATCATCCTTCAACCGCAGGCATGGTTGAACTGGAAGGCCTCGTATCAATGGCAGTGGATGGTTTGGATGATTCCCGGGAGCATTCTCCTCCTGGCCATCGCCCGTTCGATTTTTGTGGTTCCAATTCACTATACGGCGATGGCAGGCATCGCATCTGCGTCGCTTGCCATCGGCGTGCTTTTTGTATGCCTGAATGAAACAACGGGTTGGGAAGACCAGTCCGCCAAGTTGCTTCCGTGGATGGCAGCCGGTGGTATAGCGGCCATGTGGAACATCGCGTCGTTGAATTCCATCGCCAAAGCAGAGGGTTCGCGATGGGTGTCCTTGACAATACTTGGTCAGCTAGGATGCGTGACTGCCATTGCAATCCAGTCTTACGCTAGCCTAGGGGAGTGGAGCTTAGCCGGAATCGGTGCGGCCTTAGGGGCATCGATAGTCGGTGCGTTTTTGGGTTCGAAAACGAAATTGCATTACGGTTGGCAACTTTCGACGGTTGTCATTCCGCTTGGAATTATGGCGATAGCTTGCTTGGCAGTGAGTAACTTTTTTGAATCGCGACCGCTTCCAACTTGGCTCATCGGTTCTGTCTTGTTTCTTCCCACGCTCGTTTGTGTTGCCGATATTGTCGTAGGTCGAATCATGAATACTTGGTTTCGCGTGTTCTTGGCTGGCTGCGTATGCTGCTTGGTACTGGGAGCCATTCTCAACTTCACAAAACCTTGGCAATCGGAATGGTAGTTTGGCTCTTTTCACCATGACAAACCCCGTCATTCGCTCAATCCAACGTATTCAACAGCGGTTGTCCAAGGTTCGACCTTACTATTGGGTGCTTGCATGCTTGCTCGCAATGTTCGGTTGGATTGGGATTGGCACCGTTGGATTATTGCTTGCCTTTTGGACACTGCTACTCTGGTATTCCGTTTGGCAGCGGCCTTATCGGTTTGAGATGTTCTTGATTGCCGCGCTTGGCATACTCGGGGCTGGTGTGATCTTGCCGGAAGATCAATGGATAGCTGCAAATCAAGTGTTTCTTCTGGCCTTTGTGGCGATCGCGATGTCGCCTCTCATCGATTTGTTTATTCGGCTTTTTAGAAGCACTGGCGACGAATGAAAAAAGCATCTCATGCGGCTGCGAAGTCTCCCTTTTCTTCGAAGCTCTTTGCGTTTTTGCGAGAGCTAAAATCCAATAACGACCGCGAGTGGTTTGCGGAAAACAAATCAAGATACGAGCAAGATGTTTTGCAGGCGGCGATGGATTTTGTCATTCAGATGCAGCCACGCTTGGCCAAGCATTCACGTTATTTGTTGGCCGAACCCAAGCGAGCAGGGGGATCCATCATGCGGATCTACCGCGACACTCGGTTCGCAAAGGACAAGACCCCCTACAAAACCAACGTCGGTATTCACTTTCGGCATTCTATCGGCGGTGATGTCCATGCGCCCGGCCTCTACGTTCATCTTGAGCCGGATGCTTGCTTTATCGCGGCTGGGATCTGGCTACCTCCGTCCGAACCGCTAGCCGCCATTCGGCAGGCCATTATGGACAACGTCCCCGATTGGAATAAGGTCCGCAACAATAAGAAATTTGCCTCGCGATTCAAGTTCGATGGCGAGTCGCTCAAGACAGCACCACGCGGTATAGACCCGAATCATCCAGCCATCGAAGATCTTCGTCGCAAGAGTTTTGCGGGCGTCACGCCGCTGAGTGAGAAAGCATTTCTTCAGCCTGATGTTTGCGACCAAACCATGTCCGCGTTTGATGACTCGAAACCGCTTATGAAGTTCCTGTGCGATGCGCTGCAGCAACCCTACTAAACTGCCTGCATGTGTACACTGTTTCGCACTGATTTGCTTTGTGGTGGTGGCATTTCTATTGGTATGCGCAACTCAGGGGCTTGATGGCCGAGTTTGGTCTGGATGGACCGAGAGCCATGGACTGCACCGTCCTGAGTATGCGGAACGGGTACAGTTCGATGCGTTTTTTCGTACCCGTGCTAACACGTGGTCTAATTTGGCATATGTCTTAGTAGGCTGTTATGCGTTCGTGTTAGGATGGCGCGATTCACGCCTTAGGCAGTCAAGCAAGGTTCCATATCTACTAAAAACGCCCGCACTGAGCATCGCCTTTGGAGTGGCCTGCTGTTATTTGGGGGTCGGTAGCGGTCTTTTCCATGCTTCGCTGACCCGATTTGGTCAGCAACTGGACGTAGCAGCAATGTATTCACCGTTGCTGGTTTTGATTGCCATTAGCGCAGGCCGCATGCTACCGCGAATCGTTATAGGGCGAGAGCATCAGGTTCCGACTTGGCCTTTATTTCTCCTAATTGTAGGGTGCGCGAGTTGGTTCCTATTTCTTTATAAGTGGTCAATGTCGTCGACGCATGTCCTAGGTAGTTTGATCGCAACTATGGGCCTGACTTGTGTGCATGATCAAATGCGTCGGCGTCCAAAGCTGGATGAACGGTGGCTGATAGCCAGCTTGGCTTCGCTCATTTTGGCCGTGGCCTGCCGTCAACTTGACATCGCAGGACTGTTCACGGGCCCCGATGCTTGGCTACAGGGACACGCTTTCTGGCATGTGTTAACCAGTCTCAGCCTGGCCTGCATGTACTTCTATTTTCGTTCAGAAACGCACTCGTTTAACTCTGAGCCGTAGGCGACGGCAGCTTGCATTGCTCGAAAACCGTCGTCTGCTCGGGGTTAAACGATTAAACAACCTCTGCGACTGAAAAAACGGGATGGATCGCTCGATGGCGATTTTGAGGTCCCCTCTTGTTATACTGGGGTGGAGTGTGGTCTGAATACGCCACCAAACCATCCCACCTGCTATTGCCGGATCGATTGCCTTTTCAGGATCGGCCCCTGCCCGAGAAGCATATCATGAAGCCATACCTACTTATGATTGCTGTTTTGTTGGTGATTCGCCAAGGAGTTTGGGGCGACGAGCTGCCACTAGCCTTAGACCGCCAAGTGGACTTCGCCGTCGACATCCAACCGATATTTTCGAAACACTGCCTGTCGTGCCACGGAAGTGAAAAACAAGAAGCGGGGTTGCGGCTTGACCGTTCTGATTTAGCCATGCTCGGTGGCGATTCTGGCAAGGCCATCGTGGCTGGCGATAGTGCAAAGAGTCGATTGATTCACTACGTTGCGGCAACGGATTCTGAAAAAGTCATGCCGCCCGAGGGCTCGCGATTGTCCCCAAAGGAAATCAGCGTTCTGCGAACATGGATCGATCGCGGCGCGGTATGGCCTGACGACAAATCCGCGAACTCAACACAAAAAAACCACTGGGCCTACCAACCACTGAAATCGTATTCCCTCCCCGAGGTAACTCGATCGAATTGGGTCATCAATCCGATCGATCGATTCATTCTTGCCAAGTTAGAAAGCCAGGGTATTGCTCCGTCCCCAGAAGCGAATCGATTTACCTTGATACGCCGGCTCAGCTTGGATTTGATTGGCCTGTTGCCGTCGGTCGCAGAGGTCGACGCATTCGTAACCGACTCGCGGCCGAATGCCTATGAAACGCTGGTGGATCGATTGCTTGACTCGCCACACTTCGGCGAGCGTTGGGGCCGGCACTGGCTTGATATGGCTCGCTATGCGGATTCCGATGGCTACGAGAAGGACAACCCTCGTCCCGACGCTTACCGATGGCGCGACTGGGTTATCGATGCCATTAACGAGGATATGCCTTTCGACCAATTCACGATCGATCAACTGGCGGGTGACTTGCTTCCCAACGCTACCCCGATGCAGCGATTGGCGACAGCATTCCACCGCCAAACGTTGACCAATACGGAGGGGGGGGCCGATCAAGAGCAGTTTCGCGTCGAGGCCTGTTTTGACCGGACCGAGACAACTGGTGCGGTGTGGCTCGGGTTGACCGTGGGTTGTGCACGCTGCCATTCCCACAAGTACGATGCGATTAGCCAGCGAGAATACTACCAACTGTTCGCCTTCTACAATAACGGCGACGAGCAAACGCTGGTCGTACCCAAATCGGAAGAGGAAGTAAAACACTATCAGCAATCCAAAGCATCCCATGACGCTGCGATGGCTGAAGTGACAGGGGAGTTGCGTAAAGCTCAACTCGGAATCCTCCCGACTCTGTCGATCTGGGAAGAAGAAATTAAGAAGCAAATTAGTAGATCCAGTGAGAATCCTATCAAGCGAGAACCACTTCTCTCGCCACAAGCAACCAGCGATGGGGAAGTTATATTCACCTCAGTGTCCGATGGATCCTTATTGGCAAACGGACCAAACCCGGAGGTGGCCACATATACGATTCAGGGTCAGACGACTGGTGTCGCATTCGACACCGTTCGCCTGGATGTGCTGGCTGACAAATCGTTGCCAGCAAGAGGTCCCGGGCGGGTATCACACGGCAATTTTGTGCTTTCCGAAATCACCATTGAGACCTCGGAAACGGAGGATTTCACCAATCTACGGAGACTAAAATTCGATGCTGCCAAAGCCGATCATGAACAATCGGATCGGCCTTGGTTGGCCAAGCATGCGATCGACGGCGACGACAAAACAGGTTGGGCTATTGCAAACAAATATGGTAAGGACCATTGGGCCGAATTCCATTTGAAAGAAGCTTTGCCTGCAAACAAGCCACTTTACGTCAGGATTCGATTGAGCCACCAGTATGGAAAACAGCATACCATCGGCCGTTTCAAGGTTTCCATGCAGACGGGACGTGACGCACCGGTGGATGTTCCAAAGAACATTGCAAAGATCCTGACTCGACCGGCCGACGATCGTAACGAAGCACAGCGCAGAGAGTTGTTGGATTATTTTAGCGGTGTCGATCCGTCGACAAAACCGCTGGTCGAAAAGCTGGCAGCCTTGGCGAAAAAGGAACCCGCCAAACCCGAACAATCAGTTCGTGTGATCGGTCAGCGAACGAAAGAACCTCGCAAGACGTTTGTCCTGAGGCGAGGTGAATTCTTAGAACCGATTGTGGAGGCCGATGTAAAGCCATCCGGTCTTAGCACGTTGCCAGCATTCGGTCCACGCAACGCCGACGAACCAGGCGATCGATTGGATCTAGCGAGGTGGCTCGTATCGCTCGAGAATCCGATCACGCCTCGCGTCACCGTCAACCATGTTTGGCGAACTCTTTTCGGAACAGGAATAGTAAAAACGGCCAACGATTTCGGTGTGCGAGGTGACGCACCCACGCATCCCGAGCTTTTGGATTGGCTGTCCCGCGACTTCATCGGTTTGAATGCACAAGACGACGCTGCGGGTTCACGGGGTCGGACGGCTTGGTCACGAAAAGCACTGATCAAGCAAATCGTCATGTCGGCAACGTATCGACAGGCTTCCAAACGGCGAACGGACCTGCTTGAAATCGATCCGCAGAATCAATTGTTAGCAAGCCAAAATCGAATGCGTGTTGAAGGTGAAATCGTGCGGGACATCACGCTCGATGCGGCAGGTCTGCTAGCTCGCAAGATTGGTGGCCCAAGTGTCTTTCCGTCGTTGCCCCCTGGAATCGCTGAATTGAGCTATGCAGGGAACTTTAAGTGGACAGTTTCAAGCGATATGGACCGCTATCGACGCGGGATGTACACTTTTTTTAAGCGAACAGCTCCTCATCCTAATTTAATAACATTTGATTGCCCCGATGCGAATCTTGCATGCGTTGACCGCAATAAATCGAATACGCCGTTGCAGGCCTTGGTCGGACTGAACAATGAGTCTTTTGCCGAATCCGCGCAAGCGTTAGCCAAACGCGTTCTTTCCAACGAAAACCTTGATGCTAAGTCTCGACTCGAAACCGCATTTCGCATTTGCGTTGCGCGTCCACTTAGCGAACGAGATCTAGTGGACCTGCTTGCACTCTTGGACGCATCGCGAAGTTGGTATGCCGACCATCCAGATCAAGCCAAGGCGTTGGTTGGCAATTTCATTGTCCCATCCACCACCATTCAGGAGAATGCGGCTTGGATTGCAACGGCTCGAGTCTTAATCAATCTGGATGAGTTTATCACTCGCGAATAGGTATAAGCATGTCACCTTTCGAACAACAAGTTGAACAAGTTCGTCGAAACTTTCTTACAACCTCGGCTAGTGGCTTGGGCATGGCCGCTTTGGGTGCGCTGCTAGGTGCTGATGGACGTCTAGGTTCCGTTGCTTGCGCGAACGACCGGCAGGACAGCGTGACCAATCCCCTTGCAATAAAGCCCCCGCATTTTGCGCCAAAAGCAAAAAACTGTATTTTCTTGCTGCAGGCCGGAGCTCCATCGCAGTTGGATTTGTTCGATCCAAAGCCAAAACTGAACGAACTGCATGGCAAGCCTCTTCCAAACGAAATGCTGGAGAAGGTCCGATTCGCGTTTATCAAAAAAGAGTCTGCGGTGTTGATGGGGTCGTCGCGAAAGTGGTCCAAGCATGGTCAATGCGGAATGGACTTCTCCGACTTTCTGCCGAACATCGCGACCTGTGCGGATGACATTCTGATGGTGCGTTCGATGTTCTCCGAGCAATTCAATCATCATCCCGGTCAATTGCTTCTGAGTTGCGGACGAGGCACATTTGGGTTGCCAACGGTGGGCAGTTGGCTTACTTATGGTTTAGGTACGGAGTCACAGAATCTACCTGGTTATGTCGTATTGACGAGCGGACGGGGTTCCAGCGGTGGCTCGTCCCTGTGGTCCAGCGGATTTCTTCCATCGCATTATGCAGGGGTCTTATTTCGAAATGAAGGGGAACCCATTCTGAATTTATCGAATCCGAATGGTCTACCACCCGAGTTGCAGCGTCGCGGTTTGGATGCGATTAAAGCGTTGAACGAAAGCCATTTCAACGAAGTGCATGATCCAGAGATTGCAAGCCGCATCGCCAGTTACGAATTGGCATTTCGAATGCAATCCTCCGCGCCCGAGTTGATCGATCTGCGTGGCGAGTCGGCCACTACGTTATCTGAGTACGGAGTTGAACGAGCTCAACATCCGCAAGCCACAGGCCGCGGCAACGTGGCCAATGCTCACTTGAGTTTTGCACGCAACTGCTTGCTCTCGCGACGCATGGTCGAGCGTGGCGTGCGTTTCGTCAATATTATCTACGAAGCCTGGGACCAACACAGCGACTTGGACCAAGACCTGCGTTACAACAGCTGGGTCGTCGATCAGCCGATCGCTGCTCTATTGAAGGATCTCAAGCAACGCGGGCTGCTCGATAGTACGCTTGTTGTATGGGGTTCGGAGTTTGGACGCACGCCGCTAGGCGAGAACAGAAACGGTCGCGAAGCCAATACAGGTCGTGACCACCATCCATTTGCTTTCACGTTGTGGATGGCTGGCGGAGGTATCCGCGGAGGGCAAGTTTACGGAGAGACCGACGAACTCGGCTGGGGAGTTTCGAAGGATCCTGTTCACATCAATGATCTCCATGCGACGATGTTGCACCTTTTCGGATTGGATCATCTAAAGTTAACACATCGCAACCAAGGCCGCGATTTTCGGTTGACGGATGTGGGGGGCAAGGTCATGAAGCAGTGGCTGGCGTAGTATCGGCATATTTACTGCCTGCAACCATCTTCTTGTTTGTGATTCCCGTCGCATCACTCCACGCGGCAGACATCACACTCATGGAGCCAGGAGACTACCAAGTCTATCAGCGAAATTCGCCACTCAAGGGCGATGTGCGAGTCCGTGGGACGATTAACGGTAGCCAAGCTGCCGAAGTCAAATTGGAATGCCGAATCGTTACTAGCGACTCCCACGCCCTTCGTTACCTCAGGGACGTGCCACACGATAAAGACGTGCCACACGACAAAGACGTGCCACACGATAAAAAAGATGAAGCAAATCCATGGCAGGAATTAGCCGTTCGCAAGGACGGCAATGCGTTCGAGGCAACCTTCAATGCTCCGGCCGGCGGCTGGTATCGGTTTGAGTTGCGAGCGATGGCGGCGGGAAGCATAATAGCCGAGACTGCGATCGAGCATTTCGGCGTGGGGGAGGTATTTGTCGTAGCCGGGCAATCCAACTCGGCGAACCACGGCCAAGTGAAGCAAGTCACGCGTACCAAACGTGTCTCATCGTTCAACGGTCAGCGGTGGCAAATCGCTAACGATCCACAACCTGGTGCTAGCGGCAATGGCGGTAGCTTCATGCCTCCGCTTGGTGATGCATTGGTGGAACGATTCGATGTTCCCGTCGGTTTCGTCGCATGCGGAATCGGCGCAAGCAGCGTACGTGAGTGGCTACCCAAGGGTGAGACCTTTCCGAATCCTCCCACGATCGAAGCACGTGTGGTCAAGCTCGCGGAGAACAGTTGGGCCAGCAATGGGGACGCTTACGCGATGCTTGTTAAACGCATGAAAGAGATCGGACCGAACGGATTCCGAGCCGTGTTGTGGCATCAAGGTGAAAGCGATGCGAACCAAAGAGATCCAAGCCGCACGTTGCCAGGCAACCTGTACCGCGAGTACCTAGAAAAAGTCATTCGCAGCACTCGCCGCGATATCGGTTTGGAAATGCCATGGTTTGTTGCGCAAGTAAGTTATCACGTACCAGGCGATGAATCTTCGCCTGATATCCGAGCAGCTCAGGCGTCGCTTTGGAGGGACGGCATCGCATTAGAAGGTCCGGACAGCGACGCTCTCAAGGAAGATCTGCGTGAGAATGACGGCAAAGGCGTGCACTTCAGCGGCAGAGGGCTTGTAGAACACTCCGCAAAGTGGGCGGAAAAGTTGGTTCCATGGCTTGAAATGAAATTGAAGGCGGACGTCAAATGAGCGATGGCATGGCTGGTATTCAAAGCCGAAAAAGCTTTGCGATCTTTGCTTTGGGCGAACGGCTAAATGGTTACAACCGGGAGGGAGAGGCTCCTGCCGAACCAAAGCCAAGCTCGGCAGGAGCCTCGCACTCCCATTGGAACTCGTGGCAGGTGGTTTTCTGTCTGCCGCTCGCCTTAGCATGGTTCCTGTGCGGCAATCCAGCTATCGGCAGCGAAGAAATAGAATTGCTGTTCGCAAAACGCATTCTGCCACTCTTTAAGGAGAAATGCTTCGGTTGCCACGGTAACGATTCCGAAAGTATCAAAGCGGACTTCGACATGCGAACGATCGAGTCGATCGTTCGCGGAGGCGAGAGCGGTGTGGCCGCACTCGTTCCCACGGATGCGCGGCAAAGTCCTCTCTACTTAGCGATTGGGCGAACACATGACCAGTGGTCGGCGATGCCTCCAAAAGAAAACGATCGCCTCAACGATAAACAGATCGAGTGGATTGAGCAATGGATCGACGCGGGGGCGCCATGGCCGGATGACAAGCAATTAACGCTACTGGCTGGCAAACCCGATAAGTGGAGCAAGAACGACGGCATCTCGGTTAGGACCGATGGTGCTTTGGATTCGGATTGGGCCAATCGTCGATACGATCCAACCGGGCTTTGGGCTTATCAGTCGGTTCTAAAACCAAAGCTAGATGATTCGACTCGGCATCCAATCGATGTCATAATAGAATCGAAGCTCCCAAGAGAAATAACGCCGTCAGCTCGAGCAGATCGATTGACACTCCTTCGGCGAGCGTCGTTCGATCTCATTGGATTGCCACCCACGCCAGAAGAGATGGCTGATTTTGCAAAGGATCCAGCGACCGAACGCGAGGCATTTGAAAAAGTTGTCGAACGCTTGTTGAGCTCGCCTCATTACGGTGAGCATTGGGCTCGGCATTGGCTGGATGTGGTTCGCTATGCCGACAGTTCGGGATTCGCCAACGACTACGAACGCGGCAATGCTTGGCGATATCGTGACTATGTCGTTCGAGCGTTCAATGAGGACAAGCCTTATAACCAGTTCATTCGGGAGCAAATTGCTGGGGACGAGATTGCAGAGAGCCAAGGTGACGAAAAGACATTGAATTCAGAACTGTTGGTGGCGACCGGTTTCTTGCGAATGGGACCTTGGGAATTGACGGGCATGGAGGTCCCTAAGATAGCTCGGCAGCGATTTCTCGACGATGTAACCAATAGCGTTGGAGAGACCTTCCTTTCGCACTCTCTCCAATGTGCGCGGTGCCATGACCATAAATTCGATCCGATCCCAACGCACGATTATTATTCGATTCAAGCTTGCTTTTCGACCACGCAATTGTCCGAACGCCACGCGGCATTTTTATCACAAGAAAATGCCAGCGGATTCGACGAACGAAAGTATCTAATTCAGCGACAGTCGGAGTTGACCGCGGACCTGCAACAATTGGACGAAGTCCAATTAGGCGCCGCCATTGCTTGGTATGCGGAGCAGAAAATCGAGGTTGACGAGTGGACTAAAGCGGTTGCCTCGGCTCAAGCGTTTATCGAAAGTGGCATCAAGACGAACAAACGCAAGGGATCGCAAAGCGTCTTCGACGTTGCTCGAAACACATTGCAAAAGAAACTACCGGAAGATCAAGTACCACCCAAGGGGGTTGGTTTTTCGCCCGACGACTTTGGGCGTGAACGGGTGGCTCGAAAAGGGTTGGAACGACTTAAATGGGAACTCGATCGATACGAGCCCTTTGCCCTGGCCGTTTATTCTGGGCGAACACCGGAAATGAAATCGGTATTACAGCCACAACGAATGCCCGAGAATCGAATGAGCGTTGGTGAGCTCGAGGAGACCGCAATTCTGGGTGGTGGCGATCCGTTTTCGCCAACCACGAAAGTCAAACCGGCGGTACTGAGTGTGCTCGCCAATTCGGAGGCACAGCTCGCAGCCACAATCCCGGACGCAGTCCAGGGGCGTCGGATGGCGTTAGCGGACTGGATCGCGAACCCTCGCAATGCGATGACCACGCGAAGTATCGTAAACCGCATATGGATGTGGCACTTCGGGCAGCCGATCGCCGGTAACCCGAACAACTTTGGCTCGACAGGCAAGAAGCCGACACACCCCGAGTTGCTTGACTGGTTGGCTGCGACGTTTGTCGACGAGGACTGGTCTTTCAAAGCGATGCATCGAACAATCCTACGAAGCGATGCTTATCAGCGCAGTGCCAAAATCGATTCGCCCAATACGCAATGGAGTCGCGGTGAATTGGAAGCGGCGTATGCTGTCTTTAAGCCTCGGCGATTGACGGCCGAGGAGTTTCGCGATGCGATGTTGCGAACTTCGGGGGAACTCAATCCGAAGCTGGGTGGCATCCCCAACCGGCCTGAAATCAATCTGGAGGCGGCGCTCCAGCCTCGCCAAGTCATGGGAACATTTGCGGCCGCTTGGGTTCCGAATCCGCTACCCGAGCAGCGCCATCGACGCAGTTTGTATGCGTTAAAGACTCGCGGCCAACGCGATCCGTTCATGGAAGTCTTTAACGAACCAGGTCCTGACTTTTCGTGCGAAGCCCGCGAACTTTCGACGGTGACCCCGCAAGTCTTCAGCCTCTTCAATGGCCAAGCCTCGTACGACCGTGCACTGGCCCTTGCCAATCGAGTCGTCAAGGAACAAACGGACGACAATCGGAGCGTGCAAAGACTCTTTGAGCTAGCCTACGGTCGCAAGCCGACTTCAGTGGAAGAGCGATTGACGATCGCGCATTGGAACAAGATGACTGCCGTTCAATCGAAGTTGAGTTTGGATCGACTGGCACCGCCATTAAGTGTGATTCGCGAAGCGGTCGAGGAAAACACGGGCGAGAAGTTCACTTTTCACGAGAAGCTGGATGCCTATGCCGATTTTGTTCCTGATCTGCAACCTTCCAACGTCGATCCCAGGACTCGCGCGTTGGCAGACATTTGCCTGGCTTTGTTCAATTCCAACGAATTCGCTTTTGTATACTAGAAAACATGAGTGCCAAACCATTTTTTACTTGTGCTGGACGCCGCGCATTGCATGCTCCGACGCGTCGCGAGTTCGTTTATGGACTCGGGGCGAGCATTGGAAGTATCGCCCTCACTTCCTTGCTTGCAGCGGAGTCCAAGAATTCGCTTTCCGTAAGACCTCAACATACGCCAGCGAAGGCCAAGAACTGCATCTTTCTGATGATGGAGGGTGGGCCGAGTCACATCGATACGTTTGATCCCAAACCCAAGTTGGCGGACCTACATCTCAAGGAGTTCGTTCGAGAAGGCAAGACGAAATCCGCCATGGAGAGCGGCAAGCGATACTTCGTGCAAAGTCCGTTTCCATTCAAACAGTGTGGCCAAAGCGGGGCGGACATGGCGGAGAATTGGTTCCACCTGGCCAATGTTGCGGACGAGCTTTGCTTCTTTCGCGGCTGCCAAGTCGATAGCGTCAATCATCCAACGGCCATGTACCAAATGAATTGCGGGAATCGATTTGGTGGCGACCCCGCAATCGGATCCTGGGTGACGTATGGCCTTGGATCAGTCAATCAAGATCTACCCGGTTTTATCGTCTTGCCCGAAGTCAGCTACCCGCAAGGTGGCAGTGCCAATTGGAGCAACGGTTATTTACCCGCAAGTTTTCAGGGGACACCGTTGCGTGCCAAAGGGAGTGCCATCCTTGACCTACAACCGCCGGATGGGATCACAACCGAGCACCAAAGAGCGAATCTCGATTTTCTCGCGAAGCTGAATGAGCAGCATCACGACTCGCATCCTTGGCATGACGAATTGGTGGCTCGGATGGATAGCTACGAACTAGCCTTTCGAATGCAAATGCAGGTTCCAAGCGTTATCGATATCGAACAGGAGGATGCAAAAACCAAGGCCATGTATGGGATTGGAAAAGGTCCGGCCGATGCGTTCGGTCGAAAGTGCTTGTTGGCAAGGAAGCTGGTTGAACAAGGGGTTCGATTTGTTCAGCTCTACGCAGGATCGTGGGACAGCCACGACTACATCGAGCGCGCGCATGGGAACCTTGTTCGGCAAGTCGATCAACCGATTGCAGCATTGATCACCGACCTCAAGCAGCGGGGGTTGTTGGAGAGTACTCTAATCGTCTGGTGTGGCGAGTTTGGTCGCAGTCCGGATAACGGGGTACGGGGCGGTACGGCTTACGGTCGCGATCACAACGCGAAAGCTATGACGATTTGGTTTGCCGGTGGTGGCGTGAATGCGGGTCATACGATCGGAGCGACCGACGAAACCGGCGCCGAAGCGGTCGAAGGCGTCGCCCATGTTCGCGATGTGCATCTCACCATTTTAAAGCTGCTGGGGCTGGAAGACCACAAGTTGACGTACTATCACGCGGGTCGCTTCAAACAGCTCAGCCAATTCGGTGGCCAAGTCATTAAAGAGCTTATTGCGAGCTAGATGTTGTCTGCAGCGATGGGAAGAAACCAAACACGCCGCCACAAGCAAAAAGGGCATTCCAGATCGAAAACCAAGTCGCAACGGAGGCTAACGGAGGTGGTAGGATTCCGACCGCCGCACTTGTTCGGGGTGGTTATGCTTGTCCTCCGAAAATGCCTCGAACGGGTTTGACCGACTGCGGAAAACCGTGAGTTCGGGGAAAATAGTTGCGAACGGACGCACGCGGAATGATAATACAAACAGAAAAGTATTGCGACCCGGATGTGTTGCGTAGGGCAAAATAGAGGACATTCCTACGCATCCTCCGGTGGCGAATTCGATTTTCCCCGCCTTTCTTGTTTCTTACCAACTTAAACAGCCTTCGGATTTGGCACCCATTACCAAGCCAGTATTCGTTCGACAGGATGTCTCCTTTTTTCTCGCGAACCAGATAGAACGCAAGCAGTAGCGCGCCTTGCCACCAATTCCACCCAATACCATGCAGGACACATCTTAGAGAGGATGGCGTAATGAAGATTTTTTACAGCATGGGGTTCAGTGCCCGCATGTGGTTATTAGTTGGAATTTCGATAATAGGAATTGTGGCAGCGGAAATAATCCACCGCAGTGCGATCGCGGAATTGCAGGTAAACGGCCCGTATTATGCTCGGATTGTCGAAGCGAAAGATGTCGTAGCTGATATTCTTCCTCCGCCGGAATACGCCGTGGAAGCATACTTGGTGCTCTATCGCATCATGAATGAAAGCGAGCGTGGCGAGCGGGAAGCGTTGATTAGCAAATTCAAAGATTTGGAGCGATCGAACAATCCCGACGAACCTGGATTCGAAGAGCGCCATGATTATTGGCTGAAACAACTCAATACCGAGGATGTCAAAGTTCTAAAGCAGATTCTGACTGTTGATATGTATCAACCGTGTAAGAAGTTTTTCAAGGCAGCACGAGAGCATATTGTTGACAAAATTGGAAGAGAGCCTGCCACACCGGAAATGATTGGGGTGTTTAATGGAGAGATCCGCAAGCATTATGAAGAACATCGGTTGGCAGTCGATCGCGCGGTAAAAATGGCGTTGGAGCATGTCCAAAAAGTCGAGGCAGAATCCAAAGCAAACGCTGCTAGCTGGAATCGCGCCCAATTATGGTTCAGCGGGATTATTTTGTTGCTCGTGCTCTCGCTTGGTTATGCTATTGCACGAAGCATTCTGATTCCAACCAACAAACTCATTGCCCGCTTGAAGGATATTGCCCAGGGAGCTAGCGATTTAACTCAACGGGTCGATGCCAACAGTTCCGATGAAATCGGCCATTTAGGACAACTCATAAACGAAGTGATTGCGCGCATCCACGACTTGATAGCTCGAGTGAGAATGTCGACGGTGCAGTTGCATGCAACGGGAACAGAAATTGGCGCTGCGGCCAATGAACAGAACGCGCACGCTCAAAATTTTAGCTCATCGACGGCGCAAATCGCAAGCGCAGTAAAGGAAATCTCCGCATCGGGGCAAGAGCTGCAATCCACGACGAATGAACTGCAATCTCGTGCAGATCAAGCTTCGCATCTGGCCGACGCGGGACGCGCTTCCCTGAATCAGATGCAGGACAGCATGCAACGACTGGCCGATGCCACCGGTTCGATCTCTACAAAACTCGGGGTGGTGCGGGAAAAGGCCAGCGGCATCAATTCAGTCGTAACAACGATCACCAAAGTGGCCGATCAAACCAATCTACTGTCGATAAATGCGGCGATTGAAGCAGAAAAGGCGGGCGAAGCTGGCCGAGGGTTCCTGGTGGTGGCGAGGGAAATACGTCGCCTGGCCGATCAAACGGCGGTTGCCACGCTCGATATCGAGCAAATGGTGCGGCAAATGCAGGCGGCTGTGTCGGCGGGAGTTATGGAAATGGACAAGTTTCGCGAGGACGTGCGCGGTGGCATTACGCAAACATCGAATATCTCAGGGCAGATGGGCCAAATCCTAGACCAGGTTCATTCGCTCACACAACAATTCCAAAGCGTTCGAGAAGCCGTATCCCAGCAATCCATGGGCGCCCACCAGATCGACGAAGCTATGGGACAACTTGTAACAGGCGTGCGTAGTGTGGCTGGATCGGCTAGTGATTTTAATCAAGCCGCTTCGAATTTACGCGAATCGGTGGGTTCATTACAAAACGACGTGTCGCAATTCAAGGTTTCGGGCTAACGCCATGATGCTTCTCATGTGTCATTCCGGCGAATTGCGATTCGCACTTCCCCTTCACGACGTCGTGGAAGTGGTCGGGCGGCCCGCGTTCGATCCGCTTCCCGCTTCTCCGTCGTGGGTGGCGGGAATGTTCATACATCGAGGCGTAGTAACACCCGTCATCGATTTTGCCACCCTGGCTGGCGTAGGTGAGGCTCGTTCGCTGTGGAGCAGTCGCGTGATTGTGCTAAAATGCGAATTCGCTGGCCAAATCTGCCGCGTGGGTGTTTTATTTGATAGGTCCCACGCCGAACAAATTCCCGATCATATCGTTGCTCAGGCAACCGGCGCGGTACAAATATGGCCATGGGGAAAAACCTTGATCGACGAACATGGAACCTACTGCCTGCTCGATTTACTGGTGTTGCTTTCGCCGCAACGTCAGGCGCTTCTCTTTCCAAGCATGGACTAACATCTCGACAGGAGGTTATGGTTATGATTGAGTCTGGTTCAGACTTTGACAAAAAGCTAGCGGAACTATTGCGACAACGCATTGGCTTGAATCCCGAGTCGGTGGGAAAACAGACGTTAGAGCATGCGTTAACACATCGCCTCAAGGTGTTGAAACTCACAAGCGCGGAAGTTTATCTTTCGCGGTTATCGATCGATGCTGTCGAATGGAGCGAATTCCTGGAAGAAATTATTGTGCCTGAATCGTGGTTCTTTCGGGAAGTGACGCCCTTCGAATGCGTTCGGGAGTTTGCCCTGCAAGCCGTGGGGCAGGAGAATCACACAAAAAAGCTGCGTTTTTTGAGCATTCCCTGCTCCCGTGGCGAAGAGCCCTACTCCTTGGCCATGACCTTGCTCGATGCCGGACTATTACCGATGCAGTTTGAAATCCTGGCCTGTGATTTGAGCGAGCGTTCGCTGGAATTCGCGAAACGTGGACGTTACCGGGCGATCGCTTTTCGTGAAACCGATGCTGTTTCCCAAAGGTTAACGCGACAGCATTTTCAACCTGTTCAAGAAGAATGGGAGTTGAACGCGAACATACGGGATAAAGTGAAATTTCAACACGCAAATCTGGCTGCGCCGGATTTATTGATGGGAGCGCAGTCGTTTGATTTTATTTTTTGCCGCAACGTGTTGATCTATCTGACCGAAGAAGTGCGTCAACGCGCATTGGCTTGCTTCAAACGCTTGCTTGTACCTGGTGGCCTACTGTATCTTGGTCATTCCGAATGTCGCCTAGGACCGCAGTCCGGTGCTGCTGCCCAGAACAACCGATTTCCCGCGGCGTTCACGTGGAGCAATCCAGTAAGGTCATCTCCATCCTTGCCAGCAGCCACGGTAACCCCAGTGATATGGGATCGTCATGCGGTACCGAGTCTTTCTCTCGCATCGACCGCTTCTATCGAGAATTCTAGCATGAGCAAGGTTTCCACGTCGGTTCCCATTCGCACGGGAAAAACCCCGCCATCCTTATCGCAGGTGCTAGAAACAAACGATTTACCGCGTGCGAAAGAGCTTGCTGATATTGGTAGGTTAGATGAAGCGGAATCGCTCTGTCAGTTGATGCTCTGTAATCAGCCGCCCAATGCGGATGTGTACTGTTTATTGGGGGTGATTGTTCAAACGCGTCGTGATTTTGTGCAAGCGGAAACGCATTACCACAAATCTCTGTTTCTTGAACCCGATCACGTTGAATCACTCACGCACTTGCTGTTGCTGGCCCAATTACGGGGCGATGCAAAACAAACCGCGAACTATCAGCGTCGTCTGGAACGACCACGGAATTAAAGGAGCTAAATACATGCACGATCCCACTTTTCCCCGAGCGATTCTCGAAATTGCGGTCACCGACCATGAGTCCCAGTCGTGCTGGAATCGTATTGGCGTGCATGGAGATCGTTCCTGTCCCGAAATTCCTAAATATGTTCATTGTCGCAATTGCCATGTGTACGCGAATGCCGGTTCGCATTTATTCAACCGCCAGCCTCCGCAAGAATGGCTGGATGCGACCAGGGCTCGCCTGGCAGAGCTCGACGCTTCACTGGAAAGCGATACCATTACAGTACTCGTGTTTCGCTTGAGCGACGAGTGCTTAGCGTTTGACGTGCGTTCCGTGTTGGAGGTCGCCGAGCCACGATATGTGCATCGCGTACCGCATCGAACGAGTGGCAATATGGAAGGCATTGTCAATATTCGTGGCGAGCTAGAACTGTGTGTTTCGCTCGCACGACTGTTGAATCTCGAAGAGTCGCCACTCGTTATGGAAGCTTCGAAAAAATCACGATTCCTGGTGACCGAGCATGGGCGACAACGTTGGGTCATTCCGGTGGATGAAGTTCTTGGTGTGCATCGGCTGGGCTGGAAACAACGCACTGAACTCCCGGCTACCTTGCGACGCAGTTCAAGTCGCTTGTCGCGACATGTGTACGATTGGGATGGGAATTACGTGTGCCATCTCGATGCTGATCGCTTGTTCGCTTCGATGCAAAAGGAAATGCGATGAGTTCCTCAGATATGAATTCCACGCTCATCGAACTGTTTCGGCAAGAGGTGCAAGGCCAGGTTCACGTGCTCAATGATGGACTGATTTTGCTGGAGCAGAATCCCAATCCGCGACAGGTTGAACCTCTGATGCGCGCAGCACATTCCATTAAAGGGGCCGCTCGTTTGCTTGGCATCGATCCCGCGGTGAAGCTCGCGCATGTAATGGAAGATTGCCTTGTGGCGGTGCAGCAGGGAAGTTTATCCTTGACTGCGAATGGAATCGACCTTCTTTTGGCCGGTACCGATTGGTTGAGCAAGTTTGGCGAATCAGCTGGCAACGATTTCGCGACCTGGTACGCGCCACACGACGCTGCCTTGGCTCAGCTTATTTCCCATCTCGAAGGGGTTTTACGCGGCGAAGAATTCACCGCATCGATCGCACAATCAGATGCGTTCGAGCGAGGGCTCGTAGAGTCTGTCACTGAAGAGCCGGTCGATGTGGGGATTGCCGCGATCAAACCTGTGACGCACCCGTCGGCGGATTGGAAGATCGCAAAAGCGGATTGGATCGATCCTGGAACGCTCGCTTTGTTTCAAGATGAAATGCAAGCCGGTGGAGCTATCTTGTCTTCGGCCCTGGAGGCATGGCAGGCTCCGCTGGCCGGCTTCGTGAACACCAGTGTGCAAGAGGCGTTTGCCAACATGCGCGGGGTGGCTGTGGTATTGGGTGTAGAACCGTTGTCGAAATTGATTCAGCTGTGTGAACGTGCATGGCAAGAGGGGAGACCCACCGAACGTGCTGGGACCCCTGACGATTTGCAATGCTTCACGCAGGCAAATGAGTTGTTCCATCAACTTTCCATCGCGGTTGGAACCGAGTGCACAGAGAATATGAAAGCGATGCAAAAAACGATCGATCAAATGTTGGCCAAACTCACCACACGAGCAAATTCCGCTCAAGAGCCTTCGCCAGCGGAGCCACCAGCCAGTTCTATGATCGCCAGGTCTGTCGCAAATCCCGCCGCCGTGCCGCCACCGATGCAAGAGAACGCTGCTGAGACCGCTTTCGCGCCAACGACTGTGCCGGACGACGCTCAAGAGCGCGTGGTGCGAGTAACCGCCAAGAATCTTACACGTTTAATGGGCTTGGCGGGGGAATCGTTGGTGGAAGCTCGCTGCTTGCAGCCCTTTGCAAAATCCTTAGTGAATTTGAAACGAGAACAAGATCGTCTGACCGATTTGATCGACGAACTCGCTCAATCGATTCCGGCCGAATCCGCCGCCGCAAGTCACGACATCATTAAAGACTTGCGGAACAAACTGCTCGAAAGTCTAACCGTGTTGGGAAGCCGCATCGAGGTATTCGAGAGCCATGCCCATCGATCCGACGATCTCAACAGTCGATTGTACAACGAGGTAATCGCCAGTCGCATGCGGCCTATGAGCGACGGAGTGCAAGGCTATCCTCGCATGGTTCGCGACATGTCGCGTGAACTTCACAAAAACGTTCGCTTCGAAATCGTCGGCGAAACCACCCCCGTCGATCGCGATGTACTCGAAAAGCTCGATGCTCCGCTAAATCATATCCTGCGAAATGCTCTCGATCATGGCATTGAATCGCCCGAAGAACGATTGGCGGCAGGCAAGCCAGAAATTGCCACGCTGAAGCTTGAAGTTCGTCACAGCGCGGGAATGTTCGCCATTACCATAAGCGATGATGGACGCGGCATTGATTCCGAAAAGCTACGGGCGAAGATCGTGGAACGCAAGCTCACGACGGAGGATATGGCATCGCGTATGACCGATGCCGAGTTGTATGAGTTTCTGTTTCTCCCTGGTTTCTCCACGCGAGGGGAAGTCACCGAGATATCAGGCCGTGGCGTGGGGCTGGATGTCGTACACAACATGGCCACCTCCGTTGGCGGTACGGTGCGTGTGCAGTCCCAACTCGGCAAAGGAACAAGTTTCCACCTGCATTTGCCGATCACACTATCGGTGATTCGCGCCGTGTTGGTAGAAATCGCTGGAGAGCCTTATGCGTTCCCACTCCTTCGCATCGATCGCCTGCTCCGCGTGCCGCCCGATAGTATCGGTTCGCTCGAACATCGACAATTTCTTAGAGTAGATGGTCAAAATGTTGGCGTCGTATTGGGAACGCAGATCCTGCATATGAGCAAACGTCCACAAGCGACACAGGATGGAGTGAATTCGGCGTCCGATGCCAGTTCGGCGGCCAAGGATCTATTCATCGTGCTCTTCTCGAACCATAATGATCAATATGGTTTGGTCGTCGATGGTTTCATGGGCGAACAAGATCTTGTGGTTCGGCCTTTGGATCATCGTCTGGGGAAAGTTCCCAATGTCAGCGCCGCAGCAGTGTTGGATGATGGTTCGCCTGTGTTAATCATTGATTTAGACGATGTGCGCCGTGCGATAGAACGACTGCTCGAATTAGGCAAACTTGAGCGTACGGATGACGGAGGTCGAAAGCATGTCGTCGGTCGAAAAAAACGCGTTTTGGTGGTGGACGATTCGATCACGGTGCGAGAAGTAGAACGGCAACTTCTCACCTCGCGCGGCTATGAGGTAACGCTAGCTGTTGACGGAGCAGATGGCTGGAACACGGTTCGCGAGGGAGAGTTCGATCTCGTGATAAGCGATATCGACATGCCCCATATGAATGGATTGGAGTTCACTAGAAAGATCAAGGACGATAACCTACTGCAACGCATTCCGGTGGTGATTGTGTCCTACAAAGACCGCGAGGAAGATCGCTTGGCTGGTTTGGAAGCCGGAGCTAACTATTATTTAACAAAAAGCAGTTTTCACGATGAATCACTTTTAGATGCCGTGCATCGTCTCATCGGTGAATCACAATAAACGAGCAGCTTTTGAAAAGATTTTCATGCGGGTAGCGATAGTCAATGATATGCCAGTGGCGATTGAAGGATTGAAGCGGATCATTCTGACTGATCGTTCGCATACCATTGCTTGGACCGCACTCGATGGCGATTCTGCCGTGCGACAATGCATGCTTGATCGCCCCGACGTTATTTTGATGGATTTAGTGATGCCTGGAAAATCAGGTGCCCGAGCGACTGAGGAAATCATGAAGCAATCGCCTTGTGCAATCCTCGTCGTAACGGCAACGGTGGCAGGAAACTTCAAACTGGTAAGTGAAGCGATGGGATATGGTGCCTACGACGCGGTAGAAACTCCCAGGGTGACCGGTTCGGCCGCTGGAGCCACAATATTGCTGGCGAAGTTAGCGAATGTGGATCGCGTCAATCAACGACTACGCACCGCGCGGAGCAGCGATCCTACCAAACAAGCGTTCACCTCAATTGCCACGTCAAGTTCAATGGGTTCGCACACTCCCATCGTGGCCATCGGAGCTTCGACGGGTGGCCCAGCCGCGCTCGAATTCATCCTCTCAAAGTTGAAGCCAAGCTTCCCGGCGGCAATACTGATCGCTCAGCACATAGGAGAAGAATTCGCCTTGCCGTTGGTGCAGTGGTTGGCGGAGCGTTGCAAAATTCGTGTGAAAACGGTGAAGCCAGGAGATCGTCCGGAGCCGGGCACGGCGCATGTGGCTGCTACCAGCGATCATTTAGTGCTCATGCGCGATGGCACGCTGCAATACACGCGTCATCCCGCCGAAAACCCGTTTCGTCCTTCGGTGGACGCCTTATTCGACAGCATCGCAGACGCAGGTTGTCGTCCTCGCGTTGCCGTCCTGTTGACCGGAATTGGTAACGATGGCGCTAAAGGGTTGCTGCGATTGCGTCAAGCCGGTTGGTCCACCATCGCTCAGGATCAAGCCAGTTCGGTGGTTTATGGCATGCCGCAAGCCGCTGCCAAATTGGGTGCCGCCGCGCGCATTCTGCCCTTGAACGCGATCGCCACGAACCTGGAACTTTTAGTCAATAATCCGCAGCCACGTTGATTTGATACGCGGCAGGATGGCACACTTTGGAAAGCTTTATGACACTCTCAGAATCACTGCCTTCAGCTCCTCTTACTTCGAAGCCGTTCTCAGTTTTGCTGGTTGATGATCAAGTAATCATCGGCGAAGGAGTGCGCAAAATGTTGCAACAGGAAACGGACATTGAGTTTCATTTCTGTAGCGATCCATCCCTGGCGCTCGAAACAGCCATCCGGCTAAAACCGACCGTCATTCTGCAAGACCTCGTAATGCCCGATGTCGATGGCCTGTTGCTTGTACGATTCTATCGTGCAAATGCTGCCACGCGTGACATTCCGCTAATTGTGCTTTCGAGCAAAGAAGAGCCAACGATTAAAGCGAAAGCTTTCGCATTGGGAGCGAATGACTACTTAGTGAAGCTTCCCGACCAGGTGGAACTCCTCGCCCGCATTCGTTATCACTCTAACAGTTACATTCGCCTGCACGAAAGAAACGCTGCCTATGCCGAGTTAGCTGAAAGTAGGAGTCGAATGGCAGAGGAGCTTGAGGTCGGAGCTCGTTATTTGTATTCGCTCCTGCCAGATCCCACCACAGGTCCGCCTCGGCTCGATTGGCGTTATATTCCCTGTTCCGAGTTGGCGGGTGATACTCTCGGATACGATTGGATCGATCCGGATCATCTTGCGATCTATATTCTCGATGTGGCTGGTCACGGCATCGCCTCGGCATTGTTGTCGGTTTCAATCATGAACGTTCTGCGCGCTCGCGTTTTGCCTGACACTGATTTTCGCCTGCCAGGACAGGTTCTTGGCGTGCTCAATCGCATGTTCCTAGCCGAGGACTATGGCAAGTTCTACACGATCTGGTACGGGGTTTATCGGCCGAGCGATCGTCAATTATTTTGGGCATCAGGCGGACATCCTGAAGCGCTGTTGTTTGATCCGCAGGTTGGCAATACCGCGATTCGTTTGGAGTCCGAGGGTCCGCTCATGGGGGTGATGGACTGTGAAGATTTCGGCAACGGTCAAATCTCGATTTCTCCCGGCTCCAGGCTCTATATTTATACCGATGGCGCTCATGAAATTCACAGGCCTGATGGCACGGAATGGCAGTTCCACGAATTCGTAGCGTTCGTGGAATCGCTCCATAACTCCCCCTCCGACGATGCTTCGCTGATCGACCGACTTCTCTTTCATGTCCGCGAACTTCGCGGTTCCAATTTGCTCGATGACGATTTCTCAGTGATTGAAGCCTGTTTCTAAACGGCTACGATGGCTTCCGCTGGCTCTCCGACTTTCCACCGCTGGCGAGCATGCGGACCTACGTTTGATGTGCCCAAGATTTGATATGATCTTCTAAACAACATTTGGTCCGGTCGCCTTTCGGTGAGATTCACATGAAGAAATTGCGAAGCGAAACGGGGGGCCTGATGAGGCGATTGGGCTGGCCAAACGTGCGCATGCTCTTGTTTATTTTCAGATTCGTCCTATTGACAGAGTGGATTCGGTGGCTGGACCTGGTCCCTATCCTGCTACTGATCCCGTGGACAGTGGTATTCGGAGGGTTTGTAGTTTTGTTCGCGATTATGGCTTCCCCCATTGTCTGGATGCAATGGCGGCGGGGTGGTAGATTTCGATTTTCGACTCGAACACTTCTACTTTTGTCATTCATGGTGGCTTGGCCAGTTTCTCGTCTCTCCGGCGATGCGCGAGTTGAGCGAAGTCGTGTTGAATCGCAACAACAGTGTTTAGAAATGTTGATGCAACTTACGCCACCGGCGGGACAGATTTCGATGTCTGGCCGTTACAACGACGGCCAAGCGAAGCACGCGGTAAGACTTTGGCTTTGCCGAATCGCCGTTTTGGGCCTGGACCGCCTGGACCCCAATAAGATTCCCTACGAGATCTGCCAAATCAATTCATTGGATCTGACGAACTCCGCTATCGAGGACGACCAGCTTAGACTGGTGGCCAAGACCCAGACGGTATCGGAAATCAACTTGACATCGACGAAGATTACGGACATCGGACTTGAGCACCTTCACGAACTACGTTCGCTAAGACTCTTGAATCTAACCAATACGTCGGTGTCAAAACCTGCGATCGAAGCTCTCAAAAAGAGGTTGCCCAATTTAAGTGTTGTGCAGTAGGGTTTCGTGGCGGATGCTGCCAGCATTCGAGTCGACGCTAGCAGCGTCGGCCACGTGTTACTTTTTGCCTTGGAGTTCGAGCAGCACTCCCGCTTTTGTTTCGCCTTCTTTTAATTCAATGACAAACGACGATTCCGTCGGTGCTCTTTCGGCCTCCAACTGGAACGGTTCAACCTGGATGAAGTGTTTCCCCGGTCGAATGTGACTCACTTCAAATGTACCATCGTCGTTGGTTTTCGTCGTAGGGTCGTAGTAGCGATTGCCACGTTTGTCCGCGGCATGTGCGCGAACTTCCAAGCCTTTGAGGCTTCGACCGTCACGGGTTGTCACTCGGCCCTGAACGGTGGCAGGTCGATGAAGCTGAATATCGACATTCTCAAGCCGCTGGCCCGGCTTGGTTCGAAACGGTTCCGTTACTCCTGATGCAAAATTTCGCCATTGTGAATACTTGCCATCATGGGCCATCAAGTTGTACTCAGCGTCCCCGCTTGGCGGCAGGCAGACGATGTAAGAACCGTCCTCTTTGGTTTCGACGCTGTAGCGAGTGTCACCGGTCAGAGAATTCCCGGTACCCGTTCGGGCTGGAGCAACGGTCGACTGTGCCACTGGATGGCCGTCAGGATCGGTGACTTTCCCTGAAATAAGCACTCCAGCTTGAACATAAATCGTTACCGGATTCATATTGGGCGAAAGGTCGAACATGATGGCGAC
The DNA here is from genome assembly GCA_031372345.1 of Pirellula sp. Classification (GTDB taxonomy): domain Bacteria; phylum Planctomycetota; class Planctomycetia; order Pirellulales; family Pirellulaceae; genus JBKCUI01. The sequence goes on from JANMLD010000270.1 coordinate 58,876, forward strand.
CTCTGTTGTCGTCGTTCGATGCCAAGGTTTCTTTGCATCCGGTGACGACCAACTTCCGAATGGTTGGGTCGGGCAAGCGAAGTATCCGCGAACCATGGCCGGAGTTCCGCACCCTACCTGCAATTCTTCGACACCGGGCAGTGCATTCGAGATTTCAATCAGCCCGTCAGCATTCGACACGCCGCGTAGCAGGGGATTCGTTCGATGATACAGCGTCAACCCAGCGATGGGCTCGGCCGTTTCCTCGTCAAGCACTCTGGCGAGTAAGTGGACACCAGCATGGAGTTGCAGATCGAGCGTTTTCACTTCGTTCTTGTCCAATTCTACATTCTGAACACGTTCAACCCCCTGCCCTTCGCTGATTGCCGCGATGGTGTACATCTCCGGATTCAAATAGAGTCGGTATCGCCCGTTCTCATCCGTCAACGTGACCGTCTCACGATCGAAGCTGATGAATTCTCCACGCCAACTGTAAGGATGGGCGGCGAAGACTTTCGCCTTGGGTACTGGATTGTTGTTTTCGTCAACGACCTGCCCCTCCAGGTAAGTCTTGCGATCGAGAACGACGCAAAAATTGGGCACATCGAGCTTTTGATTTCGCCGGTAGATCGGAGAATAGCCGTCTTTTGAAAACCGGACCTCCATCGTTTGGCCTTGACTCGCCATTTCAAGCTTGTAGCGGAACATACCCTGCTGGTCAGTTGTCGTTTCGTGGCCTGTGAACGCAGGAAATAGGTCGACTTTCGCACCGGCCAAGGGCTTCCCATTCTCGTCGACAATCAGACCCGCGAACTCGTTGGCCTGAACGTTTTCGGGGAACTTCAGCGACCAGTTTTTGCTAAGATCCATCTGCTCGTCCTGTTCTTCAGTCTCCCGCTCCTCCGCAGCCAATAGCTTGGCATTTTGCTTCTTGCTCAGCTCAGTAAAATAGCGTTGCGATTCTCGCTGGCTTTCCATTTGTTGACTCTTCAACAGTGCGGCGGCCTGCGGCGAGTTAAGAGTGTTGAAACCAGAGATGGATACAGCCAAGCCAATCGCCACTACCAGTGGCAGCAGCAGGCAGATGATCCCAAATCCAATTCCGGCGCAGCCCATCCGTTCCGGTTTCGCGTCTGCGTGCAAAAGGCGGCGTATTCGCTGAACCACCGAGCCCCCTGTTGCGGCGGGAAGCAACACTGGAACGCGAGCGTTTAGCTCGGCGAGGGTCGCAAGTGCACGAGCAATCTTCACTCTACTGCCGCAAAATTGAGCAGCCATATCATCGCAACATTGTTCACGCTCTTGTCGAACTCGCGACGAAAGCCACCAGACGACGGGATGATAGAACAACAGATTTTCAACGGCAATTTGCCCGATATTCACCAGGTAATCATGACGACGAATATGGGCGAGTTCATGAGCCAGAATAGCTTCCAGTTCTTCGTCGGACAGACCTGTGACGAGTTTTGTCGGTAAAAGGATGAGCGGTTTTAACCAGCCGACAACTACCGGAACTTGGACAACGGCCGATTCAAACACCTGAACGGTCTGCCTTACCTGTATCGAATTGCACAACGATTTGCACATGGACTGAATGTTGTTGTGAATCGCCGAAAGTCCCGTTCGACGCACTCGCATCATGCTGTACCAGCCAACGACAAGTCTCAGCGAGAGCAAACAGACCCCTGCAGCCCAACCAACAACAAGGAATCTAAGTACCCGATCGGGTTTCGCAGTAGATGAATCTTGCAAAGTAGATTGCCTAACATCCCTCGGCTCATTGGCTCGACTGGATACGTCCGTTGATATGCCTGAAGATGGGATGGGTGCAGACGTTAGGCTTGTCCGTTTCTCTTGCCTCACGCGTGATGGCTCAGACTTTAGCGATGCCCGCGGAAACGCCGTGCTGTTCCCGGAGACTGGACTTTCAAGTAGCGAAAATGTGAGCAGGGGCGTAAATGCCATGACTCCGAACATGGTTGCAAGAAACAGATACCGTTGGTTTGACGACGCAGCCCTAAGCAATCGGAGTCCGGCGGCGCTGATCCCAGCGATAAGGATCCCTTGCCAAAGAAAATGGAGGAGCGTATAGCCAAGCCGAATCAAAAGAACATTGACAAAACCTTCGGAGTCAATAAACATCCATCGTCTCCAATGAGAATCTGTGATTCGGAACAACTACTTGTTTTTTTCAAATTGATCGAGCAAAGCGCGCATTTCTGCCAACTCAGCTCGTGTCGCCTTTTTACTTTCCATTGCGTGAAGCAGTAGCAGGCTAGTCGACCCGCCGAATACGCGGCCGATCAGGTCACCCGCCAACTGTTTGAGTGTTGCCTTCTGGCTCTGGGCTGGTTTAAACAACTGTGGTCGCTGATCGGTATCACAGAGTAGCAAACCTTTGTCTCGCATGATCTGCATAGTCTTGAGGACGCTGGTCTGACCGATCTCGCGCGATTGAGCCAGCACCTGCCAGACATCGCGAACGCTGCTTGGTCCAAGGGTCCAAATCGCTTTAAGGATTTCAAGTTCCTGGTCAGTGGGTCGGCCTGTTTGCGGTCTGGCCATGGAATATTCCTGCAAGAGTTGAAACTGGATGTTGCATGGCACGTCTAACATTTGCATTGCCAAACGACGAATTCTTTCGTCTATCGTACGCTTCCAACGCAATCGTGTCAACGAAGGAATTCGTCGAGTTGCGTCGACGCCAGAGGTTTTTTGGAAGGAGCTCGCATGTGCGGTTCCGACTACACTGACCGCCGGCCGCGGAGCGAGCCGGCCCACGTGGATCCGTCGCTCCGCCGACGGATGTCCTGTTTCTTAACACCGATTGCGTGCAGCAATCCGAATGGATGTTTTAACCAGCGGCAGCCTTCCAGTCCGGGGTTTTTTGGAAGGAGCTCGCATGTGCGGTTCCGACTACACTGACCGCCGGCCGCGGAGCGAGCCGGCCCACGTGGATCCGTCGCTCCGCCGACGGATG